>JASFHH010000051.1:0-12059 GCA_050123335.1 Gammaproteobacteria bacterium
CGGCTTCGTTCTTTCAAACTTCTCTTTGCTCATTTGTCTATTCCTCCTAGGTGTCAAGTCTAGACTTGAGACTTGGCAACCAAATCAAAATCAAATCAAGTCTCAAGTCTAGACTTGACACCATTAAATCAGCTGTTCCCAACTAGCCCACAACCGGATTTGAACCGGTGACCTCTTCCTTACCAAGGAAGTGCTCTACCTACTGAGCTATGTGGGCATCAAACCCATAACCTTCCCCTTCTAAACTGGAGCGGGTGATGGGAATCGAACCCACACTATCAGCTTGGAAGGCTGAAGTTCTACCATTGAACTACACCCGCAGCCCAAGTCTGGAGGGGGTAGGATTCGAACCTACGAAGGCAGAGCCGTCAGATTTACAGTCTGATCCCTTTGGCCACTCGGGAACCCCTCCATTACCTTTTTTAAAAATTCTCATACAAACACATTTCCGAACGCGTCATTGTGAAAGATAAACACCCTATTGTCAATCTAATTTATTGGATTTTATAGGATTTATTGTAAAATAGCGCACTATGAAATTAGCAGATTTTTATTATAAACTACCACTCGAATTAATTGCCCGATATCCAACCAAACAGCGCTCGGCAAGCCGTTTACTGTGCTTAAATTGCGATACAGGAGAAATCCAACATCGACATTTCGGCGATTTGATCAACCTCCTTACACCAAAAGATTTGCTGGTATTTAACAATAGCCGCGTAATTCCAGCCAGACTATATGGAACAAAGGACACTGGAGGACAAGTTGAACTTTTAATAGAACGTATTTTGGATAAATTCATCTGTTTAGCGCACATTAAAGCCAGCCGTGCGCCAAAACCTGGCTCTAGATTAAAACTAGAAAATGCCGTTACAGTAAAAGTTCTAAGCCGACATGATGATTTATTTAAGCTGGAATTTCCCGCTGCTCATCCAATAATGAAAGCTTTAACCTCTTTTGGCCGCATCCCCTTACCGCCTTATATCGATCGCGCCGCAGAAGCTATCGATCAAGAACGTTATCAAACTGTATACGCCAAACATAATGGTTCCGTTGCAGCACCAACTGCAGGACTGCATTTTGATGAAGAATTATTAAAAAAAATAGAAAATAAAGGTATTAAATCAGCTTTCGTAACTTTACATGTTGGCGCCGGAACCTTTCAGCCGGTAAAAACCGATGATATTAGACAACATAAAATGCATTCTGAATTAATTCAAGTTACAGAAGAAGTTTGCCAACAAATACAACAAACAAAGCAATCCGGTGGATGTATCATCGCAGTCGGTACTACCAGCGTGCGTTGCTTAGAAACTGCAACTCAAAGCGGAAAAATCAAACCGTATTTTGGCGAAACTGATATTTTTATTTATCCTGGATATAAATTTAAATGCGTGGATGCAATGATTACTAATTTTCATTTGCCTGAATCGACATTGCTAATGCTGGTCTCTGCATTCGCTGGACATAAAAATATCATGCTCGCCTATCAAGAAGCCATAGCCAAAAAATATAGATTTTTTAGCTATGGCGATGCGATGTTTATTTTTTAAATACGAGAGTATTTTGTTTTTTACTCTCCTTACCATTATTCATTTCGCTTTTCTTTTCTTTAACAGTCAACTTGTTAACAGTCAAATTGCTTTTTCGCTTAAACAAATTAGTGAGACTGTCCACTTGAATATATTTATTTAATTGCATTAAATAATTTTTAGAATTATTTTGATCTTTATCGTAATCCTGTAAAAATTTATATGCATAAATTAAATTTGGATTATCAAGAATATTTAATCCCTTCTTATCCTTTTTATTAATTGGTTTGCTTTTTTTCTTAAACAAATTAGTGATGCTGCCAATCAGGCCATCTATTATTCTACCACCCGTCTTATTATACATCGGATTATGATACTGAAACTTTTTACTTGGCTCTTCAACCCTACTAGTATCTTTTTTCCCGAAATGCTTCTTTAACATTTTAAAACAATTTTCTGCACTATTATCAACAGCTTTTTGAATTTTGTTTTTTACTTTATCAAAATATGTTTTGTTCGCACAATGTGTTTTCAAAACAAGATAATCATTATAATGCAAACCATGTGATTCCCGATCAATCAACCATAATAACCGCTTAGTCTCATGGTTTTTTACCAAAACTCCGCCAATACTTTTACTCAATTTATAATTATGAAGTTTGGCTGTAGGTACTAATTTACATAATTTAATATTATACTTTTCAATATCAGAAGAAGTTATTTTATCCTCCGTCAAAACAAAACGGATAACAGCCATTATGTTCTTGCGTACATTCTTGCGACTATGCTTTGCAATAACTAAACCGTTAACCGAACCACCATAACTACCTCTGACAACAAGCTCTTTCTTAGGTAATAATTTTAAAAGCTGCTGTTTTTTATCACTGGAAATATTTAATTTAATTTCTTTTAAACCATTTGGCAATGCTGGTAAAATCAACTTTTCCAAATCTGAACGCTTAAGTTTCTCATTGTTTAAAATTTTCTCTAAACCTTCACTAATAAGATTTGAATATTTTTTGGCACACTTCTGTATTTCTATTTCTCGATTTTTCTTATTAACAAATTCTTTAAATTCTTTATTACAACCCACTAGTTGATCAAGCTCCTCATTATACCCATAGTTATTCCAACTTTTAATTTGATTGTAAAGCCAATATAACCGGTCTAAACGATTTTTATCAGAATTATCAACATACTTAAGATCAGCTTTGAAAACATCAAACATCATCTGCTTTTCATCTGTTAACTGCGAATTGTTTAATTTTGTTAAAATTAACTTACATTCAACAGATAAGCAAATTTCGTCTTTTTGTGATATGTCTTTTTGCGATATTAAATTTTGAATCTTATCAATATTGAAAAATTCAGATTTAATGCCAAGATCATTAATGAGTGTATAAATTTTCTTGGCTGTATTATAATCATGGCTATTAGCAGCATGAATATATTGTAAATACAATTGCTCTCTCAATAGTTTTAATTCTTGTACCTGCTGATTAGTGCCATATTCTGAAACAACCTTGTAACATTTTTTAATATCATTAAGCACATCTTTGTAATCCGGTGACAAAAGAAAATACTTTTTACTCTGAGCAATGAAATAACCCCGCAGTTTAGCAATCATCTGCGGCACCTGTTCTTTATCTACCCTCTGCTGCAACTTATCTTTCCCATACAAACAAACCAAAGGATAAATACATTTAAGTCCAAAATCACCTTTTTCACAAAACTTTTTATAAATTGCATCTTGCACCCCAGAACTGATCTCTTTATTTTTATTTTTATTTCTAATGCTAACAATAAAAGTATTAATTTTTTTAGCATATGCACTACGCGCAAATTCTGGCAGATGCGGATTGATCTTCTCATCACCCTTATAGATTTCAGACAACAAATGCACATATACATCAATGAGACTTTCTGCTTGCTGCGCATCATGGCAATCAATTAACTTTTGTAAAAAATACTTATGCGACAAAATTTTAGCTTGATTATTTTGAACCCAATCATCAACTAATAAATACTGTTTTATAAATGGTGCGTATGACTGACTCCAAGCACCATTATAACAATTTTCTTCAAAATACTTCCACATGTCACTTCTAATTTCTGGAAATTTACTATCATCCAATAACAGTTTATAACCATCTTCACTAAGTTGTTCTTTTCCACTTAATGCATCCTTTAAAAAACTTATAACATGCTGCTTGGAATTTACTTCATTATAATACCCGTTTTTTAGCAGCAATCTGGGCAACTTATCTTTGATGCTCTGAATTTCTTGCTTCTGTTTTTCAGTAAGTTCTTGCTGCTCAATTTTATTAATCATTTTCTTTGCATGCTCAAAATCAGATTGTGATAAATTGTTAAAACCACAAAAACGATTCAATACTGCAATATATCCTTCAATGCCAATAGAATAAGATTTATCTTTATACTCAAACATTACCCCTTCATTTACCAAGATAAGCTTAACATCATCATCACTAAGACTTTTTATATCTTTTTTTACAGACTCAGCATGCTTTTCTAAAATAAGCTTAACCTTTTTATTAAAATAATTATAATTCTTTAATACTTTCACCAAATTTTTATTATCATAAACATAATCATTATTACGATCTTCTGGGGTTATCTTATCCCACAAACTCAATAAATCTCGTATGCCTTTTATCGTGTTCACCTTCTCCAAATCTTGTAAAAGATTTTTGGATTTCAATATCTCATCAACAGCAAAAGTCAAAAGATTTGGTTCTGATTGCTGATTTGGCCCTAATTGCTTGTGCAAATAATATTTAGTATCAATTTGTTGCAATAACTCATTTATTTTTACATCAGGCTTATACCCTACTTTTAATAAAGTATTAATGTGTTTGCGCAACAAATTTTTGACCAAATCGACAAGTTTCTCATCCCTAAAATCAATCTTATTTTGTCCATTATTGTCTCCCGAAACTATTGTTTTTTTGCCAAGAAAGTCTTGAATAAGAACATACTCATCCGCTGATAACTCATTATAATCTTTTATGAATTCTAACAACTGAACACATGCACCAAAAGTAATTTGACCTTTTTGATGCAACCCTTCAGGATATACAACCTTATTAAATTCAAAAAATTTGAATCCATTATCCATAAAATATTGAATATTTTCCTTTGTCCTATAAGAAGGATCGAAAAACATGAATCCAGCAAATTCTTCAATTTTCTCTTCAACATTTCGCTTAAAATCCTGATGCTCTATTTTAAACTCATTAAATTTATTAAAATGTTCTTGTGTTTTTGAAATGCTCTTTTCATATGGAATTAAAGCTGCCAGTAACTTCTGCTCAATAATCTCCAACAATTTTTCGTCTTTATCTTGTTGCTGCATCAGCAAATGGTATATTGGTAAAAGCTTTTCCCATAACAATACCGGTTCATTTTTTGGCAATTGTTTTAATTGTTGATATATAAAATAATGGACTCTGCTCTTTTCAAGAGAATTCAAGTTTGCAAACAATGATTTATCAATCTTGCCATTACTACCGGAAAACCATTTTTTTAATTCATTGTAAACTGGCTGTAGTTTTTTGGAAAGAGCTAAAGCAAGTGGTTTTTTGTTATCCTTTTCACAAACTGTTAAAACCTTGTTAATTAATTGATTAAGAGCTTCAAAATGTTTTTTCCCAATACCCGCATTTTGAACAAGATAACTTTGATATCCAAGTATAACTTGCAATACAGTATCAGCATCTGTCATAAAAAACTTTTCTAATTCGGATCGTGTTTGTGGAATCATTCCGACAAAAAATTCAATCTCTTTAATTTCAGAATCAACGTTCTTATCATCAATGTTTTTAAATGATCTTAAATATTGAAGATTCTTATGTGATTTTTCACGTATTTCTTGATCCAAATCATCAAGTATAATATACAATTCACTTTTATTGCGCTCACGACCCCAGCTTTTCTTTAAAAATCCTTTTTTGCCCATTTGCTTTTTAATTGCTCGCGCAAGCTCTAATAAGTTAAACTGTTCCTTATAGCTTTTATTGCTATTATTGCTATTATTTTTATTACCTTTAATTTCTTTTTCTACGCTCTTTAAAGCCTTTTCTAACTTCTTAACCTTACTATATCGATCCCATCTGGTTTTCCAAATTGACATGCCTTTTTTGTAATTTGCTAAAGCATCTTTAAAAGATTGGAATGATGCATCATAACCATCCAACGATTTCACTTGTGAAACATTAGAGAGCTTAGCTTCATGCAATTTCACTAAAGTATCACTTGAGTTATTCAAAATTTCATTTATTTGCTGCGGTATATTTAATATTTCACCAAAATTTACTCGCTTCAAGACGTCATTAAATAATTTATCAACATCCTTATTAAACTTTTCTTCATTAGGATTACCATCCACATCAACCTGTGTAAATTCTGATAAGGTTTTAACCGAAACAATCTCATCACGCACTTCCAACAAATACTTTTTAATTTGATTATAATTCTTCTGAACGACATCACTCTCAACCTTCTTTGATATATCGTCTCCAATTCCAAGTAACTCTTTGATTTTTTTAAGATTTTCTTTATATTTATTGTAACATTTTAATAAATGATCGCGATGTTTCGGCCAATCTTGCTTTACTTTATATTCCAGTTTTTTTGTGTATTTCTCACACTCATCCTTTATTTTCTTTGAAATTTTCTCTTTTTCTGTGTCAATTTCTTTCCTGCATTTTTCATCTTGTGTATGTTCATTATTGTTTAACAAATTGACTTGTCCGATTTTTTTACGATCTCGTATATTATGATATTTTTTTACATGCCATGGCGCTTTGGCCCATACTTCTTTTATCTTTTTGTTAAAATGCAAAGATAACCTTTGTATTTTTTCAGGAAAATTTTCTGGTATTTTATTATTAGTTTTTTTATATAAAAACTGTTTCGATAATCGCTCAATGCTGCTTGCATAATTATTAAATATATAACTCATTGATTGCAGCAATTTTGGATAATTTTTAATCTTCACTATTAAATTTACAATATTATTCAATTGCTGAAATAAAAAACGATATCTTGGATAAACAAGAATTTTTTGCAAATCATTCCCTGTGACAAATGCCATACGCAATTTTCTTAACGCCATCATTTGCTTTTTACTATTTTTCCGCAAAAATTTGTCTTTATGGATAGTGATTTCTGATTTAGCTGTTGCAATAAAAATAAGAATTGCAACATATTCATAAGAAATATGTGATATGTTTTCTCTTTTTATTCTGTCTTTTTCTCGCGAAATAATATTTTTATGGTGTTGAAAAACATGTGAATGTTTTTCTGGAATCTCATCATATAACAATTCAAAACTGCGCCATCTTTCTTGTAGATCATTACACAAACCTTCTAACGTAAGTAATTCATGTTTTTCCTCAACAAAAGATTCATAACCAGGCGCTTCTTTTATCTTAGATATATCATTAGCTGGCGGCATATAGCTAGAACACATTTCCATATCCAAATCCAGGTAACACAAATCATCAACAATATCTTCAACAAGATTATTAATCGAGTTCAGCGATGAAATACTTCTATCTTTATTTACGCCAGGTTTGCCACTAAACATTTTTAATAAAACATTTTTTCTTATTTCCGATATGTCATTTTTTCGTGGTTTTTTTTCATTACTTTTCCCATAGAAATCTTTTTTTAAAATTTTCAAATGTTTTTTGTCGTCTTGTAATTTTAAACGATATTCAATATTTATATATTTATCTTTATATCCTGCATCAATATCAATTTTAGTAAAAATTATTTTGTTATGATCATCCTTGTTAACGTCTTTAATATAAGGCAAAACCATCGTCAAATTTTGCTTTATTAACTGCAATTCACGCCTTTTCAATTGCAACTGCCACCACTTTATAATGCTTTCCTTCAAAATCATTGTAAAAGAAGTTTCCTGCAAATCCGGACATGTTACACATTTTTTTAATTGATCAAAAAACCACTGATTACTAGCATCAGCCTTGTCATAGTTTTTTAATAATTCTTCTATATTCCCTGAAAATAAGCTTTTAAAAAAATTATGCATTTCCTTACTGAAAATTTTTCGAGACTGATCAAAATCAACTATAATACCCGGTAAATAAAATTGTTTTTGCTTTGAGAGGTCTAAAATTTCTTTTTGCTGCTGATCCACTTTTTCAACTAAAGATTTTTCTTGTTTATCAAGAAGATCATACAAAATTTTTAAATACATCGCACACCCCCATACAATGCACATCCTTGATTATTAAGTCATTATTATTTCTCCTTGACCTTTCCTTGTTTCCTTGTTTCCTTGTTTCCTTGTTTCCTTGTTTCCTTGTTTCCTTGTTTCCTTGTTTCCTTGTTTCCTTGTTTCCTTGTTTCCTTGTTTCCTTGTTTCCTTGTTCTTAGTATAGAACACTATTATTAAGAAAATATTAAGAGATGAACGAAAATTTACTATTTTGAACTAAATTATTAAAAGACTTTAAAAATCAATGAGTTATGCCGTGATACAATAAGGAAATACTATCCCTAAATTTGACAAAAATAGGCAAATTATGAACAAAGAGAACAAATATTTGACAGTTAAAGAGTAGTAAATACTTTTACCACCATAACTACTTGATTTAATCCTCCCAAAACTCACCTTCGATGGTCTTTCCTTTATCACCCCAATTCAATAGAAACTTAATCATCAAAAACCGCAGCAAGTTCCTGCCAGGGTAAGGCAATGATATTTTCAGCTAATTTGATTCTTCTCGGCGTCTGACAAACCACATATGCTGTAGTCACTTCTGGATATTCTGCAACAAATGTAGATAAATATTTAATATCGCTTTTCTTAGGGTTTTTAGTCCATTTAACTTCTATTGGAATCAATCTGCCTTCATAATACACAACCCAATCAACTTCTGCACCGCTCAATGAGCGCCAAAAATGCACCGTTGCCAATAATGAACGCGCTCTAATATAGCGAATTAATTCTAATCCAATAAATTGCTCGAATAACTGTCCTTTTCTCTTATCCGAAACCTGATCACCTTCTTTAGCACCAATGCGGCGCACTCCTAAATCAAATAATATATATTTGGATGACCTTACTAACAAACGTCTAGTTTTAGTTTTTAAATACGGTTCTATACGTTCTGCAATCATACAATCTTCCAAAATTTGGTAATAATCAGCAATCGTTGTATGCGCTACACCTATCTCTTGCGATACTTTAGATAAATTAACGATATTGCCAGATTCTATCGCCGCCAAAGCCAAAAATCGCGAAAATTTACTTAAATTTCTTACTGCGGCTTCTGCCCGAATCTCTTCATCAAGATAGGTTCCAACATAAGTTTTTAAATCAATTTCTTTGTCTTTAACATACGATGTAAGCAATATTTCTGGTAAAGAACCATAAAAAATCAAATCCTCAATAGAAACATTCAAATTTTTATACTCACTCATCATCAATGGATCTAAATGATGTAAAACTACTCTGCCTGGCAACAAATTCATGACTCCAGATCTTCGAAGTTTCCGAACCGATGAACCGGTCAAAACAAACTGAGCTTTTTCATTATCAATAAGATACTGAACATTATCTAAAATTTCCGGAACTTTCTGAACTTCATCTATGAAAACCAAAGGCAATTTCTGCTTACAACCTTCAACCTCGCCCACCAAGACAGAAGACTGCTCTTCATAACGCAATCTAATATCAGTCAGAGCAAAATTTAACTCCATATCAATCTTATCTAAATGATTAACGATTGTAGTTTTGCCTGTTTGTCTTGGGCCCAACAATAAAACACTTTTACCCCTGGCTAAAGTCTTACAAATTGAATCCTCTATATCGCGTGAAATATATTCCATGACGCTATCTCCAATAAAATTTGTGCGTGATAAACTCAATTTTATACAAAAATTGAGTATAGCACACTCAAATTTCATTGTAAAAACTTTGCTAGAAAACTACTTGCCCTCATCTTCCCAAAACTCACCTTCGATGGTCTTCCCTTTATCACAAGTATCACAAGGTTCGCCTTTTTTGCAAGTTTTGCCTTTGGATTGCAGTTTCATGAAAAAACCAAACAACCAAAACTGCAGTTTAGGAATTAGAAACAAAATCCCGATAAAATCAGTAAAAAATCCTGGTAGAATCAGTAAGATACCGGCGAACATTAAAAACGTGCCGCCAAACATGTTAAAAGCCGGCATACCTCCTTGCATCGACTGCTGCATTTGTTTCATCATCATAGCTTTTTGATAACGCAACAAAGCAAATCCAAAAATCGCAGTTAACAAAGTTAAACCTAAGGTTGCTAACACTCCAATTAATTTACCAATTAAAATAAATAACGCAATTTCAATTAAAATATATAACCAAAATAAAAGCTTTACGGAACCGCTAACACAAAAACATTGACGCATAAAACATCTCCTAAGCTAACTCGAGCAGCAATTTATTCAACCGCGATACAAACGTTGCCGGATCTTTTAATTGACCGCCTTCAGCCAACACTGATTGCTCAAACAAAATTTCAATCCACTCTTTGAAACGCCCATCATCTGTTTCGTTTTTAATTCTTTTCACAATCGCATGCTCCGGATTAATTTCAAAAATCGGCTGGCTTTCCGGAACATCCTGACCAATTGATTGCAAAATACGTTTCATATTCATATTCAAATCGTATTCATCCGCAACAATACAAGCAGGCGAGGTAGTCAAACGCGAAGTTATTCTAACTTCTTTAATTTTTTCACCCAATATTTTTTTAATCTGTTCCAGCATGCTGGCATAATCATCTTTAGCTTTTTCTTGTTCTTTTTTATGCTCTTCATTTTCTAATTCACCAAGATCTAATGCTCCTTTAGTTACCGACTGCAAATGCTTCCCATCAAATTCAGTTAAATGGGTTACCAACCATTCGTCAATCTTATCACTCAGTAATAACACCTCAATACCCTGCTTACGGAAAATTTCCAGGTGCGGGCTATTCTTTGCCGCCATAAAGCTATCAGCAGTGACATAATAAATTTTATCCTGTTCTTTTTTCATTCGACTAACATAATCTTCTAACGAAACATCCTGCGTTTCGTTATCATTGTGCGTTGAAGCAAACCGCAATAATTTAGCAATTTGTTCCCGATTAGCATAATCTTCAGCCGGACCTTCTTTTAACACTTTACCAAACTGTTGCCAAAATTTAGCATATTTGTCTTTATCTTTTTTAGCTAAATCAGCCAAAATACTTAAAATACGTTTAACTAAAGCTCCCCGAATTTTTGGAATCAACGGATTATCCTGCAAAATTTCACGCGAAATATTTAATGGTAAATCGTTTGAGTCAATCACCCCGCGCACAAAACGCAAATATTGCGGTAAAAATTGTTTTGCGTCATCCATGATAAATACACGTTTAATATATAATTTCAAACCATACCGATGTTCATAATTCCACAAATCAAACGGCGCATGCGCAGGAATGTACAATAATGAAGTATATTCTAATTTTCCTTCAACTTTATTATGACTCCACAACATCGGATCTTCAAAATCATGCGAAACATGTTTATAAAATTCACGGTATTCTTCTTTTTTAATTTCGTTTTTAGATCTGATCCATAAAGCCGTAGCGCGATTAACTTGTTCCCATTCGGTTTCTGCTTTTTTGGATTCAGATTTTTTTTCTTCATCTTTGGTTTCCAGTTCCGGCTCTGGCAGTTTTTTCATTAAAATCGGCACGTTAATATGATTGGAATATTTGGTGATAATCTCTCGCAATCTACTGCCATCTAAAAAAGCTGTTTCCGAATCTTTTAGATGTAAAACAACTTTTGTGCCACGTTTTGCGCTCTCAATATTTTCAATGGTATAATCACCTTGGCCTTTCGACTCCCAACGAACCCCATGCTCTTTAGTCAGACCTGCTCGCCTGGTAATCACTGTAACTCTATCAGCCACAATGAAGCTAGAATAAAAACCCACACCAAATTGGCCAATCAATTTTGCATCTTTAGCCTGATCACCAGTCAAGGCTGCAAAAAACTCACGTGTACCAGATTTTGCAATCGTGCCAAGATTCTCAATAACTTCCTCTCGACTCATGCCAATACCATTATCACACACCGTAATCGTTTTTTTCTTCTCATCAAAATCCACGTAAATTTCAAAGTTGGCGTCACCCTCGCACAACCCCTGATCCTCCAATGACTCAAACCGCAGCTTATCAATCGCATCAGACGCATTAGAAATCAGCTCACGCAAAAAAATCTCTTTATTTGAATATAAGGCATTGATCATTAAATGTAATAACTGCTTAACTTCTGTTTCAAAACCCAAAGTTTCTTTTTGCGGCTGAATTTTGCTGGAATCTGACATGTTGGTCTCCTCTTTAATTATGTTATTGATATGTAAATATAAAGACAAATTATGAAAATTCAAGTGAATCCGTAATTATTCAGCCGATTTTTGAACGAAAGGATTTTGGGAGTAATTTTATGCGACTTAAAGCT
>JASFHH010000052.1:0-12013 GCA_050123335.1 Gammaproteobacteria bacterium
ACCCAAGCCTCTTTAATAAACAAATTTTGACTACATCAGTTTATAAGAAATTAACTATATCTTCACAAGATTAATTTGACGATTGCAGCGGCCATATTTATAATACGAAAAAATAATAATTAATGTCCACTTAAACTTTAATGCAATTCTTAATAAAAGCAACAAGGAGTTTGCCATATGTTTAAAACTAAAACCATTGATATAAATCGGTATCCAAAAAGAATTAATATTCCTGATAACATTTCCACAATTAACTTTGGTAGCATGCACGGCAATGCTTTAAAGTTATTACATCTCTTAATTGCTTATGGAATTATCAAGATATCCAGAAATACATATAACGAATTTGTTAGTTTTTATGATCTAAAAAAAGGAAAATTTATTACATCGGATGGTGAGGAGAGAGAACATACAGACTTAACCACTGATATGATTGTTATATGCACATCACATATAAATGCAATTAAAGTATCAACTAGCAAAAAATATTTACTTAGATTTTTTGGTGGTTTATTAAAAGGTAATTTAACCCATGTATTTTTAATTGGAAAAATATTGGAAAAATTGTGCGAAAATAAAAACATTGAATATACCATTATACCTAATAAAGATGATCTAAACACTATTGCAAGAACTTACAAACAACCCGATGTAACTACATCTCCGTATGGGAACACAGATTTTGATAAATGTTTTTTAAGTAAATGTAGATTAGTAGGTTACGAAAATGATAAACTCAGTAAAATTATTTTTATCTATACTTGCGCTCCAATTGCTTTTGAAAAAATTAAAAACTTTGCTAAGAAATTTGTCACAGGAGAAGGCAAAAATAATATCAAATGGAATAATGCTGATGATTTGTATTATAGCATTGTTGAAATAAATACTCAGTTTTTAGTTTATTTGAAGAATAAAAAGGAATTTTTTGCGAAAATAGTACCCCAACTACAAAAAGTTGACAATCCTCCTACTAAATACGAAAATTTACTAGAATACGCAATCGCAAATAATAGTATCGAATCAAGATATTTCGATGAAAATTATAAACATAATGGATGTAAAGTAATAATTGTGTGTTCTAAAAGAATTCTTAAGAAAAATCGTAAAAATGTAGTAAATCTTTATTCTTATGATAATAAATTTGATTATAAAAATAAAAAAGATAAGCCTAACAAACATAAATATAAAGTATACATGTCGTTTACTCAAGAGCCGCAAGAGAAAAATGCCAACGTAACCGTACAGCCAAATAAATTTTTTAAACCTAAAAAACAAGTACCAGAACAAATACCCCGCAAACATAAAAAAGAAACATTTGGTGACATAATAAAGAATGAGATGTTAGGGCTTTTCTATCAATTAGTACCACAATTTTTATTAGATCTTTTTAATTGCCGTCGGCAAAAAGAAAGAGGGCAAAAAGATCGTAACAACTATGAAAAAATCGCACGCTGTTTACTAAGGAGGTGGTAATTGCAGCAGTCTGTAAAAAATTGTGAGAATGGTCAGAATATATAAACTATGCTGCTTAATAGGGGGAGCAAATTGTGACCATGAGCAATGAACTTATAGATTAGTTTGTTTTTCAATTCCTGCGCCAAATAACACAGAAATAAATAAAACGTAAAATAATGCACTTCTATGTATTAAGAGAGCGTCTACCGTACAAGAATTTATGGTGAAAGTAATTATTAGTCCTTGTGCTAAATAACGTTCAAACAGCGGCAGAGATCTTGCTTCAAAAAATTGCGTAATTAACCATAACATAAAAATTATCATTCCGACCAAACCAATTTGTACTGCTAGGTGGACGAAGCTATTATGCGGATCCCATAAAGGCTGACCTTCTTCGGCTGTTACTGCATGAGTCGTATCATAAATATATGGGAAAGAGCCTGTGCCATATCCAAATAAAGGTTTTCGTTTTATTAATCCTAAGCTTGTTTTTAAGAATATTATTCGTGTTCCTGTCGAAGTTTTTTGATTATGTGAATAATATAGTTCATGGATACTGCGTTTGATTTGCATAATTCTGTCACATGCTTTAGGGGATAAAAAGCATATGCTTGCAAAAATCATGGGAATAATTATTATGGCATATAATACTCCTTTCCATTTTAATTTTTGTATTAAGGTTAGAGCCATTAATACAAAAAATATTAACATGCCTGTTCTTTCGATGTTAATAAAATACAAATCAAAAACCAACCATAGAAAAATTACTCCATATAAAATGTGTAACCAAAATTTGCGGTTGTTTATTATTTTGTGTACCAACAAAAAACAAGCGAATGCTATTAGCATACTCCAAGCGATTGGATCATAGTGAGTTATATGTGCTTGTGAGGTAAATAAAAAACTCGAACAAAAAACGCCGATGATAAAACAGTTAAGTGCAATTTGACGCAATTTTGCGGTGTTAAAGCTAGCTACCAGTAAAGGAGGTAATAATAGTTTATCACTATATTTCATAAAAATTTTAATTGCATAGTTTAAGTTAAAATGATTATAAGTTATGCCTATAGCTAACATGGTTACCAGCAGGAGTGAGATATACTGCATTTTATAGTTAAATATTTTATGAATGTTTTGCTTGAATTTGCCAGAAATTAAATTTAGAATTGCTGCAATTATTGCTGCAGAACTTAATGCTGGAGAAAATGGTAGCGTAAGAATGGCAAGAAATACTAATCCAAGTGCTAAATAGTCAATACTGTTTTTTATTGATAACGAATTAATTTGCATAGTTTTTGCTTCCTTGTTTTCTCCAATTTTCGATTATTGAAAATACGCTATCCGGCTTAATTGCCTGCATACAACGGCAGTTTTTGTTCGAACAATTTTTTTCTGAACACTTATTTTTGCCAAGCAAGAAATTGGCTTTTGCGCCAATTGGCCGCCATCTTGTTGGTCCTGCTGATTGCAATGGCGGAAATAAACCTAAAGTATTAGTACCTAATGCGGCGGCTAAGTGCATAGGGCCAGTACTGGAAGCAACCAGACCATCAACTTGTTGCAGCAAATAAAGTAATTGATCTAGAGTTAGTTTTCCAATTAGATCATGAATATGTGGCGATTCATTGAAGCAAAGAGCAGACGATATATAGGACTCTTTGCTAGAACCGGTAACTAAAATTTGGTATTTATCTGCATCCAGCAGCTCGCTTAATTTTTTATAATGCGCAAGCGGCCATTCTCTGCCGTTACCGTTGGAGCCTGGATGCATAACCAGAGTAAATTTATGTGGATTTAATAAATTAGTTATTGTTTGGTTGGGTTTAGGTTCTATTTTTAGTAGTGGTATTATTTCGTCAATGTTGCGTGGCGCAGTTAAGCCTAATCCTTTTAATAACATGGTGTTTAATTGTGCTTCATGTAATTTAGATTTTTTGCGGGAAAAATTTACCAATTTATTACAATAGAACCAATGGTAATAACGACGATTAGTGCCGATTCTAACAGGAATTTTTGCTAATTTCGCTAATTTTGCTGCTTGTTTGTGGGCAAATATATTTAAAAAAGCTGTGTATTTTTGTGCTGCTAATTGTACTGCGGCTTGTTTTGTTGGAAGTGCTTGCAGATCATCCCAGTTAATAAAATTATCAATCCAAGGGCAGCAATCAGCAATTGATTTAACGTATGATTTAGCTAGCAAGTCAATTGTAGCATCTGGAAATGCGCGTTTTAATAGCCCAATTGTAGGAATAGTGAGAACCAAGTCTCCTATATTATCATTTCTATTAATCAGAAATCGTGGTTTTTGGCTAAAATCATGCATGATGCGATTATATGGCAATACTTAGTATTGCGCTAGCCATTTCAGGGTTATGCCATTAAAAGTTAATTATGAGATTTTGGGTATCTTTTTCCGACGACTAGCTCCCATGGATGGAAGAGCGGGAGGCACATGGATGTGCCAGGGAGGAGAAAAAAGATACCCAAAATCTCATAATCGTCAAAACTTTAAATTAAGAAAATGGATGAATAGTTGATTAAAAAATACGTTTTAAAACTGGTAACTTACATATAGCAAAACCAATTGCAAACGATAAAATAACAGATGGAATAGCTATTACAATAAAATTTATAATAGGTGTCTGCGTCATGTAGTGCCTATAAATAACCGCTATAAAAGCTTGAGGTATGTTTTGAATAACATAAGCAGCAAAAGCAGCTCGAGACAGAATTGCTGTCAAATTGTTTTTTGCATCAAACAGCATTTTAAATGTATAAATTAAAAACATACACATTCCAATGACAGTAAACCCTCGGTTCATCATATCGGGGTTTAGCCCATATCCCCACGCAATTGGTCCAAGAAAAGCTTTTCCTAATAACCACATTAATATCCCCAAAAAGCATGTTTAAGTTCTAGTTGATCAAGCCACTTATCTTTAAACGCTTGTATTCCAAAATAAAACATAACAATGTACATCGGAAAATATTTGAGAAGATGAAAACCTAAAAAATTATCTCCTAGATGATGTTGCAAATATAATCCCAAATAGTTAAACGGGATCATTATCACGGCAAATAAAACTATTTTCCAGATTGCTGGAATTTTTTTATCTTTTATTTCCGCGTTATTTTTATAAAATAATTTTTTACTAAGCACAAAAAAACCATTAAATACAATAAGTGCCCATGTGAACCAGGTTACACCAAGGACAATATTTCCAGTTTTGAATAAAGGGCTAATTAAGTAATTTAAAATTGATACATAGTTTGAGCTTTTTATTCCCAGCATTGATAGTTGTTGAGGCATAAAATAAGAGATCACAATTGCTATTAGTGGCAATATAATAAATATGGTCATCAAAGTTGGTATTCCTAATCGTTTTAATTTATCCAGCATAAAACGGCCAGCGCCTTTTCTATCAAATGAGGAAGTTACAAAGTACGCCGATATGAAAAAGAATAAGCTCATAAAAAAAGATTGGTTAATTCCAAGAATGTTATTTAAAACATCATATTGCCATTGCATTGATTTTATTACATGCGGTAGATTATAGCCAATTGGATCTAATCCAGCCGCGCAGGCCGCATGATGTGTGATAACCAATATGACTAATACCCATTTTAGATTGTCTAGATATATGTATCGTTTGATATCCATGTTTTTCCTCCTGGACTCGCTTTTGATACGGCAGTATTTGTGGTATTATATCATCTCCATTTAAGATGTAGAGGTTTTTTATGGATATGAATTTTTTAGATTTTGAGCAGCCGATTGCTGAGCTTGAAGCAAAAATTAGTGAGTTGCGTCTGATTAGCACGGACAATGGTATTAATATTGCCGAAGAAATTGCAAAGTTAGATAAACAAAGTAAAAGCCTGACAAAATCAATTTTCGCAAAATTAAAGCCCATCCAAATTGTGCAATTGGCACGTCATCCGCAACGACCATATTTTTCTGATTATGTTAAACGGATATTTACTGATTTTGATGAATTATCAGGTGATCGCCAAACTTCAAATGGCAAAACTATTATGGGCGGTTTAGCTAAATTAGATGATATGTCTGTAATGGTAATTGGACATCAAAAAGGGCGTAAAACATCTGAAAAAGTTGAGCGCAATTTTGGGATGCCGCGGCCTGAAGATTATCGTAAAGCATTACGTTTAATGAAGATGGCAGAAAAATTTAAAATACCCGTGTTAACTTTTATTGATACACCAGGTGCGTATCCTGGTATTGATGCGGAAGAACGTAATCAAAGTGAAGCAATTGCGCGCAATTTGTTTGAAATGTCGAAACTGCAAACCCCGATTATATGCACAGTTGTAGGAGAAGGCGGTTCCGGCGGTGCATTAGCGATAGGAGTAGGTGATCGTGTTTTAATGCTGCAGTATAGTATTTATTCGGTAATTTCCCCTGAAGGTTGTGCTTCGATTTTGTGGCGTGATGCAGCAAAAGCGCCAGAAGCGGCCGAAGCGTTGGGGGTTACTTCTGACCGTATTTTAAAATTAGGTTTAATTGATAAAATTATTAAGGAACCTTTGGGCGGTGCGCATCGTGATGTTGATGAAATGGCAAGTCGTTTAAAAAAAGAATTAGTTACACAGCTAAAAGAACTCTGTGATTTACCGGTTGCGCAGTTATTGGATGAAAGATATAAAAGATTTATGGGTTATGGGGTTGAAGTCGGTTAGAAGGGGTTAATGATTTGGTGTTAATTGTAACTCGTAATTTTACAACTTGTTTGTTTTGTAAAATTACGAGTAAGTAAGCATGCACATAACTGAAAAGAACACAGATCTTGCATGCGCGGTAGTTGCTACATAAACAAACTAATGGATTGTATAAACTGACGAATTACTTATTAAATTCCTGTGGCAACTACCGCGCATAATAAATTTGTGTTCTTTTAATTTCGGTAGATGCTTGGTTACTCGCGATTTTACACAAACAAGCTGGCTGTAAAATCGCGAGTTCCAATTTAAACTGGCATTAATATAATTTTATGAATTTCACATTTTGAGAAATAATGGTTATAACGTTCCTTAGAACATTTTTATTAAATCTATTTGAAAATTATCCGGTAAGTTTCAAAAATAAAATTTTAATTGCCTATAGCGGCGGAGTTGATTCGCATGTTTTACTACATGCTATTGCGCAGTTGCGTCAAGAATTTCCTGAGCTGAAATTAAAAGCAGTTCACATTCACCACGGTTTGTTTGAAGCAGCGAATCAATGGGCGCAGCATTGTCGGCAAATATGTGATGAGTTAAAAGTTGAATTGCAAATTATTAATGTAAAAGTTGAGCGAGCGCAAGGTGTTAGTGTTGAGGAAGCAGCTCGAGCTGCGCGTTATGCGGCATTAGAAAAATTACTACAACGCAATGATGTTTTAATTACTGCACATCATGCTGATGATCAAGCCGAGACTTGTTTATTACAATTTTTGCGTGGAGCAGGTATTAAAGGGTTAGCATCAATGCCTTCCGTTGTTAATTTTGCCGCAGGATTTTTAGCGAGACCGTTTTTGTCAATTTCGCGGCAAGAAATTTTGCAATATGCACAAAAAAATAAATTATTTTGGATTGAAGATCACAGTAACCACGATTTAAATTTTACCCGCAACTTTTTGCGCTATAAAATTATGCCGGAGTTTAGAAAACGCTGGCCAAATATCAACAAAACCATTATGCGGGTTGCGAATAATTGTAGCGATGCTAATGAATTATTAAAAGATTTGGCGGTACAAGACATTAAGAAATTAAAAGGCCAGGTTAAAAATACGTTATCAATTTCTAAATTAAAAAAGTTGTCTTTTAGGCGGCAAAAGAATGTTTTGCGTGAATGGATTGATGCGCAAAATTTTCGCTTGCCAAGTGCGATAAAATTGCAGCACATTGTAAACGATGTGATTAATGCGCGCACAGACGCGACACCTTGTATTGCCTGGGGCGAAGCAGAAATCAGATCATATCAGGATGATCTTTATATTATGAGATCTTTATCTGAGTTTAATTATGGCGTGACTTTGCCGTGGGATGGAAAAAGCTCCTTAAAGTTACCGAATGATTTAGGTGTTTTACAAGTTGAAAAAGTTGTTGGACAAGGTTTAAAATCAGAAATTTTAAAACGCAAACTTGAAATTAAATTTCGCCAGGGTGGAGAACAATGCAAGTTGCTTGGGCGGGAAGGCACGCATAAATTAAAAAAATTATTTCAGGAATGGAAGGTGCCGCCATGGCAAAGAGATCGTGTGCCATTACTTTATGTTGATAATCAATTAGCAGCAATTGTTGGTTATGCGGTTTGTTTGGAATTTATTCCTGATGCTGAAGAAATTGGTGTTGTAATCAAATTGGCTACTTTATTATGAAATCCGTATTTGTTTTGTAAGCGCAAATGGTTTTTGTTGGGCCTTGCCAGGCTATTGCAATGCAATATTGATTTTCTGCGATAAATCTGTGTAGTTGCCATGTGTCGGTATTTATTTGTTGGTGTTCGATAGATAATATTTTAGCTTTAATTTTAGGGTTTAAGTTAACCGTAAAGTTTTTTAATGGAAAAGCAAGCCCCATGCCAAGCGTTTTAACAAATGCTTCTTTACTGGTCCAACAATTATAAAAGCCTAAGGTTTTTTGTTGTTGAGGTAGGGTTTTATATTCGTTGTATTCCTGTGCGGAAAAAAAACGTTCCGCAAGGTTGTCAAGTATTGATTTTGGCTGTATGAATTCAACATCAATACCAATAGGTGTGTTTCGTGTTATAGCAATTACGGCTCGATGGAAACTATGCGATAAGTTAAAGTGAATTTTATGATCTTTGTTTAAAGCGGGTTTGTTATAATTATTGTAATTATAGATTATTTTTTTTTGATCACAGTTACAATATTCACTTAATAACCATCTTAAGATGGCATGAGAACATATAAAAGAATTACGATCTTTAGCAAATTTAAATTGTTGCGCTCGTTTAGTTTCATAATCATCTAAATAATGCATTAATTCACTGGTACAATTTTGATAATCATCTATATTAATATACCAAATATGAATTTGATCATCTTTGATTTTATAGTCAAGGCAGTCTTGCCAAGTTATTGATTGCTGGTCTCCGGATAACATGGGTCATTTATCGCAGGTATTTCATCATTAGTCAATGGTATTTTTTCAGTGTCCTCAACAGATTCCACATTACGGCAATGAGTTTCTTTGATTAAGAAAGATGATACGCATGCAACCAGCATACAAATAATTAACACAGACATTGCAGCGCGGAAATTAGCGGCTGAATAATGACGGATCCCATCGTGCATTACACCTTGCCAATGCAGGTCTAATAACCAACCGATTAATGGTTGGCCTAGTGTGCCAAAAGTTACGGAGGCCATATTGGCTAATGCAATGGAAGTTCCTGCAGCAAACCTGGGATTGATTTCTCCGGCTAAGGTATATGAAATAGCAACTCCTGGGTTGGTGAGGCCGAATAAGAACAGCAAAATGAATACATCAGTCACAGGGAGTTTTGGTAGGTATAATATAGCGCTTAAGAAAATTAATCCGGCAAATGCAGATGCAATCATTAGTGGGCGGCGCTTGCCGATTTTATCGCTTATATATCCCATAATTGGCGCTCCAATTATCCAGCCAAAGAATATAAAACTGATGCCGGTTGCTGCATGTTTTACTGAAATTGAATAAACATTGTGTAAATAGCTTGTGCCCCAAAATTCACAAAAAGCTGATACTGGAGCATATAATGCTGCGATAAAAATTACATTGATCCAGCTTTGAGGGTTTTTAGCTACTGTTTTTAAACATTCTAGGATTGTTTTTTTAGGTTTAGCTGTTTTTTTAATGTGTAATTGTTTAATTTGTTTGCTAAGAGCAATTTTACTTTTTGCTACTACAATAATAGTAATAATTGTTAAGGTAATAAATACAGCTCCGATTATAGTAACACAAAGGCGCCAATGCATTTTTTCTACGGTATGACTTATAATACCTACACCGAAAATAGCGCCGAACATGCCTAATGCTTGCGTAATGCTGGTAAGTAAACCAAAGTTTTTTTCAGAGAACCATATAGCAATGAGTTTGATAGTACAAATAAAACTAAATGCGCTTCCCAGACCAAGTAAAAAGCGGCTAAAGTCAGCAATATATATATTATTAGTGCAGGCGAACATAAAGCAGCCTATCGCAGTTACGAGAGTGGATATAGCTAATAATTTGCCTGATCCAAATCTATCTACTAACAAACCGGCTGGGATTTGCATTGGGGCATATGCATAATAAAAAAAGGCCGATAAAGTGCCCAATGTAAATGCATTTGCAGAGAAGGCATGAGCCAGTTGCTGGGTTATGACGCTGGGAACAACTCTAGCCATATACTGAGAGAAATAAAATGCGGCTCCTATTCCCCATATAAGCCATGGTAGCATGTTATATTTTTTTATTTTTAGCTGCATGGTGCTGCTCCTCAAATAAATATGTTTATAAATCAATAAGTTACGTTTTATGTATGCCTATTTATACATTTATGCTATTTTAGCTCACATGTTGGCCGGTGGCCAATTTTTGAGCAGGTTGTTGTAATCATATTTAGTTCACCTCTTTATATTATTAACGCATACCCAATCTATTTATATTTTTTAAAAAAATCCATTTTGGTAATTTTTGTTGGAGGTTTCTATTGGGTTTGTGATTTTCTCTATCTTTGTTTTGGTAATTGTTTCTAAGTTTTTCATGAAAGCAATCCAGGGTTTATCTTGAGTGTTTGAATTATGCTCAAGAGCTTTATTAAGCGTAATTAATTCTTCTTTGTCTTGTAAATGAGGCAATAGTATTTGTATTAGTTCCTGTGATTTTTTTATTTTTTCTGATACTTGGTATTCTGATGAACTTATATCTTTTTTAAGCGATGAAATTATATTTATAATGGTCTTAGCATTTATTTCGATGCCATATAAATTGCAGTGAGTTAAGTTGGAGCCATAGAGGTATGCATTTTGTAAGTCGGCGCCTTGCAAAATAGCGCCTTGCAAATCAGTGCCTTGCAAATCAGCGTTTTGAAAAGACGCATATTGCAGCTTAGCTAATGTCAAATCAGCATTTTTCAAATTAGCGTTTTTCAAATTAGCATGTAGCAAATCAGTGTTTGGCAAATTAGCGTCTTGCAAATCAGCATCTTGTAAATTAGCGTTTTGCAAATCAGCGTTTTGCAAATCAGCGTTTTTCAAATTAGCATTTTTCAAATTAGCGTTTTGCAAATCAGCGTTTTCCAAATTAGCGCCTTGCAAATTAGCGTTTTCCAAATTAGCGCCTTGCAAATTAGCGCCTTGCAAATTAGCGCCTTGCAAATTAGCGTTTTTCAGATCAGCATTTTGCAAATCAGCCCGAGAGAGGTTGATAAATGCACTTTGAAGAGTTTTTATATCTTTTGTGTTAATTTTTTTTGTCACGCATTTTAAAGTAAGCTGACAGGATTTTATTAAATTAAGCATCCTTGTTGAGTTTTTCTTTGTTTGTTCTTGGTTGCTGCCTTTTGGCAAGATTTTTTTTGGATTATTTTCCAGATGATACTCTCCCCATTTGAGTATGTCTGAGTAAATGCCTTTTGTGTCATTTAATTTTGTAATGTTATTCGTGTCGAGAATATGCAGCATTAAGGAATAAAGATCGTTTTTTTGGTAATCTGATTGTTTTTTAAATTTTGTGATTTTCTTTTTGTTGTCTTTATAGGATTGAGAATCAGGGTATAATTTTGTGTAAAAATGTAAATAGGCTTTGTTGCTATCGAAAAAAATGTTAGGTAGTTCATGATCTATACATGTTTGCAGAAACTTTCTATCTTTTATTACCCCACATTTGTGTGCAAATTCGAAGTTGGCAGATTCGTGATAGAATCCCAATGCGCGATAGATTGCATAAAGAATATATTGTTGTCGGTATAATTTTTTCTTTTTATGTTGATTGTAATCTTGAAGGTTGTATTTTGAAAATTTTTCCAACTCATAGTTCTTGCCCCATTTGATAAATAAGCGAGGATCTTTATTAGCCCAATGCAAAAAGGTTTTAAGATTAAAACAAATAAGTTTCAGGGATAAAACTGTGTTGATACATTGATTTAAGTTCTTATTGACCGATGATAAATTAACTATATCCTTGAGAAGGAGGAATTCGATAATTGTCATGTGCATTTCGTTCGGGAGCTTCTTGAATAATTTTGCTAAAGCTTTGTTGTTTTTTTGTGGTTCCTTAAACGTATTGGGTTTCTTAAACATATTTAATTTCCTGGTTAATTGTTTGTTTTATTGGTGCGACATTCGTGTTTATAATAGTCTATTAATCTTAAGGAAATCTTAAGTGATTTTTTTGTCGCAGATAAGCGCTTGATTATATTTGCAAACTTTTTAATTATTTTGACACTAGGCTTTGTTGCATAAATAGGAAGGAATTAGCTGCATCAGCGGTAACGCTAAGTCTTTGAAATTCATAAAAAACTCTATTAATATACATTTTTTGATGAAAAACATAAAAATGGAGTTTATTTATG
>JASFHH010000053.1:0-11162 GCA_050123335.1 Gammaproteobacteria bacterium
TTTTTATGGTCAGCTTGGGCGAAAAACTACGAATAAGATATGTCGCATTCTTAAGCCCATTAATCTAAAAGGTAAAAAAGCGAAACAAATTTTCTGTGGGAAGAGCCATACATTAATTTTATGCACAGATGGCACAGTTTTCAGTTTTGGGAATAATTTTTATGGTCAACTTGGACGAAAAACTAAGGGTAAGTCATCCCGCGTTCCTAAGCCCATTGATCTAAAAGGTAAAAAAGCAAAACAAATTTTCTGTAAGATTGACAAAACAATTGTGTTAAATGTAAATGGTAAGAATTTATGCTGTGGGTATAGTTGTTATATTTTATGCTTAGATGGCACAGTTTTCAGTTTTGGGAATAATTTTTATGGTCAGCTTGGGCGAAAAACTACGAATAAGATATGTCGCATTCTTAAGCCCATTAATCTAAAAGGTAAAAAAGCGAAACAAATTTTCTGTGGGAAGAGCCATACATTAATTTTATGCACTGATGGCACAGTTTTCAGTTTTGGGAATAACTATTGTGGTCAGCTTGGGCGAGAAACTAAGGGTAAGTCATCCCGCGTTCCTAAGCCCATTGATCTAAAAGGTAAAAAAGCAAAACAAATTTTCTGTGGAGAGAGCCATACATTAATTTTATGCACAGATGGTACAGTTTTAAGTTTTGGGAATAATTTTTATGGTCAGCTTGGGCGAAAAACTACGAGTAAGATATGCCGCATTCTTAAGCCCGTTAATCTAAAAGGCAAAAAAGCAAAACAAATTTTCTGTGGAAATAGCTATACGTTTATTTTATGTGCAAATGGTAAGGTTTTAAGTTTTGGGAATAATTTTTATGGTCAACTTGGGCGAGATACTAAGGGCGAGGAGCTACGCCACTGCATTCCTATGACTATTAATCTAGAAGGTAAAAAGGCAAATGACAAATTCAAGCTAGAAAATGCAGTTATAAGATTTCTCTAACTATTTATGTGGTTTGTATCATTACCAAGATTGAAATGGCAATAAAGACATTGCGTTAAAAGAGCTGGTTGAATAAGAAAAAATCTATTATAATATCCTGCTATGCAAATTAAACCAGCGCAACAATTATCAGTAGTTATTCCCATGTATAATGAAGAGGATAATGCTGAGATTTTGGTGCGTGAAGTACATGCCATATTAGCGCAACATCCTGATTTTGAAATAATTGTGGTGGATGATGGCAGTCAGGATTCTACTTTTGAAAAGCTGAGTTCACTTACCAAGGGTTTACCTCAGTTACGTCCAGTTAGGCATGCTAGGAATTTTGGTCAAAGTATTGGATTGATCAGCGGTATTAAGAAGGCTAAATATCCCTGGATTGTGACACTTGATGGTGATGGCCAAAATGATCCGGCAGATATTCCTAAATTAATTCAAATATCGGAAGAAACAGGTGCTGATCCAAGAGTATTACTAGCTGGACATCGTGTCAATCGTAAAGATGGCAGATGGAGAACGCTTGGTTCGCGCTGGATAAATCGTATAAGACGTTGGTTTTTGAAAGATGACTGTCCAGATACTGGATGCGGGACAAAGATGTTTTCACGCGAAAAGTTCATGTTGTTGCCTCATTTTAATCATATGCATCGTTATCTTCCTGCTTTGTTTAAAGGTATTGGTGGTAGGGTAATTAATATTCCGGTAAATCATCGGCCAAGAACGCAAGGTCAATCAAAATATGATAGTTGGGGAAGATTAAAAGTTGGTGTAGTAGATTTATTTGGAGTAGCGTGGCTGATTCGACGATTAAAAGTTCCGGAGTATAAAAATGACAGTTAATCATGATGCACTCATTAATACTATTTGGTTAGTTATTGGTTTTGGCGGCCAAGCAGTTTTTTCGATGCGGTTTGTGGTGCAGTGGCTGCATAGTGAGAAGCAAAAACGCAGTGTGATTCCGTTGGCATTTTGGTATTTGAGCATATTTGGTTCGCTAACCATATTAGCTTATGCAATTCATCGACATGATCCAGTCATTATTTTAGGCCAGGCATTTGGTACTTTGGTTTATTTGCGTAATTTATATTTTATTTATAAAGAAAAGCAAGCATTGGTAAATACAGGATGAAAATGTATTTATAGTGTGTCAATATTGTAGTTTAGGAGAACGCTCAGTAATACTGTAGATTTAAGAAAAAAATTAAATTTTAAAGCGGAGTTTACATGGGAGTAAATGAGCATTTAAAATTTAATTTTTTTCTTAAAGATGCGGTGTTAATGAGCGTTCCTGGAAAAAGGTTAGGTAATCACATGAAAATTTTAGTTACTGGCTGCGCTGGTTTCATTGGCGCGGCATGCAGTGCAAAACTATTAACACGCGGTGATGAGGTTATTGGTGTTGATAATCTTAATGATTATTATGATCCTGCATTCAAGCAAGCCCGTTTACAAAAATTGCAATCTTATAAAAATTTTGTTTTCCATAAAGTTGATATTACTGATTTAAAAGATTTACAAAAAGTTTTGCGGGAAACTAAACCGCAACGTATTTTACATCTTGCAGCACAAGTTGGCGTGCGTTATTCAATTGAAAACCCATTACAATACATCCAGGATAATGTAGTTGGTTTTACTAATTTATTAAATGAGGCACAAAAGCTAGATAATTTAGAAAATTTGGTTTTTGCTTCAAGTAGTTCAGTTTATGGTGCGAATACCAAGATGCCGTACGCAGTAGAAGATTTTGTCGATCATCCAATCAGCATTTATGCTGCCAGCAAAAAATGTGATGAATTAATTGCGCATGTTTATGCGCATATGTACAAAATGCCTTTGACCGGACTGCGTTATTTTACCGTGTATGGTCCGTGGGGTAGGCCGGATATGGCGCCAATGAAATTCGCTAAAAAAATTATGGCTGATGAGCCGATCCCAGTTTTTAATCATGGCAATCATAGTCGCGATTTTACTTATATTGATGACATTGTGGAAGGCACGATTTTGACTTTAGATAATCCAAAACCATATAGAGTTTATAATATTGGGTTTGGTAAGCCAATGCAGTTGATGGATTTTATTAAACTGCTCGAAAAAGCATTAGGCAAAAAAGCCATTATTGATATGCAGCCGAAACAGCCTGGAGATGTTGATAACACTTGGGCGGATGTTAGCGGTTTAAAAAATGATTTTGGTTATCAGCCGAAAGTTGCACTTGGCGAAGGTATTTCACGCTTCGCCAAGTGGTTTTTGGAGGATCAAACATTACATGTTTGATATCAAATAGTGTATTCTTGCTATTTCTTTTTCTTGAGCTTTTTGATATTCATCATCGCTTTTATATCTGGCTTTTACAATTTCGTTTTGTAGGATTTTCAATTGTTTTTTATTATTGTTTACTGTTTTTCTGGTTTGTTTGTTACTAAAAAACAAACATGAAAACGGGATTGCTTTTGCTTTCCTGAAAGCAGCATTAAGTCTTTTCTGTAATTTGTCAATTTTAGTATTTGCAAGTTCATGATTATTGTAATCATGGTTTAACGTGTTTCTTAGGGTTTTTTTGAACTCTTCGGGATATTTCAGCACAATCATCAGGGTGTTGTTATTTAACAATTTGTTTTTAGAGGATTTTAAGCTGCCTTCAAAAAGCAGTGTTTTTACAGCATTTTTTATGTTCTTTTTTTCATTGTTGCTAATTAATTCATATGATTCATTCATCATGGTTTCTGCACCCCCTGCTGCTATATGGTTAATTTTTAACCATATAGTGTATTTATAGCTCAAAATGCACAGAATGCCATGAAATGAAGGTCAAAAATTGAGCTATTTGCGCGTTTTATGGCTATTATCTTGAGATTGCTAAAGAGATGATTTTTCGTGATTTTCTGATATAATGCGTAAATTATTTAATGTGGAGATATGAATATGAGTTTATTAATTCCTGATGCTTATGCTGCAGTTCCTGTCGCAGGACATGGTGGTTTTTCAATGAACATGATTTTAATGCTGGTGATTTTTGGTGCTTTTATTTATTTCTTTTTGTGGCGCCCGCAAGCTAAACGTGCCAAACAGCACCAACAATTAGTAACATCGATTAAACCAGGTGATGAAATAGTTACTGCTGGGGGTATGATGGCAAGAATTACCAAAGTAACTGATGATTACTTCCAAATTCAAGTAGGCAAAGAGTCGGAAATTTTGTTGCAAAAAAATTCGATTGCAAGAGTATTACCTAAAGGAACAATCAAAGAGTGGTAAAATGAACAAATACCCATTATGGAAGAATCTATTGCTGATTGCCGTTTTAATCGTAGCGGCGTTATATGCATTGCCGAATGTTTTTTTTCAAGACCCTGCGGTGCAGATTTCCAGTACGACTCCTGGGATTGTTTTAAGCCAAGATCTTTTGCAAACAGTAACTACAACGTTAAAGTCTAACAAATTACCTTATAAATCAGCAAGCGTTGAAAAAGATCATCTTTTAATTCGTTTTAGTGATATTGATACTCAGCTACAAGCTAAAGAATTATTGAAAAAAACTTTAGGTGATCAATATATTGTAGCAATAGATTTAGCTTCGGCTGCGCCAGAATGGTTGAGTAAAATCGGCGCGCATCAGGTAAAACTTGGTTTGGATTTGCGTGGTGGTGTGCATTTCTTATTGCAAATTGATCTTGATTCAGTAATGCAGCGCCGCTTAAAAGGCGATGTACATAATATCGAAGAAGAATTAAGAAACAAACGTATTCGTTATACGGGAATAGCACCGCAGCGTCAGGGTCAAGGTTTGATGATTCGCTTTCGTGATGCTGCCACATTGCAAAAAGCGCAAAGCGTTTTAGCTAATAATTTTAGCGAATTCAAATGGGAAGCAGTTAAAGGAACTAATAATCAATTGTCTGGTAAATTAGTGCCGAATCAATTACAAAAAATTGGGCAGTATGCAGTTGAGCAAACCATGACAACTTTGCGTCATCGTGTAAATGAATTGGGGGTTAGCGAAGCTTTAGTGCAGCAGCAAGGACAAAATCGTATTTCGATTGATTTGCCAGGAGTGCAGGATGCAACTCAAGCGAAAGATATTTTAGGTAAAACCGCAACGCTTGAATTTCATATGGTAGATACTGAACATGACGCAGCGAGTGCTGCAGCAGGTGGATTAATTCCGCCGGGAACTTCTTTGTATAATTACAATGGCCGGCCGTATTTATTAAAAAATCAAATTATTTTATCAGGAGACTCAATTACCAACGCAGAATCCGGTTTTGATCCAACTACGGGGCAGCCGATGGTGGGAATTAAACTTGGCGGCGGCGGTGAATCTTTGTTTGAAAGAATTACTGCGGAAAATGTGGGTAAACCGATAGCGACGGTTTATATTGATTTGCAGCCACATACTACAAAGATTAACGGCAAAGAAAAAATTACTTACAAAAAGAAAAGCCGCGTAATTAATATTGCAACGATTCAATCAGCGTTAGGTAATAATTTCCAGGTTACCGGATTATCCAGTCCGCAAGAAGCTAATCAGTTGGCTTTATTATTACGGTCAGGTGCATTACCTGCAGTAATTGCAATCATTGAAGAAAAAACTGTTGGTCCCAGCATGGGTCAACGCAACATTCATCAAGGTATGCTTTCAGTTGAAATTGGTTTGCTGTTAGTTGTGATTTTCATGATTATTTATTATCGGTTTTTTGGTTTGGTTGCTGATATCGGTTTGTTAGTTAATATGATTTTCTTAATTGCAATTTTATCAGCCATTAATGCAACTTTAACTTTTGCCGGTATTGCTGGTATTGTGCTTACTGTTGGTATGGCAGTTGATGCGAATGTGTTGATTTACGAACGTATTCGAGAAGAATTACGTAACGGCATGACGCCGCAGGCAGCGATTCATGCTGGTTATGAACGCGCGTTTATTACGATTGTAGATGCGAATGTCACTACTTTAATTGTGGCGATGATTTTGTTTGCGTTGGGTACTGGTTCGGTTAAAGGTTTTGCGATTACTTTGACGATTGGGTTAATGACTTCAATGTTATCTGCAATCATGTATACGCGAGCAATTGTAAATTGGCGTTATGGCGGTAAGCGTGTTAAAAGTTTATCAATCGGAATTAAAGTTGAAAAAAAAGCTGAAGAAGCAAAGGTAAAATAATTTATGGAATTTTTTAAAACCAATACCAAAATTGATTTTTTAGGACTGCAGAAATGGGCGGCAGCATTTTCCATTATTATTTTTATCGCATCCGTTGTGTCGCTAATTATTTTTGGTTTAAATTTTGATTTGGATTTTACTGGCGGTACCCAAATTAATTTGGTGTTCCCGCAAACTGCAAATATAGCACAGATCCGACAGAATTTAGATAAAGCAGGTTTGAAAGATGCGCAAGTGCAAACTTACGGCAGCACCAAAGATGTGTTGATTAGTTTGGGAATTAATAAACAGATGCGTAAATCTGGTCAAACTTTAAAACAAATACAAGATACTTTAACTCAAGCAGTGTCAAAAGCGGTGCCAGGCGGGAATGTTGTAAGGGTGAATTCAATCGGCGCCAAAGTTAGCTCAGAACTAGCATATAAAGGTATTTTAGCAGTGGTGATTGCAATGTTGGTTACCATGATTTACATCGCCTTTCGGTTTGAATGGCACATGGCAATTGGTGCGGCGGTATCACTAGTACACGATCCAATTTTAATTTTAGGTTTATTTTCATTTTTTCATATTCGATTTGATTTGGTGGCGCTTGCAGCGGTGTTAACTGTGATTGGTTATTCATTGAATGATACGATTGTTATTTTTGATCGGGTGCGGGAAAATTTCCGTAAAATGCGTCGCGGTACTCCTAAAGAAGTTGTTAATGCTGCAATTAACCAAACTTTATCGCGGACAATTATGTCAGCTGGTTTAGTTTTGTTAGTGGTGGTTGTGTTATATTTTTATGGCGGACCAGTCATTCACGCATTTGCTTTAGCCTTAATTATTGGTATCGTGATTGGTACTTATTCTTCAATTTATGTAGCTGGATCGCTCGCAGTTGCACTTGGTTTGCAGCGTTCTGATTTATTAACGGCTGCTAAACGCGAGTATGTGGATACTCCGTAGTTAACTTGTTAATTGTTCGCAAAGTGTATTATTTTTGCACAGATTTTTTTTGTTTTTTTTTCGCTTCCTTAAGAATTTCTTAAGGTTAGAGTTCTATAATTAAAATAAGAAAGTGATAAGGGGGTGTAGAATATGAGTTATGTTAGATTTGGTAAAGAATATTTTAGGCAAAAAGATGCGCAAGATGCTTTTAATAATAAAATTAAACGTCGCACCAATGAAGAAGATAAACAAAAATATTTATATAGATGTTTTTGTTTAAAAAATGGATATAATTATTTGCAAATAAGCTATGAACGGAAATATGGTTTTATCTTTAATCTAAGCAAGCGTATTCAACAATTAAAACAAAAACCAAGTAAAACAAATATTCGCGAAGCTAATATTTTAAAAAATTTGGTTTATGACTTATATTCAACTAATTTATCTGATGTTAGTAAAACTATTAGTGATAGATTTTATCCAGAGAATGGTGCTGAATTAAAAAAAGTTTTTAGTTTTTCAAGTAAGACTTTGGATATTTTAGAAGAAATCAAAAACACAAAGAGTCTCTCAGGAGAATCATTTGAAAAATTACTCGAGAAGTCACTATTTGATAATGATATTTCAAATAAACAAAAGTATATTGATCCGGTAATCAACAAATGTGTTGCAAATGAAAAGGTGGAAGAGTTTCAGCAATTGATTAAAGATCGAGTTGTGGAAGAGAGAAATGAGGTGTTAAATAAGCGTGGATTTTTTACCAAGGTATTACATTTCTTTATACCACCACTTAAAAAAGCGTATGTTAATAAAAAATTGAAATCTCTAAATGGTGGGCTGGAAAAATATAAAAAACTTTCATCTACCGAAGAAATATTTAAGCAAGTAAAATTTGAAAAAGAATCCGAAAATATTGAAAAAGAATCTGAAAGTATTTTTGGTGACACTCCAGTTGGTAAGAAACTTTCAGGCTTTTGGAATGGTTTCAAATTAGCCTTTAATAAGGTAACAGCGTTTTTGACGCAAAGAGAACGGAAGGTTGAATGGAAAGATCTTGAAGAAAAAAGTAAAAAGAATTTTCTTGAGCAGCAAAAGCTTGAGAAAGAAAAGAAAATAAGGTTAATGGAACAGAAAAAGCAGCAAGAACAAGAGAAGCAAAGTAAATTAATGAAGCAGAAAAAACGTGAAGTCGAAAGAAAAAAGATAGAACAGAAAAAACTGCGAGCGGAAAGGAAAAGGATTAAAATTAAAGAAAAGAGAAGGAAATTATTGGAGCAGAAGAAACGTAAAGTGGAAAAAAAGATACCGCGAAATAATTTTTTATCAAGTAAAAGTTTTTTCACAAAGAATACAAGTCAATCGCCAAAAAAATTGTCTGATACTTTAAATTCAGCAGGTTACAATGAATTATCACCGGATTTGAAAAAGAAATATACGCGTGTACGTGATATGTCTAATAATGTTGTGTATGTGTTGAAAAAGCCAAAAGTTAATCGATTCGTGAATGTTCAACCATCTATCTAAAATGCACTATCTAAATCCCGGAAATTGCTGCGCAATTTCCGGGATTTGTATAAACAAACCGGTGAAATTTGCACATAACGCCTTGCGTTATATAACGCGTTGTGTTATGCTTCTATTATGATCATTCAATTTAAGTGTCAAGAAACAAGAAAAATATGGCATGGAGATAGATCTATGCGTTTTTCGTATGAAATGCAACAAATTGCGCGTAGAAAATTGCGTATGTTGAATAATGCGAAGCAATTGAATGATCTAAGAATTCCTCCTGGTAATCGTTTGGAGGCATTGAAAGGTAATCGCCAGGATGAGTTTAGTATTAGAATTAATAAACAATGGCGTATTTGTTTTAAGTGGTTAAGTGGTAATGCATATGAAGTTGGAATCGAGGATTATCATTAATAATGAGAGGAATGTATTGTGATAAAGAAATTAAAAAATATTCATCCTGGTGAAATTCTGTTGGAAGAATTTCTTTTACCGATGGATATTAGTCAGAACAAGTTGGCGCGTGATATTGATGTACCCCCAAGGCGTATTAATGAAATTGTATTAGGCAAAAGATCTATAACTGCGGATACAGATTTACGGTTATCGCGTGCGCTTGGTACTTCTGAAGGATTTTGGCTGGGTTTACAAACAGATTATGATTTAGAGGAGCGCAGAAAAGTTATTGTAAAACAATTGAAGAAAATTAAAAAGCTTCCTGAAGTTGGTGACGAGTGTTTTGCATAGAATGGTTATGTAAACTACTATAAACTAAAGTAGTTAATATAAACTATTTTGGTTTATATTAACTAGATATTTATATATTAATTATGGTAAAAATAATATCAGTTTTCCATATCCTCACTATATTTCCCCACCGCAGCAGCGCCGTTTAAGCGCGTGGATTTTTTATTTTTCAAAAGATTTGCATTATAACCAAAATAGGTTATAATTATAACCATGTGTGATTATAATATAAAAATACACAAACAAGCTAAAAAGAAGCTGCAAAGCCTTAACGCAAAAGATAGGCTTAAAATAACGGATAAAATCATGGAGTTGTCATATAACCCGGATTCTGCTAATTTGGATACAAAAGTTTTAACTAATTCGTCTCTGTGGCGATTAAGAATTGGAAAATGGAGGGTTATTTATTCACGTGATGACATAGTGAAAATTTTAAGGATAGAAAAAATAAAGTCAAGAGGAGACGTTTACAAATGAACCAATTACAAACTATTAACAATATTAGTGGTAAGCCAGAGTATGTGTTATTGCCGATAAATGTGTATAAAGTTCTACGACGCGACATAATTCAGGCGTTTAAAACTGTAGATCAGGAATACGAAGATTTTGATCCAAAAGATTTTATTAAAAATCCAATTGCCTTGCTGCGTATGCGAGCAAAAATAACGCAAACAGAATTGGCTAAAAGATTAAAAGTTACGCAGGCTTACATAAGTAAAATTGAAAATGACAATTATAATGTTACTTCAGAATTATTAAAGAAAATTAAAAAAGCATTAAAAACGAAATAAATCAATTGGGGTCAGCGTCTTTACTATATTTTCCCACCGCAGCGGCGCCGTTTAAGCGCGCGCGTTTTAATAATTCTTGCTGCGCGGCAGTTACATTTTCTTTTTTGCCTAGCCACGCTTTTAAGCAGGGGGCTTGCAATGCACGTCCGTAGGAGAAGCTGAGATACCATGGTTGCGGGCCGATTTTGTTGATAGCATTCAAATTTTCGGTGGCCATTACATCACTTTGACCGCCGGATAAGAAATTAATCGTAGGTACCGCAGCTGGAACGGTGCGACGTAAAATTTTAATGGTTGCTTTGGCTACTTCCTCAACGGATGGCTGCTTAGAAAATTCTTTGCCGGCAACGATCATATTTGGTTTTAAAATCATTAGTTCCAGTTCAACTTGATGTTTATGCAATTTATCAAATACTTTATGAAAAACTTTTTCGCTGACTTCGGCGCATTTTTCCAAACTATGTTTGCCATCCATTAAAACTTCTGGTTCAACAATTGGCACAATTCCAGCATTTTGACAAATTTTGGCATAACGTGCGAGCAAACATGCATTGTTTTTAATTATTAATGAGGATGGATAAATATCAGAGATTTTAAATACCACGCGCCATTTCGCAAAACGTGCACCCATTTTTTTGTATTCTTCTAAACGATCTGGTAAGCCATCTAGTCCTTGGGTGGTTTTTTCTTCTGCAGATGATTCAAATAAAATTAAGCCTTTATCAACTTTAATTCCTGGAATGATACCTCGTTCGGCTAATAATTGTGGAAATGGTGTGCCGTCTGCAGTTTTTTGGCCTAAAGTTTCTTCATATAAAATTACACCGCAAATGTATTTTTCTAATTCCGGTGTAGTGAATAAAAGTTCGCGATAAGCTCTGCGGTTTTCTTCGGTTGATTCTACTTTAATTGTATCAAAACGTTTTTTAATCGTAGGCGAGCTTTCATCAGCAGCTAAAATTCCTTTTCCTGGGGTTATCATTGTTTTTATGGTTTGTTCGAGTTGATTGATGTTCATAAAGTTTCTCCTAAGTTACTCCGTAGCGGGGTCAAGGCTTGAATTTTA
>JASFHH010000054.1:0-10848 GCA_050123335.1 Gammaproteobacteria bacterium
GTTACTTTTACGATGTCGCATATTAAATCAAATGAATCAGCTCGGTATGCCTGATTCCTATTTAATCTAAAACTAGTTCTCAAGCTACAGATCTATCTCAATTAAGATCATTTATGCAACAAAGCCCCTCTTATGCAAAAAAAATTCCCAATAGAATCAAATATTTATTTGAGCCATAAGATTTCCTTAAGATTCATAGACTAGAATAAATTTAGTCGTGGCTGAAATAGCCATGCGTGAAAAACAAAACGCTGCAAAATGCAGCATTTACCATAAATAAAAATTGGAACCAAAAGATGTTTAAAAATTTGTTCTCTATTAGCTCAACAAGTAACACCAAAAAAAAACAGGAACATATTTTTTTTGACCTTGATAAAAATATCCTCACCACATTTGAAGAAGAAATTAAAAAAGAGCGCGAAAAATACAAAAAGTGGGCAAATGAAAATCGCCTAGAGTATGAACTACGTGATGAAATAGAAACAGAGCATTATCTTGATATAAACAAACATATATGTAACATTAAAAAAGAAAATATTATTGACAATAATGGCTGTATTAACAAGATTAATGCATATTCATTAGATAATTTTATAAATGCTTTTTTTCAAATATATATTAGTAAAATTAAAAGAAAAAATCTCAATGATATATTAAAATATATCAGAAACGCAGAAAGTTGTTTTCTAAAAAAATTGTTTTATAAAAAGTTATCCTGGTCTGAATCATGGGGGTTTATTCTACACATAAAAACACAACGCGAACAAAGAAAAAACCACATAGCTACTTTTATGGATAAATTTAGATTACTTGCCATTTTAACTGCGGCGTATCAAGATAAAAATGAAAGAATGGAGGCGATACTAAAAGATTTTGAAAAATACCAAGCGCTCCAATGGAACAAAGAATATACAGCCAAAAAAACACGCCATTTTTTTATAAACGATATAAATAAAAAATTAGCAGGATACATTATAAAATCCGGCAATATAAATGCTATTCTTGTATTACTAAAATTTGGTCCGCCATCATTTTCCTGGGTAAAAAAGAACGATACCCAGATAAAAGCAATACTGCTGATTTCTATTAAAGATTTTAGCAACAAAGTAATAAACATTTTGAAAAACAAACAAACAACCAAAGAAGCTATAATAGAATCATTACTAAAACATCTTGATGTAATAAAAACCATGCTTGAACCGTGTAAGAACGAAAAGCTAATTCCTGCAAATATACTGTACGAACTGGCTAAGAAATGCAAAACTTTTATTGATCAAACAAAATCACCAAAATTCCCCGATAAAATAAAAACAATCATTCAACAATTAATTGATATTTTAACCAGCAATGTTTATATTTTTGCAAAATTATTAAGCATAGATTCTACATGGGAAACAACGATTAAACGCTGGGTAAAAACTTACGATCACAAACTTATCCTCTCCCTGGATAAATATCTCAAAAACGCCAAAACATTAGTGTTACTCTTCGAACTCGGCGAAACTTGCCATAAACAAGCTAAGACAGCATTTAATAATCAAAATTATAAAATTGCGCTTCAATTTATCAAAACCGCATGTAAAAATGACCAAAATAATAGCGACTATAAAAAACTACAATCCATCATACAGAAAAAAATTTCTGTACAAAAAAAATTCTCGAAAGCAAATATGGAACTAAAAAACAAAAATTACAAACTCGCACTTAAATATATCAAAATCGCTTGCAAAAATGATCCAACAAATGTAATTTACAAAGATTCAAAATCCATTATAGAGGATAAAATTCTTATAAAAAAGTTTGCCCGCAATACGCTTAAACAATTTAAATATTGGAATATTAGGACAATAGTAAAGCAACTTAAAAAACAAGGCGGTAAGCATTGCAAACAATCACAATTTGTTACTGACAATATTACTATCGTTGTTGTTTTTCACGATTTCTTCTATGCTTCAAATTACAACAGCAAAGGTCACCATCTTAAATTTCACATGTTAAAATTTAAACTAAATAATAATTCACGCCCCTATAGTTCTATGTTGTTTGCAAATTTCTGGGTGCGCAGCAAAGAACTACAAAAGATTTTTCCCTCTTGGAAATGCTATACGCCAGAAAATGAAAAACACATGCATTCAAACGTAGAAATAAACACCTTTTACCCAGCTTCAAATTTTTGGAAAAACCAAAAAGCACAGGAAAAATTTATTGCCTTATGGCTTCAGTTCGAAGACATATTAGAGAAAAAAATGCAAGAAAATAAAGATTTAAAGCTGATTTTGTTGTCTGACAAAAATCAAAACCAGCATTCACACAGAATAAGAGGAACCAAATTTCTTACTATAAGAGCGGAAACATTATTTGATAAAGATGGAAATATACCTAAATCTAGAAAAATCCAAAAAAATGAACTTAAAAAATATTTTGATAGTCATGAGAAAATAATAGAAAAATCGCCAAACAAGAAAACCTGGTATACATGTTCCCATAATAGTTTCGTACAAGCCAATTTCGCTTATATAAGTAAAACCCACGATTTTAAAGACCTAAGCAATAAAACCATTTGGGTTAAAAAGAAAATAGAAATTTTTGAAAGAAATGTTGAAAAAGTCAAACAAATGCGGCTTAACAAGCCGTCTGAAGAATCTCGTCAATTTTGGTACAAATTGTAATGTGAAATTTACTCCGACAACATTAACTAAAGGAATTTAATAATGAAAGAAACGCCCTCACCCATAGAGACAAAACCTAAAAAATCAATCTTCGATAAAATAAAATCGCTGGGGAAATTTATCTGGAAAGTATGCACTTTGAGGATATATGGCAGTAACAATACGCCGAAAAAACAAACTATTATCAATAACCAATCAGAAAATAACAATAAATCTAGTGTTGGAATTGTTCTGATCAAAAAAAATAAATGCTGTGAGACTGTTATAAAAATAACTGCTCCTGTTAGCGGCATTGGCAACACCGGAACTGCTATGACTGGCGTAGCTAACATTTTTAATCCTGCTTTTAAGCTTCTTACATATTCACAACCTATAAACCCTTATGACTGGTGCCTATCAGCTATTAATCTCTTTTTATGTGCGCCATCTTTTATCACTTCATCTTTGATTGGATACGCAAATTCATTAGAGTTTAAAAAGTTTATTAAAAACTTTTTAAATGAATCTTGCTGCAAATTAATAATTGAAACTATATTACTGCGATTACCAATAGCCGCGGGCAATTTCTTTTATAATGCTCTTTTAAATAATTATAGTGCATTCTTGAAAGCTTTTACTGATTTACTTTTGATAGTTGGCATACCCTCGATGGCATGGCCTGTTTTGCTGGCGATAATTATTTTACAGTCAATTGGCACCATGACAAATCTACCAGTTTGGGATGAAGTAAAAAAAATGGCTAGCGAATTATATCAAGCTTTAAAAAATTTACCTAATCATAAATGCACTTATAAAGATTTAGGAAAATTATTATTAGCAGCAGTTTCGATTGGGCTAGCTGTTTTTACAGACATTCCTTACTTTTTTGCAGCATATCTAGGTTTTGCAAGGTTTGGAGGAAAAAAACCTGCTATATGGCTAAAAGCATTAAGCGCAGTTCTTGCTACGTTGGGAGGCATAGTTGATGTCGCACTTGTATCCAAAACTATCTACAAAACAGTAGCTAAGATATTTGATAAAAAAATATCAAAAGAATGTTGTTCATCATGGGAAAAACCGTTGGCTATTTTACTATTATCATTTACTGGGGGAATGCTGGTATGGCAAATGGGAGTTGTAAAACCAGAAGATATTGAGAAAACCATTCGACAACTTTTTGGAAAATCAAAAATTGCAGAAGATACCTTTAAAATAATAACAAAATATATGTCACCTTTTGCTATGACTTTAGGCGGAACCATATTAGTAAACGATAAAATAGACCGGCCTGAAGTTAATAAAGTTTTGGATGATATAATTGCAAAACTTTCATGCTGTAAAAGCACATTTTTCAATCGTACACAAAAGGGTTATCAGGAAATAAAAGAGCAGAAAATAGAAAAACAAAAAAATAAAATAAAAATATGTTGTTGTTAAATATATACCATGCGCGGTAGCTGCCACAGAAACTTAACAAGCACTTCTGTTAATTATAAATCCCGCACAACGCTTTACTTCTTCACAAACTTTCTGTCTCGCACACGTACAGCAACCATATCATCCTCATTCAAATGAGAACGCTGGGTAAATCTGGATAAGCAAATAATCAAACAAATCGAAAAAACGCCGCCGAGAAGTAAACCAACAAGATTGGATAAAAGTGTTGTAAACATAATCACGTCCTTATGATAATTATAAACATTGGTAAGTATTTTATAGCAAAATTTAAGCAAAACTCAAGTCAACCTGCCAATACAGCAAATCCTTGAAAAATCACACAAATAATTATTGTCAAAATAAAACCTGTAATAGAAACAAGCAGCTAGTACTTAAAGATGTATTAGTAAATAAAATCTGAAAAATGTGTAAGCTATATCGTACTTGTAATTTTACCATGACTAACAAAGTCAAATCCCGCATCTTGAGTTTCAAAAGCCTCAACAAATACGTCTTTTTCAGTTAGGACTAAACTGTGTATTTTCCTTTTCCTCAATTTCTGCCAACAACTTTGCAAATTTTCCTTTTAGTTCTTTAAATTTGTCACTACGCGTTTCGTCGTCAAGGTCATTATCTTTATGGCACATCATTTTAGCTTGTGTAATATAAAATTTTTCCTTGCCTTTGAACTGTTTGCGCAATAAATTAAAGTTATCACCAAATAAACTCAAGGTTCTTAGAAATAGTGTCTTGTTATTATTAATCACGCTCTCATCAATACGATCTTTACTAACAAATAAATGTCCTAATATTTCTGATAAATTCATTTTCTTGATTTTATCAATAATTATTTGTGTAGCTTCAATATTATCAATAACGCAACCAACATTACCATAAATATCTTCATCGTCTTTGGTTTGTTGACCATTCTTAAATCTTTTCAACGCCTTCTGATCTCTTGCAAGATCACAATTATACAGCTTTATTATACAATTTCGCAAATTGAAAATAGCAACGTCTGTTTCTGTAGTTTTCTTTTTCTTAATTTTCTTTTTCTTAAAAAACATACTTGTCTCTCCTATATTAATTATACTATTACGTAACTGCTTTTCGCGCTGTCTTATTTTCCACACACAACTATTTCAGCTACGATCAAGTATATTTTAGCCTATTAATCTTAAGGAAATCTTAAAACAATGATAAATAACGTAAAAAAATTTTAGAAATACGCGCTGGCACGAGCCGACACAGCATTATCAAACCTACCGGTACCGCCATGCCTAGCTGTATAATCACGATCACGGGTAAATTCAACCCCCAAAATCACATGCGGACAAAAACGCACAGCATATGCCATCGAAACACGCCACTGTGGCAAACGAGTAAACTGTGACGCATTACTACTTAAATTATAAGCATCGCCACTCCATTGGCCGCCAACAATAAATTTACTATCATGATCTTTAGTTTTAAATTTATAACCTGCTAACAACGAAGCAGCTTTTGGTCTTGCACCGCCTAACACACCATGATTCAAATAAGCAAAATCACGAGGATTAAAACGATCTTTGGCAGTTACAAAACGTGCCATAAAATCAAATGGTCCAGTAATAATATCACCATGCACCGCAATACCCGCAACCCGAGTCTGATAATAATCGCCCAACAAATCACGTCGAATAATACCAACATCCGCCATATTAACTAAATATTCAACCCCAACATCAAAACCAACAGGATGATTTAAATTCAAATAACCTAAAACTGCACCGCCATTATTAAGATTATGATCATGCTTATTTACGGTGTTCAAACGTGTTACTCCATTAAATGCATAAACGGCGTAATAAATTCCATGAAAATCAAGATAACCAATTTGCGCAACTTTATCGGCACGAGTTTCAGAAAGCAATTGAGTTAAAGTTTTAAAAATGGGATAACGATGATAATTACCAAACGGCACGTATTGTTTACCAAATCGCGCATAAAATTTTGATTTGGTTAAATCAAGAATTGTTATATAGGCTTCATCCGGCTCAATCTTTTTTGCTTTAAAACCAACTGGATAATATCGGTTGTCTTCTGTAGATGCAAATAAACCAGCATGAGCATGCAGCCATGAAGTAGCATCTAAATCAAAATTAAGCTTTGCTACTGAAATCATTGTATGAGTAGCTTTTGTGCGAGTAAAATTATAGCTATTTTGATAATTAGCATCTAAATCTAACAATCCGCTAATGCCCAACCTATGATTCAATAAATACAAACAAGACGGCCGTGGATTATCTATATTCTGGGTTATCTTAGCTAAAAGCAAAATTAAAATTTTGTTGTAATCAACTGCCGGTTTTGGCTGTGCCTTTTTTACTTGCGCAGCTGGATGAAGATTATTTGCATTTTGCGCTGCTGCAGCCAACCGCTCAACTGCAGGCTCAGTAGGTTTAACAGCCGGCCTAGTTCCTCTAGCCGTGCGTGAACTTGGCACAGTTGCTGAAACACTGCAAGCCAAAACCAAACCACTTAACAATGAAAGAATAATTAATTTGCGCATATAACCACATTCTTTTTGTAATTTCTCAATAAATGGAAATTAAACTGCCATAAGTAATTGGAGGTTATCTTTTTCAGACAATGCGAGAACATGGATGTTCGAGCCTTAGCGCCACATGGATGTGCTCGAGCGTGTCTGAACAAAGATAACCTCCAATTACTCATGGCTAAATTTCATACGCTTTTCTTTTACTTATTGAGAAATTACATGTTCTTCCGTATCAATGGTATACATAATAACAAAGCAATCAACAAAAATACAGCACAACCCCACATTATTGCTGACAAACCATGAACATAACTATCTTTTATCATCGGCACTAAAAGCAAAGCTGTCTTATGCGAAAAATAAGGATAAATATCTTTCACCGAATGAGCACCACTTACAACATGTTGCAAAGCCGCCAGTTGCGTACTAGAAAATTTCAATCCAGCTTGTGCTAATTTATTTAATAAACTATTCATATTGATAATTTCTATCAAAGAACCTGATACAGCAACACCAGCAGCGCACCCAAAAATTGACGAAGTATAAAAACCTCCCATACCAACTCCTAAATTATCTTCAGGCAGTGATTCAAGCGCAATCCCAATAGTAGCAGAAACAAGTATAGCAATACTAAAACCAAACAATACAAATGCGGTAATTAATATCGGTAATGATAAAACGGCCTTTAATTGCGCAAATAAAATAAATGCTAATAACGCTAAAAAAATCGATAAAAATAATGGCCACTCAAAGCCTACGCGGTCCAACACTCTGCCAATAAAAATTGACAAACTGCCTAAAACTACAGTCATAAATAACAGCATTAATCCGGTCGCTAGTGGGCTCAAGCCAATTATATTCTGCATATATAACGGAAATAAAAACAACATCGCCATCCACACATAAACATACAACCAACGAACCAAAGTAACTGCCAAATATGGATAATTGCGATATAAACTAAATTTTACCAACGGATATTTCACAAAATACTCTCGAATATAAAATAAGATAAAAAGAAAAATAGAAATTGCCATAACAGTTAAAAAATGCTGTGAACGCAACCCCCAATGACCTAGTTCATTCAGCGCAAAAATCAATAAAAACAAACCCGACGCCAATAAAATAAAACCAATAAAGTCAATTTTGTCTTCTTTTTTATCTGAGCTATGGTGATAAAAAATAGAAATCAAAAGCGTCGCTATAATACCTAATGGAATATTAATAAAAAATATCCAACGCCAATTTAAATACTGCAAAATTACTCCACCAACTGTGGGACCAACTGCTTGCGAAAAACCAATTATCGCGACAAAATTACCTAAAATCATTCCTCGTTTATTTATTGGAAACACTGAAGTTATAATAATCGCACCCAAAGTTATCGTACAACCAAAACCAATACCTTGTAAACCACGACCAATAATCAAAACCAATAAATTTGGTGCAAAACCAGCAACCAAAGATGCTGCAGTAAATGTCACAATGCCAAAAACATAAACCAAACGACGACTAAAAATATCGGCTAAACGACCAGCAAAAACAATTATCATAACACCAGTTAATAAATAAATATTGGTTACCCATTGAATCTGACTCATAGTAGCATGCAAATCACGCGCAATAACTGCCAATGCCACGTTAGTAATCGTAACATCTAAACACAACATTGCCGCCATAAAGCCACATGCAGTAAAAATCCACCACCTTACTTTATTATTATCAAACTGTAACATGTTCAGTCTTCTCATGTAGTCTTTTAACAATTAAAACCGCGCCAACAAAAAATCCTATCATAAAGCCACAACTTAATCCAACTGGCCCCCAATTTAGTGTAAACGCACAAAAATATCCAATTGGCAAACTAATAATCCAGGTTGCTAAAATTCCTATCCACATTGGAACTTTAGTATCATGAAATCCCCGCAATGCGCCAGTTGCGATGTTTCTTGACGCATCAAAAAATTGCGAGAAAGCACCAACCGCCATCAACAAAATTGCAATATGCACCAACTTCGCATTAGCCAACTGATGCACATCAATATAAAAACCAATTAAAACTTTTGGAATAATTAAATAAGCTGCGCCAATAAGTAAAGCACAAAACAAACCAACACTAATAGAGGCATAGCTCAACAATCTAGTTTGCTGAAATTGGTCTCTCCCAACTGCATGTCCTACTAACACTCCGCTTGCTTGTGAAATACCAAACGGCACCATCACCGCAACAATATTTAATTGCAATACAATCTGTCGCGCAGCAAGCGCGGTTTGTCCTAACCACCCCATCATAAATGTTCCCATACAAAAAGCGCTAAGTTCAGCAGCAAACTGAATACTAATCGGTATACCAACCTGCAATAATCTTTTTAGATAATAAAAACCCTGACCAGCAACAAAATTAAAAATTTGGAATTTTTTACAATATTTGCTAAACATTAAATAAATTAACGCAACTATACATATAATATAATTTTTCATGGTGATAGCCAATGCCACACCAGTCATACCCATTTCCGGCAAACCTAATTTACCAAACACCAAACCATATGCAGGTATAAGAGTAACAACAATACTGGCAATACTAAGGCATAAACTAACCGTTGGTTTAGCCACACCCACCATAAACTGTGAGCAAGCAAATAATATCATTAATGGCAACACACCCCATGACAAAACATGGAAGTAACTTTGTGTCAACAAAACTAAATGTTTATCCTGTTTAAACAACAATAACACTGGACTAATATTCCACATCACCAGCACTAATGGCACGGCAATTATAATCGCCAACAACCATGACTGTCGTAGAATTTCCCCAAGTTCAACATATTTCTTTGCACCATATAATTGTCCGCCAATAACACCCATTGAATAAACAATCGATGTAGCAATCACAAATAATGTTGTATATACACTAGTAACTAACGCACCCGCTGCCATTTGTGCATGACCAAGTCGCGCAATCATCAACATACCAACAAAACCATTAGTTGCAATTACCAATCGCTGACCAACGATTGGTAACGTAAAACCAAGAATTTTTTTGTAAGCTGCAATAATTTTATTCATTTAGCATTTGCCTAAAATATTCATTTACTTTATTGCGATATTCTTCTGGAGATATCCATGACTGATGTAAAATTTGCATGGTTTTATCATCAATTTTTTCATTGGTAATTAATTGTTTGCCAGCTTGTTTAAGCGCAGTAAAATAATTTTGCACCAATGGCTGGTCAGCTTGATGAATTATCATTGAAGCCGCGGGTCTTAATATTTCACCTAAATAATCTATGTCCAACGTATTTGCCATACGCTTGAAAGTGGACACTAATGCTTCGAAATGTTCAAACTCTGGAAAACCCGCAGGAGAAACTAAAAGAAATTTTTCTCTTTTACCTGGATAACGCGGCGGATGTGTAGTAATTCCACCCATTTTTTTATTTTCAATCATGTATGGCGAACCTAAAGGCACACTCCGATCTAACAAATTTTTCATTAATCCAGACATGGTAAATACATATAAAGGAGTACCATATATTACCAAATCCGCATTTAACATTTTCTCTAAAATAGGCGCAACATCATCTTTAATCACGCATTTACCAGGTGTTTCAAACCAACAAGCAAAACAACCTAAGCAATGATTAATTTTAAGTTCGCCTAAATTCACCAGCTCTGTTTCTGCACCAGCTTCCTGCATACCTTTTAATAACGGCTGCAACATTCGGAAGGTACAACCCTGATTTCCACGAGGTGAACTGTTAATTGCTAATACTTTCATTTCTTTTTCCCCTGTTTGATTTTATTTAAAACGTTTAATGCATAATCACACCACTCTAACTCAGTTTGTGCATGCATACGACCGTGTTTTATTACCATCATCCAATAAGGCTGCTCAAGCCAATCACTATGTTCAGCCTTAAGATGCTCTTCCACTTCTTGCAAATACTGCAAAGTATCCTCAACCTGCAACCGCCATACCTCAAGATGTTCCATACAAACTTTCGCTGACGTGTTGTAACTAAAAAATAATTTTAGTAATAACTCATTACGTGGAATAGCTGGCTCTGGCGGCAACAATAACCATTCTTGTAAAAGCTTCTTACCTTTCTTAGTTATTTTATATACTTTACGGCTACGGGCACCGCACTGCTCAACTTCACATGATACACAGTCATCATGCAATAATTGCGCTAACGTCGGATAAATCTGACCACAACT
>JASFHH010000055.1:0-10158 GCA_050123335.1 Gammaproteobacteria bacterium
GAATGCAATTGTCACATTATTTTCTGCAAATAGCTTATTAACTTTAGTATTTAATTCGCTTTGCACAACATAATGCAAATTAACATTGCGAATAATACAAACTAATTTAAAAACTAAAGAGCTATTGCCAAATTCTCTAAATAATACTGTGGGTTGATAAACCCCTTCGCCCTTAATTACTTCCGGATGCTCTTCTGCTGCCTGCAGCAGAAGTTTTTGCACTAATTCAACATTGCTGCCATAAGCAACACCAACTGTAACGTAAACCCGATAATAAAAGTCTCTAAACATCAAATTATTCACCTGCTTAGAAATTATTTCGGAATTAGGCACAATTAAATCAGAATACTTCAAAGTCTTAATTTGGGTTGAAATAATTCTAATCTTTTCTACAAAACCTTCAACATCACCAATGATAATACGATCACCAGGCTTAATCGGCCGCTCAATCAACAAAACAATTCCAGCAACAAAATTAGCTACTACATTTTGCAAACCAAAACCAATACCAACTGATAATGCACCAGCAATAATAGCAAGCCCGGCAAAATTTACTCCCGCAATAATCAATGCAACCAAAATTGTTATAGAAATTCCAATATAAGTTATAATTGCAGATAATGCAGCTTGCGAACTTTGTTCAATATCTTTATATGATCTTTTACCCAAAATAACTCTGATAAAACGTATAATTAAAAATACTACAATACAAAAAACAAAAGCAGAGAGAATTCTTGAAGGCACAATTTCTATGCTCGCAACTTTGAAACCATTTATCAGCGCATCCATTAATATCTTAAAACGAGTTTCTGATAATACCCAAATTCTTAGTAATGCGATTAAAAAACCACTCCAAATGAGAATATACAAAATAACGCCTAGAAAAACTAATTCAGAAATAACCTTATGCTTTTTAATTCCAAAAAGTCGACGAAAACTCTTTTGCCAACCGTCACCATCTTTAAAAAGAGTTTGCATCATTGCTGTAACTATTTTAGTTAATACCCATGCGACAAACCCGCTAATCAGAGTCAAAACAATACCACTTAATACAAAATTAACTAATATTTGATAACCCAACCATTCAGCGACTAAGATTGCAATCAAACTGCAGGTCAAAAAAATATTAATAAAAAACTGTAATCCACGATGCTCAATAAACAAGGCTGGAATACGGTTAATCAACCAAAATATACTAATCAAATTGATAGACAACAAAGTAATAAACAAAGTTCTCGCCAATGCAACAACCGGAGCTGGACAACGTTGCCCTTGCCACAAAATATAAATCACAAAACTCAACAAAAGCAAATTTAATAATAATTTCAAACGAGTTATTAACGGTCGCGCGATATCTGCAGCAATACCAGTGATATTGCTACGCATACGAAATGGATAAAACAATAAATAAATAATAGCTAAGCCAATAACATAAACAACCAGGCCATAGCTAATCCAACTTAAATATGTTATCTGTTGAGGTAAATTATCAATAATGGTTGCAAAAATTGCTAAAGTTAAAAAAATCAGAAAAAATATGCTATATTTTTTACTGACAAATAATAAAATCAAACGCAGTTTCTCAAAAAACCTTTCCGGCATTTTAATATTTCGTATGGATTTGCCAGCAAAATATCTAACAAATATGCCCAACAAAATACTTAAACATAAAAAAATCACCAAAATAGTTACATTAAATGTATTTAATGCCAACAAACCACTACGATTTAAGAATAATTTTTTATCAAATTGCACCATGACTTTTTTGATCTGCCCTATACTCGCAATCATTTGCCGCAAAAAGCCTGGCTGACCTTCTAACAATTTTTTGGTAGTAAGTTGTTGCGCAGATTCACTAAAAGAATTTAGAACTTCATTTGAGCGCAAAATAAATATACGACAAGCTGAACGCTGCTCAACCAATTGAGATTTTTTATCTTTTAAATACTTTTGCGCTTCAGTAAGCACTGTACTTTCTTTTTCATCTACTTTAGATTCTTTCCAAAATTGATTAATGGTATCAATTCTATCCTGTGCGGTATCTACACATATATTTGCCTGCTCTTGCAATTCAGTTAAAATACCAATTGCTTTTTTATAATCCTTAACTGTAACATCTTTCTGTGTTGATAACTGCAAATTGAGTGTGTTTAGCGTTTGAGTTGCCTGCTTAACATTAAAATTATCATTAGAATTAGAAACCGCAAAACCTGCCCCGCAACATAATAGCAAAACTGCAATAATAAAAATCCGTATACTGCGATATTTCATATTTATTCCCTCATTTAGGCTTAGAACCTGTTTAAAATCTTTTGATTTGCTGAAAGCCATCCATGGCTTCCAGCCCTGCGGGGCGCACTTCGTGCGACAAAAAATTGCAATCCTGCAATTTTTTTACTGCAAAAGATCTTAAATAGGTTCTTAATTTTAAAAATAACTCATTATCTAAATATTGTCTAGTAATTGGTACTAAGGAGCCACGTCTTTACTAATACGACTTTCGCATTTTTAAATAAAATGACATAAATATTTTTTCATTGCACGATAGCTGATAGGTTTTAAGCCGAATAGACCGCCCTGGATGCGCGGTCGGGAGGCACATGGATGTGCCATTGAGGATTAAAACCTATCAGCTATCGTGCAATAATTTAAACTGCGAAACTCGTGACTAATTACAAGTGCGCGGCTCTTTTGCTCTAATTTTGTCCAATTACAAGACTTGACACACCTGGTAATTCATTTATCCTTTGGTTTATACTCATTGCGATCAGGTTTTCCCTTTTGCAGTGTGTCAGCTTGCGTTTAGAATTGGACGTTCTGATTGAGCAAAAACGCAGGTGTAGCAACTTCTACATCGAGTTTTTGCGAGTAAAGAACGTTCAATAATGAATGCAAGATGGCGTGCTGCGGAAGGGAAAATCCGATCGTGATGGGTATATATTTCATGCCCTATAAAGGATTAATCATGACGCAAATTACTAATGAGCCAAACCCTAACAAGGCTACCGATAACAAACAGCCATCAAAACCAAAAATACACTGGGTATTCTTACTATTATTGCTATTAATCGCTATAGGTTTTGGATTAGCAGCCTTTCAATTACTGAATTTCCAGAAAAAGCTTCTTAGCTCCTCTCAACAAATACATTATTTAAATTTAGCCTTGCAACAGCAAATGCAGGATACTAACAACAACAAAACAACAATTTTACGCTTGTCACAAAAACTCAACCAAAGCAAAGAAGCCTGGATGCTTCCCGAAATTAAAACGCTAATTTGGCGAGCCAACATAATCTTAACTTTGGAACACAATACACCCATTGCTATCGATTTACTTAAAATGGCTGACACATATTTAGCTCAATTACATGATACAGCTTTGCTAAACCTACGTAAAATTTTAACCAGTGATATCGCAAAATTACAGGCCTTGCCTCAACTAGATATCACAAAAATTTACTTACGACTTCAAGCCTTAAGTAACCAAATAAAACAACTGCCATTAATTGATACAGACGCTACCAAAAATCAACCGGCTGTTCAAAAAAAACCTACTACAAAAGAAACTCAACCGGTTTGGAAAAGATTTTTTACTGGAACCTGGGATACCATTAGCACATTCTTGGTAATTCGCCATCATCAACAACCAGTTCAGCCATTGCTAACCGCACAACAACACCAAATTGTTATAACCAAACTGCAAATATTATGTGCTCAAGCACAATGGGCAGTGTTACAACACCATAACAAAATTTACCACAGCATCTTACAACAAATTCAACAAACCGTTAAAAACAGTTTTTTACAAAATAGCCGTTACACTAAAATGGTATTGGATGAGTTATCTGCGCTGCAAAAAATAAATATTGACCTTGCACCGCCAAGCCTTGATAACGCTTTACAAGAAATGAAAAAACTTACCCCTAATCGGACTAACACGAAAAAATGAAAATGCTATTTTACATTGGGATATTACTACTAGCAATTTTAATCGGCCTGATGATTAAAGTTGATCCGGGATATGTATTAATTGCCTACAATAAATGGACTGCAGAAATGCCGTTGTGGTTTGCTATCGCCGCCATTGTAATTATATTTTTACTTTTTCATTACAGTATTCGCATTTGGATTGCGATCGCCAATATTGGTGAACGCTGGCATATATGGAAAATCAAACGACATTTTTATCGAGAACATCCATTAACTAACAACGGTTTTATGGATCTAATTGCTGAGAATTGGGAAAATTTATCCAAATCATTACCACAACTAAAAAAATTACGCTTATTGACCAACGACGTTTACGTCCAACTTGAAACAAAAATATACTCTCAATTATTAAGCAAACAAAACAGTCTACACGGTATACGCAAAACCTGGCGAAATATCCCATCCACATTATACAAAAATCCAAAAATAATCTGTGCTTATGCTGCAAGTTTATTAAAGTTACAACAAGACACCATCGCCGCCAGCATATTAGAAAAAGGATTAAAATCCACCTGGAATGAATCAATGATACGTTTATACGGATTAGCCAAAACAAAACATCCTTTAAAACAATTAAAAATTTTAGAAAACTTTATTTCACAGCATCGTCACAATTCTGAATTATTACTAGCTCTGGGACGTATTGCTATCCAAAGTAAGTTATGGGCGAAAGCAGATGAATACTTGCATAAATATTTGCAAAAAAATAAAAATCCAAATGCTTATGCTTTGTTAGGTTATGTTTACGAACAACAAGGAGAAGAAAACCAGGCGCTTGATACGTATCGAATGGGAGCAAGTTTTTAATTCACCGCAGCCCTAATTCCTTTAACGAAACAACGCTAGATGTACCTACAATCAAATGATCCAATAATTTAACTTCAATAAACGACAAAGCATTTTGTAAAAACTTAGTAAGCCGAATATCGTCACGGCTAGGTTTTGGATCACCTGAAGGATGATTGTGCACTACAATCATAGAAGTTGCATGAAAATTTAATACCATCGCAATTAATTCTCGCGGATAAATATTCACGTAATCAATACTGCCTTTAAACAATTCCTGAAAAGCAACTACACGATGTTTACTATCTAAAAAAATCCCCATAAAAACCTCTTGTTTTAAATGACTCAATTTTGCTAATAAATATTTTTTAGTATCATCACTATCGGACAAAATTACACGCTGCGGTATTTTTTCATGCAAATGCCGATAACTCAGTTCTAAAACTGCTTGCAACTGCGCATACTTTGCAACACCTAAACCTCGTTGCTGGCAAAATTTAGTTAAATCAGCATCAAACAATTGTTTTAAACCGCCAAACTCCAATAACAAATCACGCCCCAAATCTACAGCAGTTTTACCTTTAACCCCGGTACGTAAAAATATCGCTAACAACTCAGCATCAGTTAAATATTCCGCACCATATTTTAATAACTTTTCACGCGGCCTTTCATTTTTTGGCCAAGATTTTATCATAGCTATACCCCCAAATTATATATAAGAAGTTTTGGGTGTCTTTTTTCGACGACTAGCACCCATGGATAGAAGCGCGGGAGGTACATGGATGTACCATGGAGGAGAAAAAAGACACCCAAAACTTCTTATAAAAATTATGTAAAAAATCGAATAAATATTGAAAAATCAAAGAAATTAATCAGAAAGAAGTTAGAATAATAGCTCACAAATTTAAAAAATACCACTTGTTTTTAAACACAAAATAAGAGAACATATCCGAGAAATATAACAGGAGAAGCACAATGCCCAATCTATTTTATGCTCAATCAGGCGGGGTAACCGGCGTAATTAATTCCACTGCGCAAGGCGTAATCGAAACCGCTTTCAAAAGCAAAAAAATCGACAATGTTTTAATCGGCCGCTACGGTATCCAAGGTTTGCTATTAGAAGAATTGTATGACATGCGTAAAGAATCCAAAAAAACCATTGCTGGTTTGCATTATATCCCCGGGGGCGCTTTTGGCTCATGCCGCTACAAATTAGTTAATCCTGACGAAAACCGTACCGAATATAAACGTATTGTCGAAGTATGCCGCGCACACAATATTAAATATTTTCTTTATAATGGCGGCAATGATTCCGCTGATACCACTTACAAAATTTCCAAACTCAGCGCCGAAATGGAATACCCGTTAATTTGCATTGGTATTCCAAAAACCATGGATAATGATTTAGCTTGTATGGATGTCAGCCCAGGTTACGGCTCAGTTGCAAAATTTATCGCAACAGCTACCAAAGAAACCGGCGCAGATATTAAATCAATGGCTCCAGCTACACAAATTTATATTTTAGAAACTATGGGACGACATGCCGGCTGGATCGCTGCCGCCAGCGGACTTGCCAAACAAAAAGAAGAAGACCCTCCACATATTATTTTGTTACCAGAAGTACATTTTAATCAAAAGAAATTTTTAGCTAAAGTTGATGATTGTGTAAAAAAATACGGCTATTGTCACATTGTAACCTCAGAAAGCATTCGCAATGAATTTGGCGTACACATGGCCGAAACCGGACAAAAAGACGCATTTGGACACATACAGCTAGGCGGCTTGGCTCCTATTTTAGCGAAAATGATCCATGACAAATTAGGATATAAATATCATCTTTCTATTGCGGGTTATTTACAACGAGCTTCGCGCCATATGGGATGTAAAACCGATTTAGAACAAGCTTATGCAGTTGGCAAAGCTGCGGTTGAATTCGCTTTAGAAGGTAAAAATGGTGTTGCCCCAGTAATTGTGCGTAAAATGCGCGGTAAAAAATACCATTGGACTATTGGTGAAGCGCCACTACAAAAAATCGCCAATAACGAACGCAACATGCCGCGCGATTTTATTGCTGACGACAACATGGGAATCACTAAAAAATGCTATGATTACATTTACCCGTTAATTCAGGGAGAAGACTTTCCGCCATTTAAAAATGGCTTGCCAAAATACGAAGAACTAAAACTAGAACTAGTAGAAAAGAAATTACCAAAATTTGAGTTAAGAAAATAATTAGATGTCGGGCACTTAATTAGGTGCCCGACTAAAATACTTACTTTTTCTCTGAACCAGGCCAAGAACTAAAAGGATAAGGCTTTTCATCGGTAACATACATCAAATATTTTAAAATATGAAATGAAAAACCACTTAAACCCTCACTCAAATTAAGTAAATTTTGATTTGGCTTGCCAGCAACTATAGTGATGATAAATTGTACTGCTGCAATTAACCAGCTAATAATTTGCACAAAATAATTCACAATGGCAAATAGCACCATAAATAACAATCGAATCCATCTATCCGCCACCAGCAAAGATGACTTTAGTTTTTTTGTATCCATAAGTTGCTCCTTCAAAATTCCTAGTTATATTTGATTTATACCACTTTTTAAGCAATCATAAAAGAGTTTTTACTTTGATTTTACCAGGTGAACTTTGCAATAACCGGCGCATGGTCAGAAGGCTGCGGTAATTTGCGCGGTGCTTTATCGATCTGACAATCAACACAATGCGCAACTAATGCTTGGTTAATCAAAATCAGATCCAAACGCAAGCCATGATTACGGCGAAAGGCCTGCATGCGGTAATCCCACCAACTATAATGTCCAGTTTCTTGCTGAAATAAGCGAAACGCATCAACTAAACCAAGTTTTAACAATTTTTTAAGCTCACAACGCTCTTCATCACTCACCAAAACTTGACCTGCCCAAGCTCTAGGATCATAAACATCACGATCTTCCAGCGCAATATTAAAATCACCCAACACAATTAATCGCTTATGTTTTTTAAGCTGCTGCTTAACATAAGCTCGCAATTTTGTGAGCCATTGCAATTTATATTTAAATTTATCCGAACCAACTGCTGATCCATTTGGCACATACAAATTCAGAATTCTAAAATCATCAATGTCAGCACCTAAAAATCTTCGTTGCGGATCAGTCAAACCAGGAAGATCGGTAATTATATTTTGCGCTTCATTACGACTTAAAATCGCAACACCATTATAAGTCGGCTGACCTGCATAAACCACATTGTATTTTGCTGCAACAATTAACTCTTCCGGAAATTTTGTATCAGGCAATTTAGTTTCCTGCAACACCAAAACATCCGGCTTATGCTGCTTTAACCAATCCAAAACTTGCGGCAAACGCACCCGCAATGAATTAACATTCCAGGTCGCAATTGTGAAATGATGTTGCTTTGTCATAACTCCTCATTAAAAATATTAACGTATTTACAAAAATTGCTTATTGAAGATGTTTGGGTTGTTTTTTCGACGACCTAGCGTCCATGGATGGAGACGCGGGAGGTACATGGACGTACCATGGGAGGAGAAAAAATCAACCCAAACATCTTCAATCTATACTTAACAAAATTTTAACCGAAGCAACATAATCTAAATCCCGCACCGCATTTTCATATTGCTGCTGCAACTCCGCCAAATTATCTACTTGCTGCAAAATATCCAACGGCAATAATATTTCAATTTCAATTTTATCATGCAAATAATGCAGCCGCAGATCTTTGAACAAATTACATCCCGGCAAATCATGCCAACAACGCTGCAATATATTTTGCAATTCTTCTCTGCCAGGCAAATCAACTTGACTAACTATTGTTTCATCATCTTCAACATCAATATGCACTAACACATCAACAACTTTCGGTTCATCAAACTGAATTTTTTTCATAACCTGATCGGCAACAAAATGTCCTTCAGATACACTAATATGCGGATCAACTAACACATGCACTTCAACTAAAATTAAACCGCCCATCAAACGAGTACGCAATTGATGCACAGCCTGCACTCCAGCAATTTGCGCAATACTAGCATTAATTTTTTGTAATGTTGTGGCATTGACCGATGTATCTACCAACTCGCGCAAACTATGCCACACCATTTTGAGCGCCATGCGAATAATCATTAATGCAACAATAACTGCAGCAATCTCATCTAAATAATGCACTCCTAAAATTGCTCCACCAATTCCGATTAATACCACTAACGAAGAAAAAGCATCGCCACGATGATGCCAAGCACTAATATGCAATGCATTTGAATTAATTCTTTTACTTATTGTGATAATATATCTAAATAAACCTTCATTAGTCACGATCGAAATAAACGCGATAATTAAAGTATAAACACCAGGTTTTCCAAAACGTGCGTGCACCATTGCACGCCACGCATTAAAGATAATTCCACTACCAGAAACCAACAGCAAAATCGCTAATCCCACAGTAATCATCGTTTCAATTCGACCATGACCATAAGGATGTTCTTTATCTGGCCCAAGACTTCCCGCTTTAGCCGCCATAAAAACTAAAAAATCAGAAAACAAATCAGCAAAAGAATCAATTCCGTCGGCAAATAATGCATGTGAACGACCAATCAATCCAAAAATTACTTTGGTTATCGCAAGCAATAAGTTAGCGCTGGCGCTTAATAAAGTAACTCGTCTGGCAGTGTGATAACGTTGAATGTCTTGCATTTCTTATCCCGAAGCAATAAACTGGATTTCTTTTAAAACGGCAACTTCAAATTCGGATTAACCTGCAAAATTTCTTTTCTAAACATTTCCTGAATGATTTTCAATTCATCTTCAGTATTTGCTTCAAATCGCAAAATTAAATACGGCGTGGTATTTGAAGGACGAATCAAACCAAATCCGCCATACTGTGGGAAATCAACCCGCACACCATCAAGCGTATTTACTTCACCATCAGGAAATTTTGCAGATTGCTTAAATTTATCCATAAAAACAAATTTTTCATGATCGTCAATTGCCAAACGCAGCTCTGGAGTATTAACACTATTCGGCAACGCACGAAACATTTCTGCAACAGTTTTATTTCGTTGTGAAACTATTTCTAACAAACGCGCGCCAGCATAAATTGCATCATCAAACCCATACCAACGCTCTCTAAAAAACATATGACCGCTCATTTCCCCAGCTAACAACGCGCCCTTCTCAGCTTGCATTTTTTCTTTAATAAAAGAATGTCCGGTATTCCACATGACCGGCTTGCCGCCATAAGATAAAATTAAATCTTTTAAGTGACTGGTGCATTTCACATCATAAATTATTTCCGCACCGGGATTACGCGATAATACATCAATTGCAAACACCATTAATTCCCGATCCGGCCAAATTACTTC
>JASFHH010000056.1:0-10125 GCA_050123335.1 Gammaproteobacteria bacterium
TAGTCTTTAATTTTGGAATTGTACTTAATTTAAGTCAAATTCCAAAATTCAAGACTTGACCCCATTATTATTTCGCTATTCTAAATTTCCTCACAATAAATTTTTCTAATTCTACCAACAAATAAATACCTACCGATGCTGCTAAAATCAAACCCCATTGTTTAAAATCAATCGAAGCCGCCCCAAAAAATCTTTCCATAAAAGGCACATAAGTAAACAACAATTGAAATATAATCGTAATACCTATCGCAATTAATACCGGTTTGCTGCCAAATAATCCCTTCCAATTCCAAGTAGCTTCACGAATTTTACGGCAATTAAACAAATACACGCATTCCGCCATGACAATCATATTTACTACTACAGTCCGTGCCTGCATTATACCAGTTTGCAACTTCATCTCTAATAAAAACAAACCAAACCCGCATATAACAATTAATGCTGATACAAATAAAATACGCCACAATAAAAATAACGTGATAAGAGGCTGATTCGGCGGACGCGGTCTACGCTGCATAACATTAGCTTCTGCTGATTCAAATGCTAATGCCAGCGCAAGTGTCACTGCCGTAATTAAATTTACCCATAAAATTTGTACTGCAGTAATCGGCAGCATCATACCAAATAAAATTGCCATTATTAAGATCGCAGCTTCAGCAATATCATTAGGTAAAATATAAATTAAAGTTTTTTTCAAATTATCGTATACCGTTCTGCCTTCTTCAACTGCATGTGCAATTGAGGCAAAATTATCATCAGCTAATACCATCTCAGACACTTCTTTAGCTGCCTCCGTGCCTCTCTTGCCCATTGCAACACCAATATTAGCTTGTTTTAATGCAGGAGCATCATTTACCCCATCCCCTGTCATAGCTACAATATGATTTCTGGATTGTAATGCTTTAACTAAACGTAATTTGTGTTCCGGAGATGTTCGCGCATAAATATCAACATCTTTTACTACTCCGTGCAACACTTCATCATCAATTTCATCTAGTTCTTTACCGGTTAAAACTCTATTACAATTTTTTATTCCCACCATATTGGCAATCGCACGCGCAGTTAGTATATGATCTCCGGTAATCATTTTCACTTTTATTCCAGCGTTTTGAGTTTGCGATACTGCAGCAACTGCTTCCTCACGCGGCAAATCAAGCAAACCAAACAAACCAAGCAAAATCATATCTTGATCTAAATCAGCAATCGTTAACATTTTCTGCTCTATTGCAGCTGGTTTATACGCAATCGCTATTAATCTTTGACCATTGCTTGCAAGTTTTCTAATATGTTTTCGCCAATATTCCAATTGTAATGGTTCTTTGTATCCATCAGTCGATTGAAATTGACACATCGACAAAATTTTCTCCGGCGCTCCTTTAATATAGATAAATCCATGCCCCTGATCGTCATGATTTAAAGTTCCCATGAATTTATTAGCTGACTCAAAAGGAATAAAATCTGTTGTAGCATATGATTGCCTAAGCGCATGCAAATCAATTCCAGCTTTTAAACCAAATGCTAATAATGCTCCATCCACCGGGCTACCTTGCAAAATCCATTCATTGCCTACTCGAGTTAATTCAGCATCATTACATAAAACTGCGGCTTTCGCTATCGACACAAGCTCTTCGTGCTCATGCATGGCTACTGCTCTTTCATCTATTTTTATTTCACCCGAAGAATTATATCCGCTGCCGGTTACATTATAATTATGTTTTGCAGTAATAACATTTTGCGCCGCAAGTTCATTACGCGTTAACGTTCCAGTTTTATCAGTACAAATCACTGAAACACTTCCCATGATTTCAACCGCTGGTAATTTACGAATAATCGCATGTCGCTTTGCCATACGGGTAATACCAATTGCTAAAGTAATAGTAATAATTGCTGGCAAACCCTCTGGAATCGCGGCAACCGCAAGGCTTACCGCTGCCATAAACATATCATCAAAACTATTACCCCAAACAAAAAATCCAATTAAAAAAGTAGTTAATGCCATCAAGCAAATAATTAAACTAATCCAACGACCCAAAACATTCATCTGTTTCAATAAAGGAGTTTCTAGTGATACAGCTTCCGTAAGCATTTCGCTAATACGGCCAATTTCGGTCTTTTCTCCCGTGGCGACAACCACACCAACACCTCGGCCGTAAGTTACCAATGTTCCGCTGTATGCCATTGAAACTCGATCACCAAGATTACTGGTTATTTCCGTAACACTTTCTGAAGTTTTTTCAACGGGATTTGATTCACCGGTTAAAATTGCTTCCTGAATTTGTAAATTTTTTATGTTTAATAAGCGTAAATCCGCAGGCACTTTATCACCAGGAGATAAAAAAATTATATCTCCAGGGACTAAATTTTCCGCTAAAATAGTTTGCCGGCGACCATCACGCACCACTACTGCTTGCAAGGATAATAAATTACGAATCGCATCTAATGCTTTTTCTGCTTTGCCTTCTTGAATAAAACCAATAATCGCATTTAAAATAACTACACCCAAAATAACTGTAGCATCAACCCATTCTCGTAAAAAAATGGTAATCCCCGCAGAAATTAATAAAATATAGATTAATACATTATTGAATTGATCCAAAAAACGTAGTAAAGCGCTGCGTTTTTTAGCTGTTTTTAAACGGTTAGCTCCATAAGTTTGGATACGCCGATTAATTTCCGGTTGAGTAAGACCTTTTTTAGTAGTACTTAAATGATGTAAAACTTCCTCTGAAGAAAGAGCATGCCAATTAGTTATTGCCATCTAAGTTAACCCAGTTTTTTTCTGATACGCACCAAGCGATTATTGCTAAAAGTCAAAATGATCTGCCGCTCCGTCATTGGTTGATTTCCATGTTTATACGTATATACATAGTCTAATCGATTATTAGCAAAAACGTTAATTAATAATGGCTCTCCTAAAATTCGTTTAGCTGCTGCCTGACTCATCCCAAAATGTAATCTACTAGCCATTTTTTGTGATACCACATTGCCTTGCTGAACATCCGGTCGATACATGTGACATCCAAATAAACAGCCGCTAATCAGAACCATAAAGAATAAAATTAAAACTTTGCGCATTTTACTTGCTTCCTATTTTTTTAGTTTTTGCATTATAACTGATTGCCCGATATTTTGAAACAATGTACATGTACCTTTCGACAAGCTTGTTTGCAAATAAACGCTCTCCTTCGGCACATTATACCTCACCATACCGCGAATAAAATATATATCAAAAAAAAGCCAGGCATTTGCCTGGCTTTTAAATAGAATAGGGGTTTATTAAACCAAACCGCCCACGTTCCCAAAATGATAAGCAACGTTAAATAACAAGGTATAAACTGAAGCAACTTTAGTAAAGCCGTCCAGAGTTGCTGGATTACTAATATTTTCCGGTTTATTACCAAATATGTAAGAATAAACTAAATTAATATCAATATTTTGGTTGATATCATAGCCTAAACCAATTGCAGCTTCCGCTTTGACTTTGCTTTTGGTTCTGGTAAACGTACTGCCAACTGGAGCAGTCCAAGTCCAAAAATTTCCTCCATTAAAAGTTGTTTTTTGTTTTACATAAGCAGGGCCAACTTTTCCAATAATATTAAAGCCGGTGTCACCAAAGTTATATTTACCAACTGCTAACAAGTCTACATTCCATCCCTTATAGTTCCAAGAATCTTGAGTGCCTGCTGGACCAATAGTGTACTTATTCTTTGGATAATAATTATATCCTAATTCAGCGCCAAGCTTAAAATTCTGAATTTGTGGAAGCGCCCATAAATAACCTAAGAAACCTCGTGCAGCAAATCCACGAAATTTTTCACTAGAATTACCTGGAGATGGTGCTTTATCTGCAGCATTTAACTTAGGGGTACTCATTCCGCCATATCCGGCGCCCACACCAAGATAAAAACCTGGTAAAGTGCCAATATTACCGCTTGGAGCAGTTAAAGCAGCAGCTGAACTTGCTCCCGCGGTTCCAAGAGCTAAAGCTGCTCCTGTGACCAAAAGTAGTTTTTTCATTTTTGTCTCCTAAAATTTAAGGTTAACCATTTGAAAAATTCTCAGAAATCCAAGAATTTTTACATTTTTCTAGAAAATAGGCAGCCAGTGTAATGAATTCTCCAAACAAAAGCAATAAAAAAAGCCGAGCATTCGCTCGGCTTTTAGGTAGTACTACTAACATATCATGCTAGTTATCACTACTTCCTTATAGATCGTTTATTAAACTAAACCATCCACGCTACCAAAGTGGTAAGTTGCGTTTAACAATATGGTATCAACTGAGGCAATTTTGGTATAATCCTTTGCATTTGCAAGAGATGAACCTGCAATTACTGTGGTAGGATTTTTTGGCCTACTGCCAAAAATGTGTGAATAAACTAGATTAATACCAAAATTTTGGTTGATGTCATAACCTACACCAATTGCAGCTTCAGGTTTAACTGCTTTTTTGGTATATGAATCTGCTGCTGGGGAAACTTCTACTCCTATAGGAGATGTATCAACTATAGTTGTTCTTTGTCTAATATAAGCAGCACCAGCTTTACCAATAATGTTAAAACCAGTATCGCTAAAGTTATATTTACCAACTGCTAATAAGTCTGCATTCCAGCCTTTATAGTTCCAAGAATATACAGGTGCTTTACCAATAGAGTGCTTGTTCTTAGGATAATAGTTATATCCTAATTCAGCACCAAGCTGGAAATTCTGGATTTGTGGAAGTGCCCACAAATAACCTAAAGATCCTCGGGCAGCAAATCCGCGTGTCTTTTCACTGTGCCCGCCATAGGTTGTACCTGTTCTTATATCATCAGAATTTAACTTAGTATACATTCCGCCATATCCGGCACCAACACCAACATAAAATCCTGGTAAAGTACCAACATTTTTGCTTGGAGCAGCTGAAACAGCTGCGGAGCTTACGCCCACAGTACCAAGAGCTATTGCTGCTCCTGTTACTAAAAGTAGTTTTTTCATTTTTTTTCTCCTAATTTTAAGGTTAACCATTAATAAAAATTCTTAAGCTATAGAATTTTCACATTTTTCTAGAAAAATGGAATGTGCAGTATAATTGACCAATCAGAAAAAAGCAACAAAAAAATACAGAATAATCGTACAAATTATGCAGAATAATCGTATACGCTATGCAGAAAAATCTTACAAATATTGATTTTAGATAATTAAACCAGCATTTCTTTTGCGTGCGCTAACGCCTGCTCGGTAATATTAATCCCGCCTATCATGCGCGCTAACTCTTTGATTTTGGCTTGTTTGCTCAAATAACCGATAGTTACTTTTGTTGTATTTGCGCAGCTTGTTTTTCCCACTAACAAATGAGAATGAGCAAAAGCCGCCACTTGTGCCTGGTGAGTAATACATATAGCTTGTGTAGAATCGCCTAATTTTCGCAACAATTTCCCAACAATTTCGGCAGTAGCCCCGCCAATACCAACATCAACTTCATCAAAAATTAAAACAGGTGTCGCGCTTTTTTGTGCCGTTACTACCTGAATAGCCAAACTAATTCGTGATAATTCTCCTCCCGATGCAACTTTATTTAATGGACATAAAGGCTGCCCAGGATTCGCACTCACCAAAAATGTAATGGCTTCACAACCAAAAGAGGCGGGCTTTGCGCTCAAATCTTCAAATTCGATTGCAAATCTACCACCGCGCATCCCAAGCTGCTGCATGTTTTCTGACACAAGAAGACTCAACTTTTTCGCATATTTTTTGCGGCTTGCAGAAAGTTTTTTTGCAAGCACGAAATATTCTTTTTCAGATGTTGTGATTTTCTCTTGCAAACCTTCCAGTAATTTATCTTTATTTTCAAGCGTTACAAATTCCTGCTGCATTTTTTCATACAGCTCAATTAAATCTTCCGCTTTTACCCGATGTTTGCGCGCAACATCTTCAATTTTTGCTAAACGGCTTTCAACCTCTTGTAATCTTGCTGGATTTAACTCCACCGAATCTAAATAATGCTTAATTTCACTTATAGATTCTTCAATTTCCACAACTGCACCATCTAATAACTTAGAAGCACCTTGTATTTGCGGGGCAATATTTTTGATTTTTTCTAATGAAAAATTCGCCTGATGCAAAAGTTCCAAAACATTAATTTCATTACCTTCAGATAATAAAGTTAAAACTGTTTGGCAATTATTTAATAACTCATCAGCGTTCGCTAATTTTTTATGTTCTTGATGCAGTAGTTCAATTTCATTTTCTTTTAAATCAAGCTCAGCAAGTTCTTTAATTTGATAATTCAAAAATTCCGCACGCGCAGTTGCATCAACCGAAGACTGTTGCACCTGCTCATATTCCTTTTTATATCCCTGCCATGCAAAAAACATCTCTTTAACTTTGTGAATTAAATTACTATGACCAACAAAATTGTCTAATAAAGTCCGTTGAATTTCTCGTTTTAATAAAGCGTGGAACTCATGTTGTCCATGAATACTAATTAAATTTTCGGTGATTTTACGCAATGATTGTAATGTTGTCGGAATATCGTTAACAAAACTTTTAGAACGACCATCTTTAGAAATAGTGCGCCGAATTATACATTCATCCGCATGATCTAACTCTAATTCTTTCAAACAATTTCGTGCTCCCAAATTTTCTGCAAGATCAAATGAGATTGAAATATCTGCTCTATCTGTACCATGCCTAATCATGTCGGCTGATGCACGCGCCCCCAAAGCCAATTCAACCGCATCAACAATTATTGATTTTCCCGCACCAGTTTCCCCAGTCAATACAGTTGTTCCATTAGACAAATCTAAATTCAGTTGATCAATGATTGCAAAATTTTTTATGTTTATATTGGTAAGCATGTTTCTGCTATCCCGATTTTCTTGCTTTAGTCAAATAGTATTTGTCATCCCGGAAATCGGCCGCAAGGCCGATTATCCGGGATCTCATCATGACACCACGATCTTTTTACTTTAGTCAGTTATTTTTTTACCCCAATATAACTTACTGCGCAAGGTTTCAAAATAATCGTAATCCATTGGATGAATCAAACGCAAATTATCTGACATTTTTTCCACACAAATACATTCACCAGGATTGATTTTGATGTACGGATTACCATCGCAGCTAAATCGAGGAGGGGTTAAAGTACTTTCAGAAATACAAATTTCAATTTTACTACCTGCATCAATAACGATTGGACGACTACTCAACGTATGCGGAAACATCGGCACTAACACGACTGCATGCAAAATAGGATTTAAAATCGGGCCTCCACCTGATAATGCATAAGCTGTGGAACCAGTTGGCGTTGCAACAATCAATCCATCTGAACGCATACTGCACATAAATTTTTTATCAATATAAATTTCAAATTCAATCATTTGTGCTGTCGCGCCTGAGGTTAACACAAAATCGTTTAATGCAACATGAAGATTAGCTTGTTCTTCATTCTTAACACCAGCGGTTAATAAAAACCGCCTTTCTTCCTTAAATTCTCCACGCAAAATTGCACCAATTTTTTCATCAATCTCATTGGGTTTAATGTCCGTCAAAAAACCAAGCCGACCACGATTAATTCCCACAATTGGAACATTATTTAATACTGCAATATGCGCAGCATTCAGCATGCAACCATCACCACCAACTACAATTAATAAATCACATTTGGTACCGAGCTTATCGTACGTTATAACAGGCAAATCGTGTTTAGTTTGCAATAATTTTGCAGTAGCTCCTTCAAGAAAAATATTTGCTTTTTTCGCGCGCAAAAAATCAATTAATGCTAGAATTGTATCCGCTACACCAGCAGTATGCTGCTTGCCCATAATGCCGATGTTGTTAAATTTTAGTTCCATGTTGAAATCATACCTTAATTGTAACTATTAGCCAAATTTTTACATGGCAATTATAAGAGGTTTTGGGTAATTATTTTCGACGACTAGCACCCAGGGATGGAAGTGCGGGAGGCACATGGATGTGCCAGGGAGGAGAAAATAGTTACCCAAAACCTCTTATAATTCCCATATCAAAAATTGAATCATGCTTCCAATGGTAAAGTAACTATTACCTTAAAACCACCACCGGGAAGATTCATCAAGACAATCTCTCCATTGTGCGCAATAATTGTATCTCGCGCAATGGTTAAACCCAAACCTGTACCACCAGTTTCACGTGAACGCGACTGGTCTACCCGATAAAAAGGTTCAAAAACCTTCAATAAATCTGCTTCTGGAATGCCCGGACCATTATCACTAATCTCAATTGTTATCAAATGGTCTTTTCGTTTTAAAACAACTTCCGCCTGCTTGCCATATTTCACTGCGTTGTTAATCAAATTAGCAAACGCTCGTTTTAAAGTACCAATACACCCAAAAAATGGCAAGCGAGTAATGGAGCTTTGATAACTTACATCAAAACCAGCATCAATTAAGTCATCACATAAAGATTCCAATAATGCATTCAAATCAAATTTTTCTAAAACTTCATTGCATGCATCTTCGCGCGCGAATAACAAAACAGAAGTAATCATATCTTCCATTTCTTGTAAATCAGCAATCATCTTATCATGCTGTGCTGCATCCTCAAACGATTCAGCACGTAATTTCAAGCGCGTAATTGGAGTTCGCAAATCATGCGAAATCGCCGCCAACATCTGAGTACGATCATTAATCATTTTTCTAATCCGTGTTTGCACCTGATTAAAAGCGTCAATAACCTCATTAATTTCCGGATTATTTGTTTTCGCTAATAGCGGTATGTTAATATCCACTCCTAAATGCTTAGCCGCTTTAGCAACATCACTTAATGGTACTGCTAAACGTTTAACCGCCCAAGCGCACAATAAAATAACTAACGCAATTAAAATAATTGCCAACAAACCAAACCCGGCGAATGCCCACCAAAGATGATGTCGCGACGGTATAATAATTATATTCAGCCATTTCCCATTTTCTAATTTCAATGCAATCCTGTGGCTTTTAGGGTGTGCTCTAAACCATTGAATGATTTGTACCTCTGTTGGTTTTAAAAATTGTTGTGCCTTTTTTGCTGGATGATCTGCAAGATGCGCCCGCATCCTTTGACTATCAGTTAATTTAATTAATCGCGGCTTTTTGTCTTTAAAACTAAGTTTAACGCGATCATAAATCTGGACAACTTTATGAATTTTTTGTGTGAAATCAGGTTGATGCCGCTGCGCAATTTGCCAAATTGCATTTGAAACAAATAATGCCGCCAGCAAAATAATAATAAAACCAAAAAATAAAATCAAAAAGGTTTGCCATGCGGTTTTGCTTGGAAAAATTTTCATAAAATTTCTACCTTCGGAGTAAACTCATAACCACCGCCGCGTACGGTAATAATAATTTGTGGGTTTTTTACATCGCTTTCGATTTTTTTACGCAATCGTCCAACCTGCACATCAATCGCACGATCAAATGGGGTACCTTCTTTTTCTTTAGTTAAATCTAATAACTGATCACGACTTAAAACACGTTGCGGATGCTTAATAAAAGTTAATAAAAGCTCATATTCGCCGGCACTTAATGGAACGGTTAAACCATCAGGCGCGATTAAATGACGCTTGTTGCAATCTAAAACCCAATCTAAAAATCTAAATTTTGGCATCTGCTTTAAGGTTGGTTCCGCACTTAATTCTCCGCGTGTGCGACGTAGCAAGGCTTCAATTCGAGCCAAAAGTTCTTTAGGATTAAAAGGTTTTGGCAAATAATCATCAGCTCCCATTTTAAGCCCAACAATACGATCAGTTTCATCACCCATCGCACTTAAAATAATAATTGGTGTTGCTAGTTGCTTCCTTATTTGGCGACACAAAGTAATCCCGTCTTCACCTGGCATCATTACATCGAGGATAATTAAATCAACAGTTTTCTCTTTAAGCGTGCGGCGCATCTGCACACCATCATGCGCAGTAAACACCTGATAACCGTGTTTGCCAAGAAACCCTTCCAGTAAATCACAAATCTGCTGGTCATCATCAACAACTAGTATGCGTGGTTTTTGACTCATATGCTAATTGTAACCTAATTTTATACCCATATATGGACCCAACCAGTATTACAAGTAAAAAACGTTTTAAACAAACAAAAAGTAGACTGCATTCATATATCCGACCTATATGAAGCTAAT
>JASFHH010000057.1:0-10006 GCA_050123335.1 Gammaproteobacteria bacterium
TATAGAAACAATTGAAAACAATTTTGATCTCTATTATAACCGCAAAACCGCTTCTGATTCTCTTAATGTGTATATGTTAAAGAAAAGCTTCGAGCTGCGTTTTAACGAATCATATGATGCATATAGAAAGAAAAACTCTATCAGAAACAGTATAACTATTAAAGTTAAACAAGAAAATATACACAATGGAGTCAAAGTTTCTAATAAAGAAGATAATCTTCATATCATCAAAAAAAAATCAGTAACATCTGGAAAAAAAAGATTACATGCGCTAAAAATTTATCGTGCGCAATTAAAATACCAATATAATAGTAAACATCAGAGGAAAAAGTCAAAAGGCGAATTGTTAAAATTAATTTTCAAGTTAATAGACAAAATAAGCAAAAGAGCAAACGATATAAAATGGGTAAGTCTTAAACAAAATCTTGGTAAGAAAATTTTTGATATCACGCCGAATTATCCTGCAATGGAAATGAAGGTAACAACAAGCCCTAAAATTGTACTTGGCGATATAAAACAAATAATAGGATTTTACAACAAGTATTTTAAATTTTATAAAGACCTTAAAATAACAAAGAACTTTATCAAAGTTATCGAAAAAATTGAGGTGTATTTTGCTAAGAATGGCGCAAATCCTCTGGTTTATTTCAAAACGACTGGCAAAAAAATACCTTTAAAAGACCATTGGGAAGGAACCAAGCTTGTTTTAATGGCTAACATTTTGTCACACCATCCCATAAAACAAAACATTATTAATAATCTTTATATTCAAGAAGATTTTATTATTAAAAATAATAAGGATGTTTTTCGATGTTTTCTTGTCAGAATCTTAAAAAACAAAGCACATTTAAAATTGAAAAACTTAGAAAAAATAAGATCTTTTATCGAACGGCTAAGATTCCCACAAGATTTTTTCAAAGAAAAAAAAGACAACCCAAAAATCACCATCCAAAATTTAATAAAAAACGTCGAAAAACTATATCTGAAAGCTTATTTTCACGAAGTTAACAATAAGGCTAATACACTTTTGCTTCTTGGCGATGCAAAAAAAATAATAGATGACTATCCAATAATAAAACTAAAATATACCAATAATCAAAATACAGTAACAGGTTGTAATTTATCCCCCAAGCACATATACAAATACATTTACGAAAGCTTACGAAAAAGCTGTTGTACAGCAATACTTCAAAAAAACGGCCTTAAAGACAGGGAAAACCCAATAATTAAATATTACGAAAAACGGTTTGCCAATTTAAAAACCATAAACGAAATTTATGAGTTACTTGATATAATCAAAGGATATTTTAAACCCTTAATAAAACACCCCCCCTTCAAACAAGCCTATAATTCTATTTCAGCATATGCGTCTCAGCAGGCACGAATAGCTTTTGAAAAGATAATTCAAGGCAATAAACAAAATTCTAGCAGCCATGAAGCCATAAAAAATGATTTAATGTTAATTATAAAAAAAGATTTATTGGCAAGACCAAGAAATATAATTCACAATAAAAATATTTCATTCTATATTAATATTCTAAAATTATTTTCAGAATGCAAAAAAGTTCTAACTATAGAGGATTATGAAGATTTAAATAAACTTTTGCTTTCAAGCAAATTGACTGTTGAAATAGGAGTAGATGTTAATGAGCATGATTTATATTATTACGATCTTTCGCAGAGGATTTTTTGTCAATGTATGGATAAGATCTCTAACGAGATAGAAAAGAAAGAATTCAGAAGCAAGTACAAAAATCTTGTTAAATCTAGCAACAAGAATGGCAAAAAAAATGTAAGCGAGATAAAGAAAAAAATAATAGATTATCATGGTTTTATACTAAGCTATTTTCTTAAGTACAAAGAACATTTAAAAAAAGAGACTGTAGAAAAAATTCAGTCTATTGTTATAGACAAGCCGAAAAACGAAAATGTTGAAAAAGTAAAAAAACATCTTCTAATCATAAAAAATAACTATGTCGAATATATAGTAAAACAGCCGCAAAAATATAAGATGTTATGCAAAATTTTTACTAAACACCAAAATATTTTTACATTAAATAATGTTAAATCGGCCAAAAACAAAGACGACTATTTTGACCAAAAAATCGCAGCTTTGCTTATTAAAGTAATTAAAGCCAATTTGATAAAGATAGTTAGAAATACTGGCTCATTTAAACAGCTTGAAGAGGTTTGTAAAAAATTTGGACATGAAAACCCTATAATAAGTTCCTTGGGTGATTTTAAAATCAAAGACTTAATTAAAAATATTATTGATCAACAGCAAAAGAGTATATTAAAAAATACTCTTTATACAGAAAAGCTAACATTTGTACATAAAAGGGAAAATATATTATTTGTCATTAAACGTATACTAGATGGCAAACTTATTAATGCAAGCATATTTATGAAGCTTAATGCAGAAATAATAGATTATAATAATATAAATGTTATTAGTATATTACTGCAAGCAATTAAAAGTTTAAATAATCATTGGAACGACGAAGATTGGATTTTATTTGGTAAATTTTTAGATAGTAAAAAAATCGAAAATAATTTAAGGGGGTTAAAAAATATTTGGGCATATGTTGATGGCAAACATTTAAAAGCGTTATTAAATAAAAAGAAATGTGAAAGCTTTATAAGCAAAATCAATAAATGTCGCTTTTTAAAGCTAACTATAAAAGAATATTTAAAATTTGAAGGAGAAAAACCAACAAAGTTTAATGAGAATGACGATATAGAATTTGGAACAATTGGCAATCAAGAGGTGCAAAAAGCTATAACAGATCTTTTCATTCAGGGCAAAGATGATGAAATTATTTATCCGTTAATAAAACTATGCGGCACGAATGAACAAAATCAAATGCTTTTGGCAAATATTGAAATCAATGATCTTGGTAGTGTTTTAGGCAAAGATAATTGGCTGCAAGGATTAGCAAACTTTAATATAAAAAAAATTGGCAAATCTGAAAATTATTTAATCGGAAAAGCCAGCAAAGTTCGCAAAGAAAAATTGTGTAATTTAATAACAACAAAAATTAGTGAAATCATATTGCAGATTCAAAAAAACCTCGTATTTCCAGAAGGATTATTTAAAAAATTAAGTATTTTATGCAAGATTTTAGAGCCAAAAACTGATAAATCTTATGATGAGATATTTGAAATTATACGTGAAAATTTGACTATAGAAAAATTGCAAAGCGATAACTCCATATTTGATAATAGTTGCGAACTACTTCTTGCGCTTGGTAATGTTTCCAAAAAACAAGAAATTTTTGATGAAATGTCAAAACTATTTGCGTATTACAAACTTCGTTTTAATCGTGGTGAATCCAAAAAAACTTATAAGAATTTGCTTTCTAATATAGAAAAAATTGAAAAAACTTTGGGATTAAATGTTCCTAATGGTTTATCGAAAGATGAGTATATTAAGTGCGCCAAACAACTATTTAAAGAAGTATCAGAAAAAAAACTTGAGCTTTTGTATACATATTATACTAAAAAAGATTTTCGTGAAGTCTCTGATGCAGACATGCAAATGATAGTTAATTTTATGCTTGAAAAAAATATAAAAGATAGCATAGATAAATTCAAGTTGCTGTTGCAGCGCAGAAATAACGCAAAAAAATTCTATGAAATTTGGAAAAGTACTTTTAAAAACAAACCATATGAACAATTTTTACAACAAAAAGAATTCATTTCATTTACTATAGATACTATAGAACTTTTAAGTGGTAAAGAAATCCAATATATAATTAAACAATGCAATGAATTAGGTAATTCTAAGCAAGATGAAAAAACAAAATTATTAAAGTTACAATTATCTGCTTTTGATACATTGTTGCAAAATCAACCGTATACGCACGAAAAGCTAGTGACTTTCCATGCAAAGACTATCATTATTCGTGCCAATGTACTAGATGAATTTCCAGATATTTATATCCCGTCATTAGAGTTCTGCAATAAAATTGCAGAGCAAGTATCAAACGAAATAGATAAGGACGAGGTTAAAAAGGCTATATGTTGGATTGATTTTCATCAGTTCGTAAAGTGTTTTAAAGGGTTTGCCAATAATATTTTTGACACACATTATTTAGATAGCGTAACTAAAGATATCGATGATTTAAAATTTGATAATTTTAAAGACCAAAGAAAACTGTTGTATAAATTTAGTCTTAAAAAAATCTGCAATATTATCGAAGTACTGAAACTTGATGAAAAGAAATGGCCGCTTTTATTGGATAAAATGAATAGTAAATTAACAGATACTTTAAAAAATATCCAGGCATTAAATAGTTCCGCGACAAACCCAATCTTTCTTGACAAAAATAAAGTTGTTAAAGTTGCCGGAAAAATACAATTTTCTCATAATTTGCCTTCATATGAATTTTGTAAAAAACTGCTTTTTCTAATTGATTTGATTCATAAGAATCTTGATGAAAAATATGATTCTGGTAAGAAATACAAGAAGACGTTCCACGAACTATTTAATAATTTTGCTAAAGTAATTTATGAGCTTGCAAAAAACAGCGGTATAATTTATTGCGATGTTGTTAAATATGCCGTTAATAATAATGAACCAGAAGAGCTTATAAAGGAGCTTATTAAGAAATATGCTTTTGATAGTAATAAACCAAAGAAACTTATTATAAAGAAGCTTATTAAGGAATATGCTTTCCTGCGGGAGTTTTTTGTTTATGCGGTCATTGATAATACTCCGGAATGCGTTGTTAACTACTTTGCGAATAACGACAAGAAGAGCATAGACAAATGGAAACAAGACAAGAAAAGTCCTTTTTTATTGACTTATGAGTTTGGCGAAAAAGACAACAAAAAAGTAAAGTCGCCTAATAAGATTCTTTATAAGAAAACACCGTATAGTGATGATTCTAATGAAATTTTAATTGACCAAGATACGAAGTTGTATAAAGATTTTAAGGTAATTTTAGGTAAAAATAAAGGCGGGTTTTTTGCTAAAAAAATTACTTTTACGAGGGCATTTAAAGAAATTAGTAAATACTTAGATAGCAAAGGTATAATATTGAAATATTATTCAATACGAAATAAATTCCCAATGGCACTTAAAATCGATAAGGTCAAAAAAGATAGAACCACTTTGGATATAAAATACATGAACATTAAGTTAGAATGCTTAACTGTTGAGAAGGTTGAAACAGAGAAAAACGCCAAGAAAAAGAGGAAGAGCGTAAAAAAACCAATTAAAACCCTGAAAAATAAACTTTAATTTTTTGCACAATTTTAATTTACAGATTGGATTTTAATGCTATTATAAGGAGCATCCAATTGAAAGGGGGATGCTATGTTACGTATTGCCGAAGATGCTTTGACCTTTGATGATGTTCTTTTAGTTCCAGCAGAATCTTCTGTGTTGCCCAAAGACGTTGATTTACAAACCAATTTAACTCGAGATATCAAATTAAATATTCCGCTAATTTCTGCTGCAATGGATACGGTAACCGAAGCAAAATTGGCAATTGCGATGGCGCAAGAAGGTGGTATTGGTATTATTCACAAAAATATGTCGATTGATGCGCAAGTGTATGAAGTTAAAAAAGTAAAACGTTATGAAAGCGGCATCATTAAAGATCCAATTACGATGCAGGAAGATTGTAGTGTGCAGGAAGTGGTTGATGTTATGCAAAAATATCAATTTTCTGGAATTCCAATTATCGGAAAAGATGGAAAACTAGTTGGGATTATCACAAAAAGAGATGTTAGGTTTGAATCAAATTTATCTCAGCCAGTTACCAATGTAATGACACCTCAGGAAAAATTAATTACGGCTACCGAACATAGTTCACGCGAAGAGGTCGTCGCATTGTTACATAAACATCGATTAGAACGGATTATGTTGGTTGATGATAATTTTAGATTGAAAGGTATGGTTACAGTCACAGATATTTTAAAGTCGAAAAAAAATCCGTTAGCTTCAAAAGATTCTGCGCAACGTTTGTTAGTTGGTGCGGCTGTTGGTGTTAATCCTGTATCGCGCGAACGAGTAACAGGCTTGGTGGATGCAGGTGTTGATGTCATTGTGGTTGATACTGCGCACGGTCATTCCAAAGGTGTTGTAGAACAAATTAAATGGATCAAACAAAATTATCCTGATGTGCAGATTATCGGCGGCAACATTGCAACTGCCGTCGCTGCCAAAGCTTTAGTTAAGGCAGGAGCTGACGCGGTTAAAGTTGGTATTGGTCCAGGATCAATTTGTACTACGCGTATTGTTAGTGGAGTTGGTGTGCCGCAAGTTACCGCGATTGCAAATGTTGCAAATGAATTAAAAGGCAAAGATGTTCCGATTATTGCCGATGGAGGAATACGCTTTTCTGGTGATATTGTTAAAGCGCTTGCTGCTGGCGCGCATGCTGTTATGATTGGCAGTTTATTTGCTGGCACCGACGAATCACCAGGAGAGATTGAGTTATATCAAGGCCGATCGTATAAAACTTATTGCGGAATGGGATCATTATGCTCGATGAAGCGTGGTTCCGCTGACCGATATTTTCAAGAAGACGCAAACACTAACAAATTAGTGCCAGAAGGAATTGAAGGTCGCGTGCCGTACAAAGGTTCGATTTTAAATATTATTTATCAATTGGTTGGTGGGCTTCGGTCTGGTATGGGTTATACCGGCAGCGCGAATGTTAATGACCTTTGTACCAAAACCGAATTCACGAGGATAACCAGCGCAGGCATGAACGAAAGTCATGTGCACGATGTAAGTATTACCAAAGAAGCACCGAATTATTGGAAAGAAAAATAGGGTATAGCGATCTCCTTTGAAGATGTGAGATTTATATTGCCAGTTTAAATTGGAACCCGCGATTTTACAACCAGTTTGTTTGTGTAAAATCGCGGGTAACCAAGCATGCAAGCAGATAAAAAAGAACCCAGAGTTTGCATGCGCGGTAGTTACCACGAAAATTTACTAAGTACTTTTGTTAGTTATAAAACTTATATTTTTAATTGGAGTGGATGTGACTTCTATGAAAAATAAAATTTTAATTATTGATTTCGGTTCGCAGTATACGCAATTGCTTGCACGACGTGTGCGTGAACTTGGTGTTTATTCAGAAATAATTTCTTATGATGTTGATGATGCAACAATAAAAAAAATAAATCCAAAAGGAATAATTTTATCTGGTGGCCCAGAGACAGTAACACGAAAAACCACGCCGCGTGCGCCGGAAATAGTTTTCTCTTTAGGTTGCCCGGTTTTGGGAATATGTTATGGCATGCAGGTCATGGCGTTACAATTAGGCGGCGAAGTTACTGCGGCAGAACATCATGAGTACGGTCATACCAAAATAATTTGCAGCGAAGATTCAGAAATATTCAAGAATATTGAAGATGAAATTGATATTACTGGTCAGTCTGTTTTATCTGTGTGGATGAGTCATGGAGATCAGGTAACTGGTGTGCCTAGCGGTTTTAAAATTAGTGCAAAAACAAAATCAGTGCCAGTTGCTGCGATGGAAAATCAGCAGAAAAATTTTTACGGGTTGCAATTTCATCCGGAAGTTACGCATACATTGCAAGGCAAGCGTATTTTAGAACGTTTTGTAATTGATATTTGCGCATGTACACCCGATTGGCAGCCAAAAAATATTATAGAAAATTTAATTCAAGATATTCGGACGCAAGTTGCTGATGAACAAGTTATTTTAGGTTTGTCTGGTGGAGTTGATTCATCAGTAGTTGCGTCATTGTTACATCAAGCAATTGGCGATCAGCTAACTTGTATTTTTGTTGATACTGGTTTGTTACGTTTAAATGAAGCTCAGGAAATTCAGCAAACTTTTGCAAAACACATGGGAATTAATCTGATTACGGTTGATGCTCAAAATGTTTTTTTAAATGCATTAAAAAGCGTTATGGATCCAGAAGAAAAACGTAAAATTATCGGACATTTATTTATTAAAATTTTTCATCAGGAAAGCAAAAAATTAAAAGATATTAAGTGGCTTGCGCAAGGTACAATTTATCCAGATGTGATTGAGTCTGCTGCGACCAGTTTAAATTCTCATGTAATAAAATCGCATCATAATGTTGCAGGTTTGCCTGATGAATTACCGTTTAAATTACTCGAGCCTTTGCGTGAATTATTTAAAGATGAAGTGCGGATGATTGGGTCTGAATTAGGCTTGCCGCACCAAATGGTTTATCGGCATCCGTTTCCAGGGCCGGGACTTGCGGTTAGAGTTTTAGGCGAGGTGCGCAAAGGATATATAGAGATTTTGCAACAGGCGGATGATATTTTTATCGAAGAATTGCGTGTAAATGGTTTATATGACAAAGTTGCGCAAGCATTTGCGGTGTTTTTGCCGGTGAAATCAGTGGCGGTGAAAGGAGATACACGCAAGCATGAATATGTAATTAGTTTGCGCGCAGTAGAAACAGATGACTTTATGACGGCAAAATGCGCGCATCTCTCACATGATTTTTTAACCCACGTATCAAATCGCATTATTAACGAAGTCACAGGCGTTTCGCGCGTTACCTATGATATATCCAGCAAACCCCCAGCTACCATTGAGTGGGAGTGATTTAGGAGCTTAACTCCACGAAATTGGCATATTTCGTGGAGTTGCATTCCTCAAAATATCCATATTTCATGGAGCGACACTCCTCATAATTGACTAATTTTGTGGACTGGTCTATAATTTGAATATGATTCCAAGAGTTTTTCAAGATTTAGACAAATACCTTCATCCAAACAAGGTGTTATTGATATATGGTCCCAGGCAAGTAGGGAAGACAACCTTGCTTAAAAATTTTTTACAGACTACTTCCCTCAAATACCGATTCGATTTCGGCGACAACATTAGCATTCAGCATCTGTTGAGTTCACAGGATTTTGGGCTAATTAAAGAATATGCACAAAATTATCAGCTTATTGTTATTGATGAAGCGCAAAAAATCAAAGACATTGGCCAAGCTTTGAAAATTATGGTTGACCAAATTCCGGATATAAAAATTATCGCGACTGGTTCGTCATCTTTTGAATTAGCGGGACAAGTAGGCGAGCCATTAACTGGCCGCAAAAAGACATTAACTTTATATCCCATAGCTTATGTAGAATTAAACATGCTATATAATCGTTATGAATTAAAAGAACAGTTAGAAAAAATATTAATTTATGGTTCTTACCCGGAAGTAATTACAACTTCGAATGTAAACAAAGCCGAATTAATTATGGAAATGTCACAATCATATCTTTTAAAAGATATATTAGAATTTGATAAAGTAAAAAATTCTAAAACTTTAGTAGATTTATTGCGATTATTAGCATTCCAAGTTGGCAATGAGGTATCTTTATCTGAATTAGCGCAGCAATTAGCGATTGATACGAAAACAGTAGCCAGATATATTGATTTATTAGAAAAGAGTTTTGTTATTTATAATTTACGAGGGTTTAGTCGCAATTTACGCAAGGAAATTACTAAAAAAAGCAAGTATTACTTTTATGATAATGGTATGCGCAATGCCATTATCGCTAATTTTAATTCGTTAAATTTACGTGATGATGTTGGAAAATTATGGGAAAATTTCTTAATCATGGAACGCATAAAAAAGCAAAGCTATGCAGGCATCTATACCAATAAATATTTTTGGCGAACTTGGGATCAGAAAGAAATAGATTTTGTCGAAGAATATGAAGGTATTTTGCATGGATTTGAATTTAAGTGGGGTAAAACTACAGCAAAGGCGCCGCAAGAATGGTGTAATACTTATGCAAACGCCAAATTCACAGTAATAAATTCAGAAAATTATTTAGATTTTATACTATAACGCAAGTAGTTTATAATTTATTCTCAATCGTAGCTACCATCACCGCTTTGATTGTATGCATACGATTTTCGGCTTCATCAAAAACTACAGAATGTTTGCTTTGAAAAACTTCGTCGGTGACTTCCATTTCTTTTATGCCATATTTTTTGTAAATTTCTGCGCCAACTTCGGTTTTAAGATCATGAAATGC
>JASFHH010000058.1:0-9912 GCA_050123335.1 Gammaproteobacteria bacterium
CATGTTACGTCCATGTACCTCCCGCGTCCCCATCCATGTACGCTAGGTCTTCGAAAAAACAACCCAAACCTCTTTAATAAACAAATTTTGACTATATTCGTTTACAAGAAGTTAGCTATATTACCTCAATAATTTCCTCGCAAACTTAATGCTTCGGTTAACGAGTCAATATCGATTAATTCTTTTTTTGCTAAGTCTGCAATAGTGCGTGCTACTTTGAGTGTACGATGGTAACTGCGAGCGGATAGTTTTAGTTTGTTCGCTGCTTGATAAAAAAATTTTTGTTCTTTTATTTTTAATTTGCAATATCGTTCTACATCTTTATTGGTAAGTTGTGAGTTAGTTTTATTTGCACGTGATAATTGTATTTGTCTTGTTTGTTCAACGCGTTGGCGCACTTGATGGCTATTTTCTCCGATATTTTGCTGTTGCAAAGATAATTGCTCAATTGGTAATCTGGGTACTTCAATATGTATATCAATGCGGTCGAGCATTGGTTTAGAAATTTTATGACGATAGCGCTGAATTTGGTCGGAGGTGCAGCTGCAGTTGCCTGCTGGATCACCAGCATGTCCGCAGGGGCACGGATTCATTGCTGCGATCAATTGAAATTGCGCAGGAAATTCGGATTGGCGTGCTGCTCGGGAAATAGTGATCATGCCTGATTCCAGCGGCTCGCGTAAGCTTTCCAGGACATGCCGGCTAAATTCAGGTAATTCGTCTAAAAATAATACACCCCGGTGTGCGAGGGAGATTTCACCTGGCCGAGGAGGGTTACCTCCGCCAACTAAAGCAACGCTTGATGCACTGTGGTGTGGAGCACGATATGGGCGGTTTTTCCAATTAGTAGGTTGTAATCCCTGGTAGCTAATTGAAGCGATCATAGCGGCTTCAATTGCCTCCTGCTCGGTCATTGTCGGCAAAATAGTAGGCATGCGGCTTGCCAGCATAGTTTTACCGCTGCCAGGCGGACCAATTAATAACATGCTGTGCCTTCCTGCAGCAGCAACCTCAAGTGCGCGGCGTGCATGTTGCTGGCCGCACACATCAGATAAATCTAGCTCATAATTATTGTTGGTAATAATTTGAGCAGGCGCGTGAGGCTTGATTATTTTTTTACCACTTAGATGATCATATACTTCTAAGATATGATTTGCGGGCAAAACTTTTAATCCTTTGACTAAACTTGCTTCGTCTGCATTACTTTTTGGAATAATCAAAGTACGATTAGCGCATTTTGCATGTAGTGCTATTGGTAATACTCCATAAATATGTCGTAATTTTCCGGATAAAGCTAATTCACCAGCAAATTCATATTGAGCTATATTGTTAGCTGTAAGTTGTTTTGATGCAATTAATAACCCCAGAGCAATTGCCAAGTCAAAGCGGCAGCCTTCTTTGGGAAGATCAGCTGGTGCAAGATTAATAGTTGTACGGCCAATAGGTAATTCAAAATCAGAATTAATTAATGCACTGCGTACTCGATCTTTGCTTTCTTTTACTGCAGTTTCTGGTAAGCCAACTATTGTAAACTTTGGCATGCCACGAGATAAATGTATTTCTATTGTTATCAGTGGAGCGTTGATCCCAACTTGTGCACGACTGTAAAGTATTGCGAGAGACATAGTCAACCTTGTCTTGTAGGATAATTATATTGGTTGTTATTATTTAAATTTTTTTGCTTCTTTTAGTTCTTGTAAAATTTCATTTTCTAGTAATTTAGCATCAGGCAATTTATTGACTAAATTTGCTGGTAGAACTTTGGATAGTGTAATTTCAGAAATTCCTATAGGTTTATGCAGATCGCGTAAAGCATAATCAGCTTCGACAGAGTTTTTATCGGCACATAAAATCAAACCGATAGATGGATTTTCATCAGGTTGTTTTACATAATCATCTAGTAATCCTACGGCATTTTTAGCTTTTTGAAATACTTGCCTATATTCCTTAGTAATAATTTCTTTGTTCATAAATCCCTCTCAAACTTTCGCTGACAGCTGTCAGCGAAAGTTTTTTGTTAATAATCAATATGTTATAACGATCATGTATCATGTGTGGGTGCGGCTCCATTCTGATGTATGATAATAATACCAATTACCTTGAAATTGGAAAGTTGTCATCCCGGCCCCAGCATGTTGAGCCGGGATCCAGTGCCAGTTGGCTGTTATTTTCTGGATTCCGGATATTTTCCTGCCAGCAAACAGGGGCAGAAAAATTCCGGAATGACAGCGTCCATATGCTTGCGTCAACAATAACGCTTGCCGCGTTACATCAGAATGGAGCCGCACCCTCATGTGTAACATCTCAAAAAGTGGAGACCAATACATCAAATCAACTTGCAGTAATTGAGGTTGTCTTTTTCAGACAATGCGAAGCCATGGATGGCTGAGCCTTAGTGCTACAGGGATGTAGCTCCCGCGTGTCTGAACAAAGACAACCTCATTTGCTGCAAGTATTTTACCTCCAGTTATTGAGATGTTACGATCATGTGACTCATGTGAAGGTCAATGCTGATATGATTAGTATCTCGCAGAAAACGTTGCTGTGCGGTGATTACCACCTTTTTATACAATTGCTTATTTCTTTATTTGGAATTTACTTGTGCGCGACTTAAATTTCGCTAAAGAAAAGTGAAAGAGTGGTTTGAAAGATTTAGATAAAAACAATTTAGCTGTTGTTCGCCAATTAATCAAGCAAAATTTTAAATTAAAAAATTTAAATAAACGCATCATCTAATGCTTTTTCGCAAGCGCAAGATCTATCGCCTGGTATTTTTGGCAATAGTTTAATTAATAATTCTTTGATTGTTTCAAGATTTTTTATCATAGTGCGTTTTACAAATTCAGTAGAAACTGGTTCTTCATGCCAAACATCATAATCAGTTACCATTGCAATTGGTACGTAACACATTTCCTTTTCGCGTGCTAATACGCATTCTGGTATTAACGTCATACCAATAGTGTGTGCTCCTACCGCATTACGGAAGAAGTTAGATTCTGCTTTAGTTGAATAACGCGGACCTTCAATGCATACCGCAGTACCGTGGTCTTGGTAATTAATGTTCATTTCCATTGCGGTTTCGATTGCTAACTGGCGCAACTCATTGCAAAATGGTTCGGCTACGCTGATATGACAAACTTCCCCGCCGTCATAAAAACTATATTCACGATTTTTAGTAAAATCAAAAAATTGATCAGGAAATACAATATGTCCAGGCGGTAATTCTTCCCGCAAGCTTCCAACTGCACATGGAGCAATAATTCGTTTTACACCAATCTCATGCAAAGCCCACATATTAGCGCGGAATGGAATTTTATGTGGTGGTGAATGGTGATGTGCTCCATGTCTGGGGAGAAATGCTACGCGCTTGCCGGCATAAGTGCCGATAGTAGTAATTTCTGAAGTTGCTCCATATGGGGTGTAAATTTTAATTTTTTTTGCGTCGGTTAATGCGCCTGGATCGTAAACCCCAGTGCCCCCAATAATTGCAATTTCAATTTTTTCTTTTGACATTTTAATTTCCTCGCTATTTTTTTATTGATCATAAGATACCAATGTTTGAATATCATATTCTTTGATTTTTTCTCTTCCTTTTAAAAATTTTAATTCGATTACAAACGAAAATCCTGCTACGTTTCCTTGCAGAGCTTCCACCAATTCTGCGGCAGCTTTAGCAGTTCCGCCGGTTGCTAATAGATCATCCACAATCCATACGTTTTGCCCGGGTTCAACTGCATCCTGCTGAATTTCCATTATGTCTTTGCCGTATTCAATATCGTATGCGACTTTATTGGTAATACCAGGTAATTTGCCTTGTTTTCTTACCATTACAAAGCCTTTATCAAAACGAGTAGCAAGAGCGCTTGCAAAAATTAAACCGCGAGATTCAGCACCGGCAATAATATCAATTTTTTTGTCTTTAAAATGACCATAAAGCTTATCAGTGATGTAACGCATTGCATCAGGTGAACGTAAAATTGGTGAAATATCTTTAAAATTAATGCCAGGTTCTGGAAAATCAGGATATTCTCGAATATATGATTTTAGATCCATATTAACATTGACCTTTTTTATTTAAAAAAGCATTCTACCTGATCAAGCTTTTTGGGGCAATAGAAAAAGCCGAGGATTTACCTCGGCTTTTTAAGTTGGTTAATAAGATTAACCGAAGTGGTATAAGACGTCTAAGTTCAACAAGTTTGGAACCCATGCTACAGCAAGAGTGTTTTCATGGATGAACTCATTGTAGTTAGTATAAGTGAAACGGGCACCAAATTGATTGTAATCAAATTGTATACCAGCACCTAAGTTACCGCTTACAACATTAAGTTTACTGTCTACAGCTACAGCTGCTGTGCGTACCCAAGAAGAGGTAGCGGCGTTCCATTGATAGCTTTTTTCACTGTGGTTAATGTAATCTACACCGCCTTTAGCAAATACTTTAAAGTATTTACATAGAGGTACATAGTACATACCATCAAAATAGACTAACCAGCCATTTGCATCCCATTTACCAGTATTTATTCCAGCTGCTTTCGTGGTACGTGTTGCTTTACCATAATCAACAAAACCTAATTCAGTTCCAAACTTTGGTGATACCATGTAGCCGCCAAAAATATCCCAACCTAGTTTGTTTTTGAGTGATACACCAGTGTCAACAGCTACTGTATCCCATTTATCAGTCAAATTAGCATTCCACTTTAAGCCGACACCGATATACCATGGATGAAACATAGGAGCTGGTGCGATAGCAGCAGCGGAAGCAACAGAGCTACCGACTAACAAGCCAGCAGCTGCGCATGTTAATAGTACTTTTTTCATAAAAGAGTCCTCTTTTGTTTAACAATAAATTTATATAAATATAAACGTATCCGTCCGTTTAATGAACGAATACCATACAGGATATCTATAATTTGAAAAAAAATCTAGTTTTTTTAAGCATTTTTTTTAATTTTTTTTAAAAAAAACGCTATTTTTTCCGAAAATTAGCGTTTTTTTGATAAAAATTATAAAAAAGTTATAATTTTTTATTTAAAAAAATAAAAAAATAAAATTAATTTTGAATATTACAAATCAAATTTTTTGCCAAAAATGTATGCGTAAAAATAAAATTTTTTTAGAAATTATTTTTTAATTGCAGCTTAATCGGGAAAAATTTGTTTAAAAATTATTCACACTATAAAATATTGAACAATAATAATACAGAAATAATTATATACATGACTAATTTTTAATCATGATGCTGTTTGAAAATTATCTTGCATTCCGGTAGTTTAAAAAATACCATTAATATGAGGATTATTGGAAGGGTTATTGGGGCAAAATCTTTATGCGCATAAATTATACATTTTTTATATTATTATTAATTGGTTTCTTTAATACTGCTGTTGCGGGGTCATTTGAAGCTGTTCCGCCAAAAACTCCCAAACCAAAATGTATTCCAGAAAGACCGATAGTATATCCAGGTTCTTATCCTTACGATGTTTATCAATATCCCTTTTTTTATGTCAGCGCAGGAATCGGAGCCTATCGTTTTAGAAATCCAACTGTAGAAGTTGGTAATCGAACTGGTACAAATGCCCCCATTACTTCTATTAATAATAATGGAGTAACACCAATTTATAATGTGAATCTCGGTTATGCTTTTTATAATCCGTACGCTTCGATTTTTGGTCATTTTAATGACATTATGTTGAAGCTTAGTTATTTAAATACTTCTAGTACAAAAGAATCCAATTTGGGGGGTACTTTAGGAAACATTTGGTATATTGATGGTGGAAGAAGAGTGGGGGTGATTCTGCCGATTCGGCAAACTTCATTTACAGCTAAACATCGGTTGATTGATGCTGGTTTATATTATCGTAGTGTTCCATCCACTGCTGGTTTTGATAAGGTTACGTTTCATCCTCGAATTGGGGTGGTATTTACTAACTTAAATGCTAAGTATAATGTTGTTATAAATTATGATTATTTGGGTTCGCAAGCAAGTGACACTGAACAATATAAAGTGCAAACTTATTATTATGGAGTTGCCGCAGGTGAGCAATTAGCATTTCATGTTGCACCACAATTTTTATTATTAGGTGATGTGGAATTACAGTTGTTATATGCAGATTCTGATTTAGATGCGTCTCAGGTAGGTATTAGTGGTGTTGCTGCCAGTGTTGCTAATGTTAGCAATCATCTCAATAAAATAACTTATCGTGCGATCGCTTATTTAGGAGCAAAATTTTATTTCTTGCCAAAAGCTGACAGCGTTAGTCTTGACGCAAAAATAGGTATTGATCATTGGGGGTGTAATCCGCAAGTTGTAACGCCTAATGATGATAATGGTGGAAGACGTATCCATCTTTCAGGTACTTCACAAAATAATCCCTTTGTTGCATTTGATGTAACGGTGCCGATCGGTTAGTATTAAAAGGTGTCATAAAAGGTGTCAGACACCGCATTGCGGTGTCTGACACCTTTTCGTTCATAACTCATTGTTTTTTCGATTCTGAGTAGACCAAATTTGTGTGCATTTGTCTAATTTTATAGCAATTTGAAATTATTTTACTATACTTTTTGTAGTATTAATTGTAGGGGTTAATAGAGGTTATTTCCTACAAAGGGTTACAAGGGGAAATTTAGATGAAGAAGATGCAGAAATTAGCATTTTTATGCTTGTTATCATGTCCATTAGCGTTGTTTGCTGCTCAACCAAATGTTTTTGATACTCCGAATATTGCAGATGTTTCAAGTGTACAACAAGCACAAGATGCACAAAAAAACCAAGAAGATCAAAATTTAAATATTGATGGTGGTATGTTAGGCCTTAAAGGGCCATTTTCTTTAAGCACTATATATAGTAAAACATTCGGATTAATTCTCGAAGGCAAATATACTCAGTTATTAAATAGTAGTAATGTATTAGTACTTGAATTAGATGGTGGTAAAGCAGAACGCAGAATTGGAGCTACTTGGGGACATGTGCTGACACCTAATCAACGTATCAAGTTAACGGCGGAAGATTTGTCACAAAAAATGAATTTTGATTTTGACTCAGGAAATGTGTCGAAATGGGTATACCAAAATGCGATAGGCGGTACTTACGAATATTTATTGCCGTATAAGTTAATCAAAGATTTCAATTTAAATGCATATTACAGTAAAGCAAATAGTCAGGATTTAGGAAGTAAAGATTTTACTACTAGTGGAGTTCTTTTTAGAAACTATCGAAGAATAGCAGGAGCTACAGATCAAAGTGTAAGTGCAGGGATAGATATATCACCAATGAAAAGTACTTTGATTGGTTTGCAATTGAATTATGACAACATCAAATATGATATGCGTTATCAACAAGCATCTAATCAAAATGATGCGGGTTTAGGAGCAACAATTAGTTTGCATCAGCTAGTGAATGATAGATTACAGTTTAGTTTATTAGCGAGTGATCGTAAGTCATATAAAGATTATCAGGCGGAAGTTGATTGGTTATTAAATAGTGTGCCTGGAAGTCAATTACAATTAGGTTTGGTAGGAGAAAAGATAGATGCGAACTTTGGTTTGCCGAATGATGAACGAGTTGGTTTACAATTAAGTTACAGTTGGGGTGGTGATAGTACAGGTCAGCCGATGACATTTAGCGATCCTGTGCCGAGCAATGATGCAAGTGGTTTAAAGGATTGGACGAGTACTCCAGCGGTACATATGTCACAGGTATTAGCGATAAAAGATCAGAAGACAGAGCGGATTAATAGCAAGACGAAAACTGCTTCTAAAGATGGACTAAATGAGAGCGGTGATTTTCATTATAATAAAGATTATTACCATGATTTACCGATAACAGTAGGTCCGATTCATTCAGGAGATGAAATTCATTTAAAATATGGAGATCAGGCTCATCAGGATACATGTCCGCCGTTATTTATCAATCAGTCGCCTAATGTTTATGGCATGGATATATCATATAATGGATTACCGAAGTCGGGAGATTTAAAGGTTACAGTGACTCCATGGAAGCAGTCTGGTTATCAGATTGGGAATAATCTTATAAAGATTGATGGTACACCGACACAAGCAGATTTTAATGAAAATCCGGATCATTGTATTGATATTAAGATCACAGCACATAAGATGACACATGGTAAGGAAATTGATACAGCTGTTGCAACTATTAAGATAAAGCCGGATGTGGTTGCGCCGACTATAGCATTGCATAACGTGCCGTATGTTGTGAACGTTGGGCAATCAATAAATCATTTTGATTTAGCAACGGTTACTGCGAATGAAGGTACAGTAGATCCGGATACGATAAAATTAGATCCAGATTTATCTTCACATGGAATTATTTTAGATCCAGCTTATAAAACAGATTGTAAAGACAAAACTTCCTGCGAGATTTATCTAAAAGCAGATAAAGTTACAAACGCTATGGATAAAACTCAAATTAAACTTCATGCTGAGAATACCGACGGAGGTAAATCTGATGAGCCGTTTGATGTAACGATTAAATTACCAAAAAACCCATCAATTGATCTGCATGCTACTTCGTATGTTGTAAATGAGGGACAATCAATAGATCATTCTGATTTAGCAACAGTTACTGCGAATGAAGGTACAGTAGATCCGGATACGATAAAATTAGATCCAGATTTATCTTCGCATGGAATTATTTTAGATCCAGCTTATAAAACAGAATGTAAAGACAAAACTTCATGCGAAATTTATTTAAAAGCAGATAAAGTTACAAATGCTATGGATAAAACTCAAATTAAACTTCATGCTGAGAATACTGGTGGAGGTAAATTTGATGCACCGTTTGATGTAACAATTAATCCTGCGCAAAAACCTACAATAACACTGGATAACCAGAATGTACCGTATGTCACAACAGAGGGTGCTGTTGTAAATCATGTCCATATAGCAACGGTTACAGCGAACGAAGGAAATGTAGATCCAGATGCAATAAGTTTAGTTGGGGAAGAGCACGGACTGATGTTAGATCCTGCGTATAAAACTGATTGTGCTGGAAAACCTTCATGTGAGATTTATCTTAAAGGCGCAGCAACTGGTGCGATGTTTGATCAGCCGGAAACAGTTACGCTTAATGCCGGGAATACAATTAAATGTAGTGATAGTAAATCATTTAATGTAACTGTTAAAGGTACGCCTGAGGCAAAAGATGCTGATTTAGGATTTGCTGGAGGTAATCGTGGTCAACAAGTTGTGCTTGTGCCAGGCTTGAAAAATCATTTCAAAAATCCAATAGGAAGCGGAAATCTTACATTCCAATTTAAAGATTCTCAAGGCAATGATATTCAAAGTACATATGGATTATCGATGTCAGGAAATGATTTAATCGCAAATCTTCCATCAACTGCTCCGGAAGGTAAGATTGATATTTATGTTTGGGCGAAAAATGATGTTGGTGCTGCTAAATCTGCTGCGGTATATCATTTATATGTTGATGCACAAGATATAGTATTAAATCTTGTGCATTCAGATTTTACTTTCACTGAGGGTCAAAAAATCAACTTATATACTGTTGGGGGTGCGCACATAACACAACAGTATCATCATGTAGCTTGGGTAAGAATCGTGCCTCTTGGTGGAGCAGGCAAAACTTTAAAAGATTATAATTTAAAGTTACACTGTGAATATATGTCTTATGGTTACGTAGCTAATATTTACTTTGATCTTGATGATCCTAGTAAGGGCGTGCAAAATCCTGGAGTTTCACAAACATTTCGCGTAAGTGCGGCAGATAATAGCGGTAATGTTGTAACAAAAGATCTTACAGTAACAGTAAAATAAATTTGAATTTGGGAAAATTTGGGGTCAAGTCTTGAATTTTGGAATTTGATACTTTGTTGATCAAATTCCAAAATTCAAGACTTGACCCCTATCAATAAATCACTCAACGCTTTTTTA
>JASFHH010000059.1:0-9231 GCA_050123335.1 Gammaproteobacteria bacterium
CAAATAATAAAAATGGGAGCAACAAGAGGTTGCATAATATAAACGATTTTGCATGAAGGTGATCATCGTGAGTAATAAAATGATAAAACTCCTCGTGGTAGACGACCACGAATTAGTCCGTGAAAGCGTTGCTAGTCAATTAGATAACGCTAAAGATATGGAAGTTGTTGGAAAAGCTGCTAGTGGTGAAGAAGCAATTAATTTAGCACGAAAACATAATCCTGATGTAATTCTTATGGATTTACAAATGCCCGGCATGGGTGGATTAGAAGCAACACGTAAACTATTGCGTATCATGCCGGATGTTAAAATTCTAATATTAACTATTTGTGACAATGACGTTTTTCCAGCAAGATTGTTAGAAGAAAAAGCATCGGGTTATATAACAAAAAATTGCAAACCCAAAGATCTTATCGATGCAATTAAAAAAGTACATGCTGGCCAACGTTACATTAGCCCCGAAATCGCACAAAAATTAGTATTAAAACGTAGTTCTAAAGAAGGCTCGCCATTTGACATACTATCCGAAAGAGAATTTCAAGTAATGATTATGATAACTAAGGGACAAAAAGTGCCACAAATAGCCTCAGTGCTACACTTAAGCACTAAAACTGTCAACACTTATCGTTATCGTATTTTTGAAAAACTTGGAATAAATAATGATGTTGAGCTAACACTCTTAGCATTACGACATGGTGTAATTGATAATAATAGCATCAGCTCAACATAGTACTAATGTATTGTATGCATTTACAGTCAATTTTTATGTTAAGTTGATTAAATAATGGCACTGGATGTAAAAACATTCATTAAGTCTTTAACCACACGACCTGGTGTTTATCAAATGTTAGATAAACACCAAAAGGTATTATACGTTGGCAAAGCAAAAAATTTAAAACGACGCATCAATAGTTATTTTCGAAAAAATATTAAAGATCCTAAAACTATTGCACTGATTGCAAAAATTGCCGATATTAAAATAATAATCACCCGCACTGAAAATGAAGCATTAATCTTAGAAAATAACTTAATTAAAAAACACCATCCACCTTATAATATTATTTTCCGCGACGACAAAAGCTACCCATATATTTTAATATCCGAAGATAAATTTCCCAGCATTACACCCTACCGCGGCAAGCGCAGCAAAAAAGGAAAATATTTTGGCCCATATCCAAGTGCTGCAGCAATGCATGAAACTTTAAATTTACTGCAAAAATTATTTCACATTCGCTCTTGCAAAAACTCATTTTTTAATAATCGTTCTCGTCCTTGTTTACAATATCAAATTAAACGATGCTCTGCTCCATGCGTAAAATTTATCACACAAAGTGATTACGCCAAAGATATTCAGAATGCGATTTTATTTCTACAAGGAAAAAGTGATATTATTATTCAACAATTAGAAGAAAAAATGGAGCAAGCTACAAAAAAATTACAATTTGAAACTGCCGCTATTTATCGCGATCAAATTCAAAATTTGCGCGAAACCCAAAGTCAGCAATATGTTAGTTCTCAGCGCGAAAACACCGATGTTATTGCGGTAGCTGAAAATAATGGGTTTGTTTGCATTTATATCTTATTAATTCGTTACGGAAGAATTTTAGGCAATAAAAGTTTTTTTCAAAAATTACCACTTGAAGAAAAAACTCAAACTATATTAACAACTTTCATAACTCAATACTATTTAAGCAATAATAATGAGATCCCATCTAATATCATCTTGTGTCATAAAATTACTAATTTAAAAACACTACAACAAATCATTGCATCGCAAACAAATAAAAGCATAAAAATGCAATGTTCTGTACGCGGTATCAAAAAGAAATGGCAACAAATAGCTAAAATTAACGCACAAGAATCTTTAAATACTTATTTATTAAGCAAAGCTAATTTACATCAACGCTTTTCAGCATTACAACAAGAATTGAAACTTCACTCATTGCCTAAACGTTTGGAATGTTTTGATGTAAGCCACACCATGGGCGAAGCAACCGTTGCATCGTGCGTAGTGTTCGATCAAAATGGTCCAATAAAAAATGATTATCGCAAATTTAATATTACAAACATAACTCCAGGCGATGACATTGCAGCGATGTATCAAGCATTGAAACGACGTTTTAAATCAAGCGAAAAAAAACTACCGGATATTTTGATCATTGATGGCGGCAAAACCCAATTAAAACAAGCAGAAAAAGTTTTAAATGAATTAAAAATTTCTGAAATAATTATTCTAGCAATTGCAAAAGGTATAACACGCAAACCCGGCTGGGAAACCATTTTTATGCTTGGGCAATCCAAACCTATAAATCTACCACCAGATAGCTATGCACTGCATCTAATCCAACAAATTCGTGACGAAGCGCACAGATTTGCAATTACTGCACATCGCGCACGCCGCGCTAAAAGCAGAAAAAAATCATCTCTAGAAAATATTCCCGGCATCGGAATGAAACGACGTCAAATGCTGCTTAAACATTTTGGCGGATTGCAAGGTATCTTAAAAGCAAGCGTCGAAGATTTAGCAAAAACACCGAACATCAGTCAACAATTGGCACAAAAAATATACGACAATTTACATTAACAAATTAAATTGTTATCATGAATATATGAAATTGAACGTTCCGATGGCAATAACTTTCCTAAGAATTTTATTAATTCCCATTTTTGTAATTGTTTTTTATTTGCCTTTTGGATGGAGTCATTTTGCTTCCGCTATCGTTTTTGCACTTGCAAGCGCTACTGATTGGCTCGATGGATATCTAGCACGCAAGCTTAGCCAAACAACTGCTTTTGGAGCATTTCTTGATCCTGTGGCAGATAAGCTCATGGTAGTAGTTGCTTTAGTTTTATTAGTTGGCAATCCATATTTGCTTTATATTGCTATTCCCGCCGCCATTATTGTTGGACGAGAATGTGCAATTTCAGCATTACGCGAATGGATGGCTGAAATTGGCAGACGAGTTAGCGTTGCTGTTACTTATGTAAGCAAATTTAAAACCGCCGCACAAATGCTGGCAATCATCGCCCTTTTGGCTGGCAATCCAAAACACCCAGGCATATTAATTTATAGTGGCTATATATTATTGTATATCGCCGCTATTTTAACCATTTGGACTATGGTAGTTTACATCAAAATTGCCTGGCCAAGTTTTGAACTGCAGTAGTTGCATTCAAGAAAACCGTAAAAAAGCAAACCTCTAAATCTTTCTTGACTCTCAAACTTTGTAGGCTAGAATAATTCAGTCAGCGGGAATAGCTCAGTTGGTAGAGCACAACCTTGCCAAGGTTGGGGTCGCGAGTTCGAGCCTCGTTTCCCGCTCCAATTCACTGAATAGTGCGCCATACATAAGGCGCATAAATTTTTTTGGCATTGTGGCTGGGTGGCAGAGTGGCTATGCAGCGGCCTGCAAAGCCGTGGACGCCGGTTCGATTCCGGCCTCAGCCTAGTTAATAATAATGAATGAGTCACCCTGCCCGGGTGGCGGAATAGGTAGACGCAAGGGACTTAAAATCCCTCGGGAGTTAAATCCCGTGCCGGTTCGATTCCGGCCCCGGGCACCAATCACAGCATAGAGTTTAGCCCTCTTTTATAATTAGACAATTTTTGAATCTGGGGCTATTTTAACCCCCATGGCACACTCATGGCACACTTCGCTACAAAAATTTTGGCTTTTCCTCGTAAATCCATATCAAGAAAAAACCCAATTTATGCGCATTTTCAGTCCATTTGAAAACCCTATTGTGCCATAAGTGTGCCACGAACATATATTACCTCAATTTATCCTTATAAAACAAGCATTTATTCCTTAGATACATGGGATTATACATCTTTTGTTGCTATTTTTGGCTAAATATTGTAGTATGTCTTCAAGAGTTTTGGAGGATTAAATTATGGCAAATATTCAGGAACGAAAAAGCAAAGACGGCACCGTTTCTTATCGTGCCCAAATTAGACTAAAAGGATATCCTACCCAATACGCAACTTTCAAACGCAAAACTGATGCAAAAAAATGGGCAGCACAAACTGAAAGCGCAATTTTAGAAGGCAGACATTTTAAAACTGCCGAAGCAAAAAAACGCACTGTGAACGAAATGATAAATCGATATGTTCGTCACGTTTTACCAACTAAACCAAAAAGCCAAAAAAAACAAACTGGCCAACTTAAATGGTGGCAAGAACAAATCGGCGCTTTTATGCTTGCCGATATAACGCCTGCTGTGCTTGCAGAATGCCGCGATAAATTACTTAATGAAATTACTTGTCGCGGCAATAAACGTAGCCCTGCGACTACAAATCGCTATATAGCCGCCCTATCCCATGTTTTTACTATCGCAATCACTGAATGGGGATGGCTTGATAGCAACCCCTTAAAAAAAATTCGCAAACCAAGAGAACCACGCGGACGCATACGTTTTCTTTCAGACGAAGAGCGCGAAAGATTACTTGAAGTCACAAAAAATAGCAAAAATCAGTGCCTCTATTTAATCGTAGTGTTATGCTTATCTACCGGCGCACGCAAGATGGAAATATTAAATCTGCATTGGGAAGATGTAGACTTAGGACGCGGCGTAATAATTTTGCATGAAACAAAAAATAATGAACGTCGTGTGTTACCAATAACCGGCCTTGCTTTGGAATTAATGAAACAACATTCCAAAATAAGAAGAATTGACACAAATTTAGTTTTTCCTAATAAAGAAGGCAAGACTATGAGCATCAGAGGCGCATGGGAAAACGCTGTAAAACAAGCAGGAATTGAAGATTTTCGTTTTCATGATCTGCGACACAGTGCAGCTTCGTATCTCGCTATGAACGGTGCTAGCCTTGCTGAAATAGCCGAGATACTTGGGCATAAGACGCTACAAATGGTAAAACGCTACGCGCATATGTCAGAAGCGCATACAACAAAAGTTGTCGCAAGCATGAATGAGAGGATTTTTGGGTGAATAAACATAAAGACCTAATGCAAATACTACCAGAAAGCTATCATAATAAATACGTTAATGCATTAATTGATGGTTCCAACCAAAAAATTCAAAAAGCAATATTAGCATGCCTAGAAGAATACGCAACGAGTGAAAACCCAAATATGCAATTCCCAAAAGAAATTGTTATTAATTTAATCTATGCCTTCAATGATATAATCAATGGAAAGCTTCCTGATTTATGCAAACCAAAAAAAATAAAACCAGGAAAAAAACCACCTTGTCCTGTTTTAAATCAATGTATTCAAGCTGCCATTACGTATTGTCTTTATTGCAAAAAAGGATTAGTTAATGACAAAGCCTATAATAAAACCATCTGCGCTGAATTTCTCGTCAAGGAAACCACGGTTCGCACATGGATAAAAAAGGTTAGTCCTACGATCGCAACAACTATTAAAACAAAAATTAATAAAAAACAACATTATGATATAATAAATTTCATGCGATTTGCTGGAAAAATCTACAGGGAATATCCTAAAAATAGATCTGTTAGCGGGTTAAATAAAAGACAGTCAAAAAGATAGCAAAAAGCTAGGTGGCAGTTCCGATTATTTCTTAACTTTTACATCTTAAGCAACAATGAAATATCAATCTCATTGCTACCCGACGGTAAAATCGGTATTTTATCGTCGCTTATGCCAAATATTTTTTTGTGTTGTAATCCTCATCAATTAGCGACTTTGCTAATTACTATCATTTTTAACCAAGAGGATAAATAAATGCAAAATAATTCTAAACCCAATACCAATACTAAACATCAATCTACACGCTTTATTCCAGTGACACAATGGGCTAACCATCACCCCTGGCCTGCTATTGGCGGACTTCGCCATTTGATATTCAACGCTCAGAAAAACGGCTTTAACAAAGTGATTGTTCGAGCTGGACGCCGAGTATTACTTGATGAAAAGGCTTTTTTTGAATGGCTAGATGAAAAACGTGATGGGGGTGCAAAATGAAAACCAAAAAGAAAAGCCCAATCCGAAGATCGGGCAATTCAAAGTGGAATTTGAATGATACCACCCTACCAGCTCAACGTAAACGTTTATTAGAATGGCTGAGAGAAAAACCAATAACTACAATTGAAGCACGCGAACGGTTAAATATATTGATGCCAGCAGCACGAATTTTCGAGCTAAGGAAAAACTATGGATTAAATATAATAACGCACTGGACGCAAGATCGCACGTCTCAAGGCAAACCACATAGAGTTGCACGCTATGCATTAATGCCAGATAAAAATGAGAATGCAGATAATGGCTAGAACACGTGAAAAAATGAAAGGACGTAGGTCTAGCGGTCGTTTTCTTTCGCTGCCTCACATGGTTTTAGAACATACTGACTTTGTTAGTTTAAGCAATAAGGCCGTTAAACTACTTATTGATATAGCGATGCAATTTAACGGTAATAATAACGGTGATTTATGCGCAACTTTTTCAATGATGAAAAAACGTAACTGGTCGTCAAATGATCAATTACAAAAAGCATTGAAAGAATTACGCGACAAAAACTTTATTACATTAACCAGACAAGGCGGTAGAAAACTAGCAAATTTATATGCAGTAACTTGGAAACCAATAGATGAATGCAGAGGAAAATTAGATGTTTCAAGCACAAAAAAAGCATCACGATCATTCAGAGAAAAATAAATTCTTTGAGCCGCTATACGGACTAATAATAACGAATATGCACCACCATGCGGCTCAAATATTTAATCATACTTTTGCTTTTAATCCGCCCTACGGCCTATATATGGCGTTTTTAGCAAATTATTTAGGCCACTATACGGACACCTTTATATATATTTACCATACCATATACGGGTTAAGGAGGAATTAGCTATGAAATGAGAAACAAAAAATTATTTTTAAAAAACCGTAAAAAGAAAGTGGGTCAAGCTACTCAGATTTTTACAAACTTAATATTAACTAAAATGAACAAGCAAATTTTACTAAATTACTTGTTCAGATCAAGAAAGGATCAATAAAATGACTTTTGAAAAAGGACAAAGCGGTAATCCAGAAGGACGACCAAAAGGAATAAAAGACAAGCGTACTCTGTATGTAGAAATGATTGAATCTCATGCAGAGGAATTAATCAAGAAAGCTTTAGAAATGGCATTAAACGGCGATGCGGTAATGCTTAAAATATTCTTAGAACGCATATTACCAGCTAAACCTAAAGATGACATTATTTGCATCGAATTAACCGGCGACACTGCAACCGAAAAAAGTAACCAGGTTATTGAGGCATTAAACAACCAACAAATAACTCCATCTGAAGCCATGGATATCATGCAAACTTTAGCTGCACAAGTCAGAGTATACGATGCTGATGAGGTTACGAAGTTTATGTTGGAGACCAAAGAACTTATCAACAAGCTTAAGGAGCGTAAGAAAGTTGCGTAAATTTAAAATGGGCAATAAATAATCAAACTAAAATTGCTTATAGGTTGACACGGCAAGCTAAATAGTAGTATCTTAAACTTGGTGCTAAAAACACCTTCAAGGCGATTCGCTACGCTCGATAGACGTAGCATTTTTGTTTGTCGGGCGTATGCGGATAAAATACTCGAAAGGGGAAGAAGCATGCCGTCCTTGAACGGTTTTTAGCGCCCGACACCTATATTTTGTAAGTCGGTAACTTAAAAAAATTCAAGGAGACACATCATGGACAATACTTTAATTCTTAATCCGTCTATTACCACCTTAAACCTCAGAGACGCTATTGATGAAAGATTAATAAAAGCTAAAGCAATCGCAACCTGTCTACTATCACAAGATCAAAACCATTATGACTTAAACTTAACTCCACTGCATGGCGCCCTTTGGGCAATTAATGACTATCTTGATGAAATTGAATATTTTGAAGAAAAAATCAAAGAACGCGAAAAATAGTAATTATCAATTTTTGCCGCTCATGTAATATGCTACAATTTAGCACCTTTTATGTTGAGCGGCAATATTTGGAGAAAAAACATGAAACATTCAATTCGCAACTTAATAATCTCTACCCTTACCCTTATTATTATACTCATAAGCCCTTTTACCATAGCAAAACAAACAAATAATGAGCTATATTAATTACACTTTATTATTTACCACAAATTATAAAGAACCAATCAGCAAGCAAAACAGTATTAAAATTGCCAAAAGTCTTTATAAATTATTTTCAGCTCTTAACAATCAATTACCTGATTTATCTCCTAATCAAATAAAATGGCTAAAAGCTAAAATGATGCAAAAACATAAAACATTTGCTGAAATTAAAATCTTAGACAATTCTGATGAATATGAAATTTATTCTTTAAAAAAACGTATTGAGCCAATACTAGAAGAAACACATTTTATAGCGTATGAAAATTGCAATTTACCAATACAAAGAATAAACACATGGTTACTCCTAACATCAAATTTAATCTCATCAAATACATTTGATTTGAAAGATATGGTTAATCAGCTTGTTCAAAAAAACATTATCAATCCAAAAAAAGATGACGCCATCCATACGCTCGTAGGTAGCCTTAATTCTGATCAAATACTAGGAATGAACTTTGAAAATTCGCTAGCACGATCAATCATTGATCATATTGTCCTTCCTTTAACAATGAAAACCTGAAGAAAGAATATATGATTATGACATACAGAATTGGTTTAATAATTGGGATTGGAACTTTTATAGGATTGTTATTTGCGCTACCTGCTAGCACACTTAACCCATGGAAAGGTGCTTTTTGGGGTGGTTTTATTACATTATTTCTTGTTTGCTTAGCTTTGTTTAAAGGAGCTATTTGGGGAGCTTTAATTACTCTCCTTTTTCTCACAATTATTTTATTTATTAAACATTCATAATTTTATCATTGTATAATTATCATTAATCCATGGCACACTCATGGCACACTTCGCGACAAATCATAGTGATTTATGGTGAATCTTGGTCCCCAAGCACCATTAATACTTGAGATACCTATTTAAAACCAATTCTTTAACATGTAGCACAAATCTTACACAATAATCAGATCTTATTTGGTGGTCAAATATTGGACATTCACCCATAATTATTATGCGCGAAGCAGGGATTTATGGTCATGGATGACGCTAATTCACGCGCTTAAGAGGAGTCACAAATGACACAAGCTGACCTACAAATCCTAACTTGGCAAGATGCCAGAGAAGATGTTAAACAGGTAAATCCAGAGCTTGCCAGCATTATTGATAATATTAATCCAGACGATAGCTATAA
>JASFHH010000060.1:0-8910 GCA_050123335.1 Gammaproteobacteria bacterium
CTCCTTTTTCACAACCTTAAGTTTGCCCAATTTTCTTAACATTCTTTTCCTGAATGCTGCAAGTTCCATTTTTGATTTAATTATCTCTGGAGTCATAAAAAGAACATTTTTCTTTTTCACACCATATGTAGAAGAGAAATTTTTCCTAAATGTATTTACATCAAATTCAGTAGGTTGTAACCTGCAATTCACAATGAATATGCTAGATTCAGCATAATCTTTTTTCATAAATTCTTCCAAACACTCCGCATCTTTTATATGATGTTTTTGCAAGCGTAAAACTTTATTGCGTTCAGTTTCGTAATCAATTACAATCACTGCGCCGCGTATTGACCTTGCATATTGTATGGTAAGTAACTTAGCTAAAAATATAGCAAGTCTAGCTTCTGTTCCACGAGTATCTCGAAATCCGGGCCAATCACAATAATAAATATCACTTTTATCTACATTTTTAAATGCTTCTGGATACAAAGTTTCTGATTGGTCAATATGCCCCATTTTTGCTAATTTCAAATTTCCATTTTGATTATTAATAATCAATGCTGGGCGCAAAACCACTTTTCCTTTATTATTTTTATATTTTGATAATACCATTTTAAAATTTTGTCCAAGCAACATATTAATAGTTGTGCTCTTTCCTGCTCCTAAAGCGCCAATAAAAAGCACTAAATCTTTTCCTTTTATTTCTTCCAATTTAGGAATACTTTTGAGCATTAATTGATTCAGTAAAACAGGGTTAAATTCCTCATCAATCTTGTCTTTAATGATTTTAAACATGCTAATCCTCCCATGTTAATTTTCACTCTAAAATTAGAGTTCCACACTTGTGGCACTATTTCAAAATCAGGTGTCTATTATGCTCATTTAAATTTTCATGTATATAGGGTCCAATTCCCTATACTTAAACTTTAAATAAGTTTACTAATATCCTATCTACCACATCTCTGGGATTCATTTATAATCTATAATTTCAAAGCAGCGCTAAATAATAGATTATTACGAAAAAAGTCGCACAATTCTCTTACCGAATTGGTGTTGGTCTTCTGTTTCATATGCTCAACATGGTTATCAACAGTTTTAGGTGATATTTTAAGTAATTTACCCACTTCCTTAAAAGTTTTTTGCCGCATCAACAAGTACAAACACTGCATTTCTTTTTCAGTTAAATAATTGCTATTATTTCCTACATCATAGTAAAATCTTTTTACGGCAATTTTTTGGTTAATCAGGCTATAATCTTGAATTTTGTGAGCGCAGATATGAAAATAATCATGTGATTTATTTGGTTTTAGCTGAATTATTTGCAAATATTTTCGTAAAAATTTATCTCGATGAATCTCATTTTTAAAATATTCGATAAAATTTAAAAATACTTCACGATTTTCATGATATATTTGGGGCATTTTTTCATCATTACTGGGTGCTGCAAATATATAGCTATCGATGTATTTTGCTGATTTATCAACCACTAATAATCTTTGACCAAAATTATAATCATGCATATCTTTATTAAGATTCACAAACATCTTCGAAGTAGCATCAATCCTCTCACAAAAGGAATTATCCCAAATATAATAACCAGAATGTACTGAATCAAAACTAGAGTTTCCCACATCAGCAAGATAGTATTCTCTTTCTAAATAATGTTTTAACCAAGATTGTGAACTTGCAACACCTGTTATAGTGTGATCGGAAGTAGCTCTAACATGAGAGAAATAATTAATAGCTGTACTATCAAACAAAGGCTTACAAATTTCTTTTACATCCTGAGCATACTGAACACAAAACATTTTTTCTATATTCTTGTTGTCCATTCAATGTACTCCATAATTTAACAGAAAAAATGGTAACATCCCTAGGTGCCCTGCCTTTTCGTATTCTGCATTGATTATCATTAGAATATATATCCACTGCCATTAACCACATGATTTTTATTTTTGACTGTCGCTGCAGATTTTATTCCTAAAATCCTCAAAAAATCAACAAAATCTATCAAAAAATTTCAGTTTTATTATTTATAGCATCATCATGATTATGTATTTAGAGCTTTATCATCAATTAATGATAAGGTATAATGCTGCAAATTTATTGAAAAAAAACAAAAAAAAATGGCAAAAAAACCCGAAGAAAGTTCAGTGCCCTTAAGATTTTCTTAAGAATTAATAGGTATAATTTGAACATGATGTAATGCTTATTATTCTAAAGGAGAAACATTAAATGATGCAAAAAACATCCTTAGTGGATAAATTATCAAATCTAAAATTAAAGACTTTAACGACTCAAAAAAGTCTTTTTTTCTCTGGAAAAAGATTTTTACTTTCCAATGAGAATTACATGATAAATAATATCATTGAGTCACTAAAGAAACAGCTACCAAAGAAAAATAATAAGATGATTCACATAGGCATGCTAGTTGGTGAAAGTCATCTTTTATCATTACTTTCAGAGTTAAAAGGCTATCTCGATGTTATCATCGTATTTGATATTAATCCTAAATTGCACCAATATATTAAATTTTTAAGAAAAATTCTTGAATCATCAAAAGATGTTAATGATTTTATAGCCAAATATACAAAACAAGCTAAAAAAAGTGGATTTCCTAATATTGAAAAAATTAAACAAAAAGTTAAATTAATACCTAAAAAATATTTTTTCTTAACGAAAGATAACTTTGCATTATGCCAACAAGCTATCAGGGAAATAAAAATAGTAAATGTTTTAGGTGATTTTTTCGATACATCACATGTTAAGCAGATTCAGCAAATAATTGAATCATCAAAACAATATAAGATTTGCTTTCTTAATATAACTAACTTAAAAGAATATGCGAAGAAAAAAATGAAGGATTTTCAAACAAATCTTAACAACCTATCAAAAGACAAGCCAATCATTATGTATAGTGGCATCAAACACAAAACATTTAACACTCCAATTACTTATCCGCCTCAATTAACTGATGATCCTGATCTAAAAAAAATGAAAATTAAGCAAGAAAAAACATCGCCTTTGGAAAATATATTATACGGTTCACAAGAAAAACCTGAAGACAAAATTGACAATATTTTTGAAGTACTGCAAGATCTTAAGGAGTTGATGGGGATTGATAACGCATATAAAGAAGATGATATAAATAATAATAACCCAAAGTTTAATTTTTAAAAAACATCTTCTTCTATCAAAGAACTATTCAATAAATTTTTCATTTATTGTATAATAACAATTTCATTTCTACGTAAAAGGAAAAAACCATGCAAGGAAACATTATCGACATATACTACTTTTCTGGTACTGGGAACACTTTGCTGGTGGTTAACGAAATCGCTAAAGCACTACAACAACATGGCAAAGAAGTTAATTTGTATAAGATCACTGATAATGATCCAAGTACGATAAATCTAAAACACGTTATTGGTCTTGCATTTCCAGTTGCGGTATTTTCCACTTATCCATTTGTGTGGGATTTTATTAATAAATTACCGCTTACAGACGGTACAGAAATTTTTATGTTGGATTCACTTGCAGGATTTTCCGGCGGTATGGTTGGACCATTGAAAAAGGCCTTAAATAAAAAAGGTTACAATACTATCGGCGCATGCGAATTTATTATGCCTGGCAATTACGGCAAAGCCATTCCATCACCTATAAAAATCAAGAAAAAAATTACTAACATGCGCGCCAAAGCTGCTAAATTTACAGAACTATTGTTATCAGGCAAAGCACGTTGGCATCGTATACCTTTGCTATCTGATTTAGTCCGTTTACTTAGCCGCAGCAAGAAGCCATGGAAATCCATAGGCAAAAATATAACCATTGATAAAAATTTATGTAATAAATGTGGGGTATGCGCTAAACTTTGTCCTACTAAATGTATTAAAATGCAGGATTATCCAGAAAAACAAGATGGTTGTGTTGCCTGTATGCGTTGTGTGGCTTTTTGTCCGCAAAATGCAATTTTATATAAAGGCAAACAAAAACGTTATAATGTATCACAATATGAGTAATTTTTTATTATGAAGATTGAATTATCAAAACTAGCAAACCGTATTGCGCCCTCACCTACAATGATGTTATCAGGACGCGCTAATGAATTAAAAGCACAAGGTAAAGATATTATTAGTTTAAGTGTCGGCGAACCCGATTTTGATACCCCGGAATTTATTAAAGAAGCAGCTCGACGCGCTTTGGCTGATGGCAAAACCAAATATACACCGGTTGCAGGTATTCCATCTTTACGCCAAGCTGTAGCAGATAAATTTGCACGCGAAAATAATTTACAGTATGAACCAAAACAGATTATTGTCTCTGCTGGCGCCAAGCAATGCATTTTTAATGCTTGCATGGCTTTACTAAATCCTGGCGATGAAGCGATCATTCCAGCACCTTATTGGGTAAGCTATCCGGATATTGTTAAAATTACCGATGCTGTGCCAATTTTTATTCCAACCAATATTGAACAAAAATACAAAATAACTGCAGAACAGCTCAAGCAAGCGATTACCAAAAAAACCAAATTGATAATTTTGAATAGCCCATCAAACCCATCAGGAGCGATTTACTCCAAAGAAGAACTTAAAGCATTAGCTGAGATTTTGCTCGCAAATCCTGGAATTTACATTATAACTGATGACATCTATGAGCATATAACTTTTCGCAGTGAACCTTTTTATAATATTGTGAATGTCTGTCCAGAATTGTATGAGCGTACAGTTGTAGTTAACGGTCCTTCAAAAGCATACGCGATGACTGGATGGCGTATTGGTTATGCTGCATCCCCTGTTGAAATCACCAACGCGATGCAAAAAATTCAATCACAAAGCACTTCGTGCGCTTGCTCGATTGCACAAGTTGCAACTGAAACTGCTTTAACTGGTGACCAAACCTGCATTAAAACGATGCTGCAAGCTTTTAAACAGCGGCATGATTATGTATTTGAAGTCTTATCATCAATTGATGGTGTGGAAGTGACACCATCTGATGGAACTTTTTACACTTTCCCAAATATGCAGGCAATTATCGACAATGCAGAAGACATCAAAACTGATATAGAGCTGTCTGATCATTTATTAACCGAAGCTCATATTGCCATTACGCCAGGAACAGCTTTTGGTTTGCCAGGATCAATGCGGATTTCTTATGCAGTTGATATGGATAGCTTGTCAAACGCCTTAAATCGACTAAAATTATTTATTGACCAGATTATGTAATCTGCATATACTTTCGTTTTCTACTTTTTTGAGTTCCCCGATAGCTCAGTTGGTAGAGCAAGTGGCTGTTAACCACTGGGTCGCAAGTTCGAGTCTTGCTCGGGGAGCCAAATCGTTTTAAGTCTTTGATTTTATTAGATTTTTTAATTGATTGGGTTTCTTTATTTCTTTTCCGAAAATGCTTGCGCTATAGTAGCCATTGGTAAAAACAATCGGGTTTTATGGTCAGGAAATTGAATAAACCCATAACGTTGATAAAACTTTATAGCACTTTCAGTTTTGGCGTTTACTACAAGGGAAAATGACGCAATGCTATTACTAATATCTAAACTACGTTTTAGCGCATCAACTAATAATAACTCCCCTAGCCTATTGCCTTGATATTTATTATCAACAGCCAAACGGCCTAACAAAGTTGCAGGAATTGTTGGATACCTTGGCAATTTTTTTATTGTTTTTTCAGGCAAATCCGTTAATAGAATGCTAGTAGCCGATAACGTGTAATACCCTAAAACAGCATCGTGATTTTCCTTCGAAAGAATATAAGTAGCTGTTACAGAACGACGTTTGTCTTGTCCTGCTTGTTGCGTAATATAGCGATCTAGTGCTTCAATACCGCAAGAAAATCCCTTTTTATCATGTTTTTTGTCAAATGGTAATATCCGATATTTAAGCGTTTTCATCCTTAGTTGCCTTTTTATTATAAAGTTTTATCGCTTTTTGCAATCGCTTATTAGGCTTATGTGGCCTTAACATTGCCTCAACAAAAATTTCTTGATCACGGAAAAATAGCTGCAGGATTTCGTGTTCTTTGATAATTTTCTTCGCCTCTTTTTGCAAAATGTTAATTGCAAAATCAGTTAAAGATTGACCCAATAAATTAGCCGCATGCTGAAACAAGCGCTTTTGCTCTGTGGAAATACGCGCTTCAAGTCGTTTGGATTTTGTGTTTGCATGTCTTAGTTGCATAATTGCTCACCTTATAAATTAGTTACTATGTAAGTGTACGTCATAATGCCGTACATGTCAAGATAAAATGGCCTAAATCTTTAGATCTTAGCTGTTCCATGTTTTCCATGATCTCGTCACGAAAAGTTCGAAATTCGTTGAGAACGGGGAGCCAAATCGCGATAACTTCTTGATTTTATTACGTTTTTTTAATACGGTTTAAAACGGCACTAAACAGCAAAAACTTTGCGGAAATGATATCCATACACAGCATAAATTATTGCTTCCGGGAAAGATCGTGGCTGCTTAAGCAATGCCCAAAAAAATAATTTCCAATAATACTTTCGGCCTTTATCCTTTATGCCAAGAACAAATAATGTTTTAAAAAATGCTTTAATATAACACCATGTTATTTTTGGAGTTCCTTTGCATACTTGATTTTTATATGTCTGTAAAAAACCCTTCACTCTTTCGTAATAACATTCTGCAGTATACAATTCATTTATAATTTTTTTATAACCATTTGTCAGAGTTGTAAGATCCATTTTTGGAATAAAATTAATAGTAAAATCAGTATTATTGCCTGTGATGTTTTTCAATAACCTATTCTCTTTCATCAAACGTTTATAAAGAGATGTATCCCGAGGAGCATTCAATAACCCAACCATTGCAACTACAATCTTAGTATTACGAATAAAATCAATTTGTTTTTGAAAAATAGATTCTTTATCATTATCAAACCCTACGATAAATCCACCAGTAACTTCTAAACCAGCTTGTTGTATCTTCGCGATAGATTTTTCTAAATCTATATTTTTGTTTTGATGCTTGTTGCATTCGGCCAAACTCTCTTCATCCGGCGTTTCTATACCAACAAATACACTAGTAAATCCGGCTTTAATCATCATTTTCATCAGCACATTATCTTGTGATAAATTTATAGATGCTTCTGTAGAAAAAGTAAAGGGATTGCTATTGCTATTAGCCCATTTAATAATGGAAGGTAAAATATTCTTTTTTAACTTTTCTTTATTGCCAATAAAATTATCATCTACAATAAAAACATCACCTTTCCATCCAAAATGATATAATTTTTTTAATTCAGTCAACATCTGCGTTTTATTTTTAGTACGAACTTTACGCCCAAATAATGTGGTAATATTACAAAATTCGCAAGCAAATGGACATCCCCTCGAATATTGGATGCTCATCGATGCATATCGTTTAAAATTAAGCAATTCAAACAATGGTGAAGGACTATTTTCAATATCAGGAAAGCATGGAGCTTCATAAATTTGTTTTGTGCAGTTGTTTTTTAGATCACGCAAAAAATCTTGAATTGTATTTTCTGCTTCATTTAAAAAAATATGATCTACACAGCCAATATATTCAGAATAAGAAGCCGTAAATAACGGCCCTCCTACAACAATTTTAACACTCATTCTTTCACATCTGGTGATAATTTCACGGACAGATTTATTTTGTATTTCCATAGCGCTAATAAATACATAATCTGCCCATTCAATATGTTTATCTTTTAATCGCTCAATGTTAAGATCAATTAATTTTTTCTTCCATTGAATAGGCAGCATTGCAGCTACGGTAATTAATCCTAATGGAGGGTGCAGTGCTTTTTTGGAAATAAACTTAATTGCATGTTTAAAACTCCAAAAAGTATTTGGCGTCTTTGGATAAATCAATAAAATTTTTTTATTCATTAATAATATGTCCTCTTTTAGTAAGAATTAAGAGGACAAAACATCCGATTAATCCAAAAGCTTTGATCAAGTATAGCATTATAATTCGGTTTATACCTTTTTATGTCCCACATTGCTATAAATTTATGAAAAGTTTTAATAATATAGCAATTTCATCAAATGACTTGTCGTCTAAGCACTTGATTTATAAGGATTATGTTATAATTGTTGATTAAAATAGTTTGCAATTTTTTTCTTATCATTACTAACAATTACCTTGTTAAAATTGAATTTCATGCTATACTCAAACTGTATATTTGCTGTATCTTTCACTTTTGACAATTCTTACAATAGTTTTCAAAATTAAAGACACTTGATAGTATGCAATTTTTTTAATTTTAAAGAGAACTATTTTATGAAAAAACTATATGTTGGTAATTTACCTTATTCAGCTACAGAAGAAAGTCTTAAAACTCTTTTTTCACAATTCGGATCCGTTGAAAGTGTTGCACTTATCAAAGATCGGGAAACCGGTCGTGTAAAAGGATTTGGTTTTGTCGAATTTAAAGTACAAGCGGATGCCGAAAAAGCCTTAGCATTAAATGGCAATGATTTTGAAGGCCGTGCATTAAAAGTAAATATGGCTAAACCAAAAGAATCGAGTAGTTTTGGCGGTCGACGTCACGGTCAATACTAATCACGCTAATTACTTAACCTGAAAATTTGTAACCAGATATTTAAATATCTGGTTATGATAGCTTGCTGTTTAAAGTAAATTATGTGCCTTTTGAGATTTGACTCTTTAGTTTCTATTGTAATTAACTGACTTTTAGTAAAGCCCGTATTTTGGAAATGCTAAAATCTTGTACAGAAAAAGTTCGAAAATAGTCCTGTAGGGGGAGCCAAGTTTTAGGTCTCTGTTTTATAATCCATAATCTCCCGCAAATCTCAGTTGTCGACAAATTGTCGACAACTGGTAAACATAGTTTCATTCATCACTAAAATCCATTTTCCGCAAAATCTCTGCCTCTAACTGTTTTGGATCAGGTAATTTGTCAGCT
>JASFHH010000061.1:0-8737 GCA_050123335.1 Gammaproteobacteria bacterium
TTATTTATAAACTCGCGTCTTTCGCTCGCTTTTTTCTCGCATCTCATCTTTTCACGTAAGTCCTGTCCTTATTATGAAAACGCACATCTTATACGAATTTGGGTTAAGATTCAAATTGTCAGGGTTTGCTGAATGATAGTATATTTCAATCTTAAGATATAACTAATTGATTTTACTATATTTTAATTTGATTCTGTTTTTATCGAGATCGTGCAAATTTTAAACAAAATTTGTTTAAGCGATTAAGAAGTGCGGCAAATTTATCTTTTTTACATATGCTGCGCAATGCTATTTAATTTATAAATTACATTTAGTTATAACATCTTCAAGTTTTTTTGTTTGTGGTTGTGTTTTGTTAAATAAGTTTTGCTGAATGGTTGCAGTAACTTCCCATTTCTTTTTTGCATCTTTTTTAAACCACATGTATGGGCTGATATTTTTAGGGAAGTGTTTGTGTTTGGCTAATTTATTAGCTAAGCTTAAAAATTCGTTGCTATTAGAATAATCTTTTTTTAAATAATATAATTTTGCAATTTCGCAATAAATTTTTCTTAAATGACGCATATCGTTTTTTAGGTTTTCGTATAAATATATATATTGGTATGAAAGTTCGTGAGTTTTATTTTGTTTTTGTTCTCTCTTTTCCCTGAAAAGCTTTTCTATTTCTTTAACAGGGGCTCCAAATTGTATAATTTTCTTTTTATAAAGTTCAATAGCTTTATCGTAATTGCCTGATTTTGAATAGGTGTTTGGCGATGGCTTTGAATTCATTTCTGTTTTGGTAACTGATGTATACGTAAGGATGTTTTTTAGCTGGTTGCAATTTGGAAATGTTTTTAATATTTTTTGGCCATACTTGTCAGCATCTTTATGGCGATCTTGCCTCATTAACGTAATCATTAATAATAAATGCGTTGTAATAATCTTGGGGTTCTGAGCAAGATATTTTTCGCATAAGTTTTCTGCTTCCAATAATTCTTTTCGTTGTATGCGTATTGCTATTTTGTACCAGTGTTTGAATAATATACCGATATTTTGCGCTTTAGGTTTCACGTAGTTGGTTGCGATCATATTTATTGCAGAAATTATTTTTTGTGTTTTGTGATAATTTTCACGGGAAAATTTATTGGGGGATATGATTTTCTCCAAAATGTTAGGAATGTATTTTTCATATAAGTTTGGCTTGTCAAAAAGCCCTATTTTTTTAATTAAGTTACTCGCGATATCAATTTTTTTATTAAAAAGATTATCTATTATTGTAGATATATATTTTTTAAGTTCATTTTGTTCTGTGTTATTTAATTCATTTGGTTTATTGAACATTATAATTGTCCTTTTCAATAAAGAGTTCAAATTTTTATTTGATTTTTGTTTTCAACCTTTTTGTCTTCATTAGACTTTAGTTCAATGGGTGTTTTTAGATCAATTTCCTTCTTGTCTTCATTATTATATCTATATGATACTATTTTATTATTAGTATCAATTTTGCATAGTATTCTTACAGGTGAGTCGAATGTGAAATCAAGGCCAAAATTTCCTTGTTTTGAAAAACATTCAGAATAGCTTTGATATTCTTTGCCAAGTATTTTGATGTCATCCTTATTAAGTTTGTTTGTTATTATTTTTTTAAGATCAGCATGTTCTTCCTTTGTAAGCGTTGTATTTGGAAACCCAAGTGATAGTTTGGCATATTTCGTATGTTTTTTTTCGTTTGACAAGGATATTTCAACACAAATCCAATTGTATTTTTGTATGCTTTTGCCAAAAGTTATAGTGTTGAGGTTCAAAAATTGCTCTTTGGGTTGCTCTTTTTTGGATTGCTTTTTAGATGGTTTCTTAAAAAAATTCGTAAATAGTTTAAACATTTTCGTGATCTCCCATGTTAATTTATTTATATTATAAATAATAGCAGTCAATTCTTAAGGTTTTCTTAAGGAAACAGAAAAATGAAAAAATTTTTATTTAATCATTGTGACGGTTTGAGTGATGTTAAGTGCTGCTAATTTATTGGTAACATCATTGGCCCAGGATCTATTGTCAATTGGGCCAATTTTTTTGCTGCAGCATATGATAAATCAATGACGCGATTATTTTTAAATGGGCCGCGATCATTAACGCGCACAATCTTCTCGCATTACTTGTTATTTTAACAACGAAGTAAGTTTGGTTTGAGTTTTCGATTCATTTAACTTATTAAATAAATAGCGATCTTTCTCTAGTTTATGAAAAAAATTAGCAGTTGTGAATTGGTATTTATTTTTTAATTTAGAAGTTATTGCAAACACATCACTTCCATTTTTAGTAACAAAGGATTCAAAAGGTGAATTAGTTTTGCTAATAAGAAAATCTATCATAGCTGTATTACGTTGCAATTTAATTCCTATCTTTTTAACACTTTGAAGCATCTTTATTCTATTTTCTTTAATTTTTTGCAATAAAGATTTCTCTGACAAACCATCTATATATTTAATTATTTTCTTCCTCTTGTTCATGCTCATATGTTTAATATCTTTTTTGCTTTTTGCGGATATTAAACTGTTTGAATCAATAAAATTTATATTCTCATCTAGCAAATTCTTTTTGAGATTTTCTAGCGTTTTATTTTTAATTGCATTAATGTCATAAGAATTAACATTAAGTTTGTTATTAATTACCATTAAAGGTTGGCAGTTTTCATCCAAAATGTAATTGAAATTGGCGTTATATGCTCTATTATAATCTATACAAACAGCTTTTAAAATATCACAAATAATATTATCAGGAGTTTTTAGCAAATAGGCAAAGGGGGTTGTATTATTTAGATCTTTTATGTCCATACTTGCTCCTAATTCCACAAGTCTAATTATTAGTTTTTTGCATCCCAAGATACAGGCGTAGTGTAAGGCTGTTCTTCCGTCCTTATCTTGCTTATCAATCTCAATTTCAGTAAATATATCTAATATTTTTAATGCTACATCTTCTTGGCCAGTTTTAGTTGCTAAAATTAATTGTGTTTTACCCTCTGAATCTATAGTTTCGTGAATAAGTCTTTTGTTTTTAGATATTTCTTCCAAAAATAAAATCGCTTCTTTATTTAATTCATTAGTTATAAATATATGTAATGGTGTATTTCCAAATGCATTATCCTTAATTTTCATGTTTAGCAAATAATTAGGAATTTGGGTATTCTTAACACATTCTGTAATTAATCGATTTGTATGAAGAGATATCTTTTCTGCAATTGCATGAAAAATATTATATCTTGTCTTGTCAATATATAACTCTTGCTTCACTAGATTGTTTATTGATGAAGAGTCTCCAGTCAAAATAGTTTCTTCTAACATGTATTTTACGTTCAACATCTTTTTTTCTTCCTATTTATAGCTTGCTTTGAACAAAGTTTTTGTTCAAATTTGTTAATTGGTTTATCATGAACATTATTAAGAAATGATTATTCAATTTAATTACTAGCCCTGTTGTTATTAACTCGGCTTTTTTTTGAAGCATATTTAATTATAATTGCGCAATATATACGATTTTAATGAATGATACAAATGGAATATGGTAAAAGGTTTAGACGGAGTTGTATTTTAAATACAACAACTTATAGGAGAATAGATAGGGTGCGGTTCCGCTGTGATGTATTAAAGTTAAATATTTCATAATCACTTTTGCAATTTGTCATCCTGGTCCCAGCTTGTTGAGCCGGGATCCAGTGTCAGTTGGCTATTATTTGCTGGATTCCGGATATTTTTTGCCAACAAACATGGGCAAAAAATTCCGGAATGACAACCGCTTTGTAGCTAAAATAACATATGCGTACCAGGCTGCCAGACTTGTGCGAATCTGTGTTTAGGGAATGCAATTAGTTTTCTTTCTATAGAATAATTACGCCGCATCTATAAAGAAAAAGGTATTTGGTCTAAGGTGAAGCAAGAGCTAATTGAAAAAGGTGTTATTGAGTAATTAACATTTCCTTGCATTACTTAATGTTTGTAACAGTTTTAGTTATGTTAAGTGCTGCTAACTTGGTGGTAACGTCATTGGCCCAGGATCTATTGTCAATCGGGCCAATTTTTACGTGATATAGATGGTCAGTGTTATTGAACGTAATTTCGCATGGTGCGGTTATGTTGTTGTTAATTTGTTGTTGCATGTGTTTGGCATGATTAAGCTTGCTGTAAGCGCCGACTTGTAAATATATTTGTGGCGAGTGGGTGGAAGTGGTTTTGTTTGTGTTAATGGAATCGATTCTCACTAATCCAGTGCCGTGTTTGACGATATCCAATTTTTTTGCTGCGGCATAAGATAAATCAATAACGCGATTATCTTTAAATGGGCCGCGATCATTAATACGTACAATCACTTGCTTGCCATTTTCCAAGTTAGTTACTTTAACGTAAGAGGGTATAGGTAAAGTTTTATGTGCAGCTGTCATTTTATAAACGTCGTAAGTTTCGCGATTTGCGGTAAGGTGATCGTTAAATTTCATGCCATACCATGATGCAATTCCAGTGACGTGATAATTTTTGCTGTTTGGTAAAACATAATAACGTTTGCCGTCAACTGTATAAGTGTAAGGATTACCATATTTGCTTATGTTTTCTGTTTTTGGTTTTGCATTGGCAATTTTAGATACATCGATTTGTTTGCTTGGGGGATGATCTTGTTGTGATGTTGTGGAGCAGGCTGTTAATAATAAACTTAATATAATTATAATAAGTTTTGACGAGTTCATTTTTTATGTTTCCTGGTTTTTTTTATATGTTTTGCAGTTTGCGAAATTGGTGGTTTTTTAAGGGAACGCAAATATGCTTTTTTAATTTCTTGACTTAACTGATAGACTACCAGTGCATATTGAATGTTTACATTATAAGTCATAATAACATACATATTATGTAGTTTTGATTTGTATGGCAGGTTGTTTTTATTTCGTGCCCTTATAAGAGTTATTAATTTGTCACTTAAGTTAACGCCGTTGTGTTTTCGCCAGCCGTGGGCCTGGAAAAAATTAGCAATACTGCCGATAGAATCTTTTGCGTCATGAATTAAATCAATTTTTTCTGATTTATCAAAATCAACTGCATATTTACGGATATTGCTTGGCATGAATTGTGGTTGTCCAATAGCTCCTGCGTATGATCCATAAACGTCTAATGGGTTAATTTTATTTTCGCGGCAGAATAATAAAAATTGAGCTAATTCTTTTTGGAAATATTCAGCACGTTTCGTGTGTTTAAAACTAATAGTTGATAGTGTATTAATTACTTTAAATTTTCCCGTTTCTTCGCCGTATTTGCTTTCTACGCCTATTATCGCAACAATGATGCTTGGCGGTACTCCGAATTTAAGGTATGCGCGTTTTAAGGTTGCAGCATATTTATGCCAAAATTTAACCCCATCATTAATACGTTCTGGTGTGATGAAATGTTGTTGATATTTACGCCAAGGGACTTCTTCATAAGGATGTTTAATTTTTCTTATAACTGGTTGTTTAATTTGTACTTGTTTGAATAACTTAATAAGTTGTGCGCGTTTAAAATTATGTTCTTTTACCATCTTATTAATAAATTCTTGTACTTCTGTTTGTTGATATAATGGTTTGGTTTTGATTGCGGTTGGTTTTTTTGTTTTTGGCGGTTTTTTTTGCGATTGGGCGCAGGCTAATGAAATAAAACAACAAGCAATTATGGTTAAGTAAAGTTTTATCAACGTCCTGATTGATGTTCTCATCGCTATTTCCTCAGCAGTTTTTTATGTCCATGTATAGACATTAGTATACCAAAACCAGCCATAAATGCTATCATCGATGATCCGCCATAGCTAATTAGAGGCAAAGGTAATCCTGCTGCTGGTAAAATCCCGGTAACCATCCCAATATTGATGAATATTGATAAAAAGAAAATTAGGCTTAAACTAGCGGCTAATAGCCGTGTATAGGTGTCTTGAGCGTGATTTGCGATGTATATGCAGCGGGCGGTGATTAACAAATAAATCGTTAATACTATTAAACTGCCAAATAGCCCAAATTCTTCTGCTCCGACTGCGAAAATAAAGTCAGTTGCATGTTCTGGCAAAAAATGCAGATGTGATTGTGTGCCCATTAACCATCCTTTGCCAAAAAAACCGCCGGATCCTATAGCAATTTTAGATTGGATGATATGGTAACCGCTGCCAAGCGGATCACGTTCTGGATTAAAAAAAACTAAAATGCGTTGTTGTTGATAATTATGCATAAAATGCCATAAAAGAGGGATGGAAGTTATGACCAGAATAAATAATCCAGTTATTAAACTCCAACTAATCCCGGCAAATAGTAGTACGCAGGCTCCGCTGATGGTTAAAGTGATTGCGGTGCTTAGGTCAGGTTCTTTTGCAGTTAGAATTACAGGAACTAGAATGATTGCAGCTGAAACAATAATATCTTTTATTTTTGGTGGTAAGTGGCGGTTTTTGTAGTACCATGCCAGCATCATCGGAATAGCAAGCTGCATTATCTCAGAAGGTTGTAGGCGCAATAAACCAAGATTAAGCCAGCGTTGTGCGCCTTTGCCAATGTGTCCAATGATCAAAACAGCAAACAACAAAAAAATACCAATACTGTAAATCCACGGAGTCCAGCGTTCATAGATATATGGAGGTAATTGTGCGATAAGAGTCATCAATATCAAGGCAAGTCCAATGTGAATGATTTCTTGAACTATCATGCCGAACTGTTGATTGCTGGCGCTATATAGAATGAAAAACCCAATTATAGTAATAGTTAAAAGCAAAAGTAAGAGCGGCAAATCAAGATGCAGAGTTTGCCAGATTGAACGTCGTTGTTTGTAATTATTTAATAACTGCATTTGGTTTTCCATGTAAGGCTAATAAATAATAATCTAAAATTTCACGCGCTATACGGGGAGCATCAGTGCTGTTTTCGCTAACGATTGCCAATACAATTTTAGGGTGATGTACCGGTGCGAAAGTAATAAATACGGAGTTATCGCGTAAATTTTTTGGTATTTCATTAATATTGTTAATCTCAGCATATTGTAAACTAACTAGTTGAGCGGTTCCAGTTTTAGCTGCGACTGTATATGGTGGTTTATGACCAAAACGATATCCAGTTATACCGGTTGTTACTTTGCTCATTGCTTGAATTACAGTTTCCCAGTTTTTTGGATTATTTAGAATAACTGGCGGTTCTTCGGTTGGTTGAGTTTTTGTGATTTTGCCGTCGGATGATTGGATTGCATATAATAAATGGGGTTTTAAGTGCATGCCGCGATTGGCCAAAATAGCAGTAGCGGTTGCTAATTGCAGCGGAGTTACTTCGATATATCCTTGCCCGATGCCGGCGTTAGCAGTATCCCCTTTAAACCAGGCTTGACCATTATATCTTAGTTTCCATTCGGGGCTGGGAACGTTGCCTGGTAGTTCTTCCTGCATATCAATGCCGGTTTGTATGCCAAAATTAAATTGATTTAAAATTTCGTCAATTTGACGAATACCTAACGCATTGGCCAATTTCCAAAAATAGGTATCACAAGATTCAATTATTGCTTTGGATAAATTTACCCAGCCATGGCCGGTTCGTCTCCAGTCATGAAAAATGTGTATAGTATTAGGAATTTGGTACCATCCTGGATCAAATATTTTTTGTGCAGCAGTTATGGTATTGGTTTTCAAGCCTTCGATGGCGATGAATGGCTTGATAGTTGAGCCGGGAGGATATAATCCGCGTAATGGCCGATTATACAATGGATGATTTTTATCATGTTGTAGTTGTTGAAAGTCATGATAAGAAATACCATTGATGAATGTATTTGGATCATAATTTGGATTACTTGCCATTGCTAAAATTTCGCCAGAGCTGGGTTGAATCGCCACAACGGCGCCATTGTGTTTAGCGAGCGCTTTTGCTGCAACTCGTTGTAGTCTGCTGTCAATAGTTAAATAAAGGTTATTTCCAGGTGTTGGGGGTGTAGTGTTGATTGTTCGTATGGTTTTGCCATTGGCATCGGTTTCAATTTTTTGGTAACCAACTAAACCATGTAACTGTGGTTCGTAATATTTTTCGATCCCAACTTTGCCGATAAAATTAGTTGCAGCATAATTAGCAGTATCAATTGTATTAAGATCACGAGTATTAATACGGCCTACGTAACCGATTACGTGAGCAAAAGTTTCTCCTAGCGGATATTGGCGGATTAGTTTTGTTTGTACGGAAAAACCAGGAAAGCGAAAGCTATTCACTGCAAATTTTGCTGCTTCTTCTTCGGTTAATTTTAGTTTAAGTAAAATTTGTTCAAAACGCCGATGTTGTTTGAGTTGTTTGTGAAATTGTTCTAAATCATTTTTACTTAAAGGGATAATTTTATTTAGTTCAGTGATGGTTTGATTTAAGTTTTGTGTTTTACTGGGTGTAACCATTAAACTAAAAGTTGGAATATTTTTCGCCAGGATGATGCCGTTGCGGTCGTAAATAATACCGCGGCGCGGCTCAATTGGATCAAGGTCTATGGAATTTAGTTTGGATAGCGTAGTATAGTATTTGTGTTGAATAATTTGTAAGGCAAATAGGCGTCCTGCTAATATTAGAGTTAGAATAGTTATAATAATGCTAATTGCAATAATTCGTCGTTTTAGCAATAGCATTTCTTTGGTGCTGTTTTTGATGAAGAAGTGTTTCATTGTAAGCGGAGTTTAACTTATAAGTCGATTTTTGAATAGGCTTTTGGAAGTAATTTTACGCTCCTGGACGCTTGCCCAG
>JASFHH010000062.1:0-8629 GCA_050123335.1 Gammaproteobacteria bacterium
GCAATTCTATGCAAATAAAGTGGTAAAAAATCTGATCCGTTTTTTTCACGTTGTTTGGCAAACATAATTTCGGCAACTTCCGAATCAGGAGTATCATCCGCTAAATCGAGAATTTTCTTGCCGCTTTTAATATCTGGAATGGTTTCAATGTCAAAGGTGAAAATGTTCATCGTAAAGTTTTGCCTCGTATATTTATGGCTTTTTTTGTTTAATCATCAACATAGTGATCATATCACTGTTTGGTAGAAATGATAAAGCTTTAATTTATGATATAACAGTTCTTTTCGTAAGCCAAACTCATACTTCTTTATAAAGTTTGCTTGACAGTGCAAATTTTATGAAATATAAAAGTTCGTAAAATTTAACACATTGCATAAACTCCAAGAACAAAGAGGCAAATATATTATGTTTAAAAGTAAAGGTAAAAAAATAAAAATAATTGATTGGTTAAAAGTTCTATTTAGCGAATATTCTTATATATATCAAAATTATAACGATTATCAGACAAAAATTGATTTAGCAAGGATTCCGGATGTGTCCAAACGACCTGATGATCTTTGGCTTAGCGAAGAAAAAATCATAAAAAAAGAGTCATTGCAAAGTAAATATTATATTAACAAAGTTCCTATTGTGGGAAACAATCTTGCCAAACCTCTGCCATCTAAATTTATAAAAACTCCGACAAATCAAAAAGATGTATATAGTATTTTTTATAATCAGCTAGAAAAACCTTATAAAGCAAGATTCTATAGCCTTACTACTAATCAGGCAATTATGGCGGCAATTCAATATCCATTTATTAAGTTATGTAATGCACAAGCACATGATTCACTATGGTGGATTGATACTCAAAAAGACGGAACAGTAAAGTTTTTAATACAGTTTAATCTGAAAGTTGTGGAGTATGGTTTGCATGGAGATCCAACAGGTCTTATTAAAATAAACAAAAAACCCATTAGGGTTATGTGGGAACATACTTTTACTAATAAAATTTTAAAATTTAAATTGATAGACCTAAGTATAGGTGAATTATGTGATGTTAAAAACGAATATGATTTTAACAAACAAATACTTGACTTAGATAAAGCTAATAAAATGACACACGAATTGTTAAGCAGCTTTATGCCGAAGATGAGTGCCAAAATGCGAGAAGAGATTTGCGGGTCTATTACGCATAGATTACAAAATAGAGCAATGTGGACAAAAACTAGGTTAATTACCAATATAGAATACGAGGCATTGTATTTGCTCAATGAAGCAAAAGTTTTAAATAAAAAAGAACTCAAATTTTTAACTTCTAACCTTAGTATTTTTTGTAAATCAAATTTTATCTCATTACACCAGAAAATAAAAATTTTAAAATTAACTACTGAAGATTTTGCTGCGTTAATAAATAAAAATCCAGATGAATTTGATGAATTAGCACCTTTTAATATTTCATTTTATAAATTAGTAAATAATTTTTTAGATATACTTTCATATGAAAAGAATAAATTAATTACCTGTGAGATGGTGTTTGAACTATCTGTTGATTTGCAAGAATTTTTAACAAAACGACACCGTAGGATAATCACTCAAAAAAACAAAACCAGCAGTTATATTTTAAGTATGTTATCTAAAGAAACTGCTTATACAATAAGGAAAGAATTTGTCCAAAATTTGTTGTGTGACAGCTTTAATAAAAATATGCTAGAACAGTATGTAGGTCTAACTAAATTAATGCCATATCTAAACTTTTTAGGAGAAAGGCAAGTTAAACATATTTTATTGTTTTATGAATTTATGCAAAAAAAGAAATCATTTGTCTTGAGCAAAGAAGAAAGGATTGCTTTACTTTCTGAATTACAAACCAAGGCTTATTTTTATAAAAACAAAATTACTAAACTACTATTTAGATTATGTCCAGAAAAGCGGAAGCAGATTCAGAAAAAGGAAGATGGTTTTTTTACATTATCTAAAAAATTATGTACAGGAGAAACTGTGTATAAATATGATAGGTATAAAAAAAGGAGAAGACGAATTGATGGCTATTGCCATTATGGGAATTGGGTATTAGGAAAAAAAGACGAGTAAAGAAAAAATCAGAAAGAGCTAAACAAGAGCTCGGATTATGATTCTTCTGATGAAAAAGAAGAGATGATAAATGATTTAATATATGGGTGTTAAAGCGGCAAATAAGTTAATGGTACGCCTGCTGATAATAGCTTATGACTTCCAATTTTATGCTAATTCACACTTTTTGGAACGAAAAAATGTAAAAAATCACACTTTTTGGAACGAAAAAGTGTGATAAATTACATTTTTTGGAATGAATAATTGTATTTTGGTGAAAATTTGTTAATACTCGTGTTTTGATAACGGAAAAGTATATGTCAGCAGGTAGTAAAATCATTAAACAGGCTGAGAAGCTCGTGAGAGCCATCAGGGAGCATAATTATCGTTATTATGTGTTGGATGCTCCTACTATTCCTGATAGCGAATATGATCGTTTGTTTCGTCAATTACAGGATTTAGAAGCAAAATACCCAGAACTTAAAACTCCGGATTCACCTACCCAGCGGGTAGGTGCGGCGCCATTGACGTCATTTAAACAAGCTCAGCATACTATGCCAATGCTGTCTTTAGAAAATGCTTTTACTGAAGAAGAATTAAGAGCATTTGATAAGCGCATTCATGATCGCTTAAAAACTGATCAGATAATCGAATATGCTTGTGAGCCAAAATTGGATGGATTAGCAATTAGTTTGCTTTATGAGGAAGGTGTTTTAGTGCGGGCGGCAACTCGTGGTGATGGAACAACTGGGGAGGATGTGACACAGAATGTAAAAACCATTAAGTCAGTGCCATTGCATTTGCGTGATGATTATCCACGCATTTTAGAAGTGCGTGGTGAAGTGGTAATGCCCAAGGCTGGTTTTAACCGATTAAATCAAGCAGCAGCAAAAAGAGGAGAAAAAGTTTTTGCTAACCCCAGGAATGCTGCAGCAGGAAGTTTACGCCAGTTGGATTCGAAAATTACTGCAAAGCGGCCACTTGTTTTTTTTGCTTATGAAATAGGCCAAGTAATTAAAGGAAACCTCGAAGATAGGCATAGCAACACGTTGAAACAGTTAAAAAAATATGGAATACCAGTTGTGCCGGAAACCGCAGTAGTTAAAGGTTGGGAAGAATGTTTGCGTTATTATCAAAAGATTAACAAAGAACGGGAAAATTTGCCGATTGAGATTGATGGCGTAGTATATAAAGTCGATCAAAATAAATTGCAAAAGGAATTAGGTTTTGTTTCCAGGGCGCCGCGTTGGGCAATTGCACATAAGTTTCCAGCACAAGAAGAGTTAACTGAAGTTCAAGCAGTTGAATTTCAAGTGGGACGTACCGGTGCGTTAACTCCAGTTGCTCGCCTAAAACCAGTTAATATTGGCGGAGTGGTGGTTAGTAATGCGACTTTGCATAACATGGATGAAATTGAACGCAAAGATATTCGTGTGAAAGATTTTGTAATTATTCGGCGCGCAGGAGATGTAATTCCAGAAGTTGTTTCTGTGATCAAAGAACGGCGACCGAAGAAAACGGAAAAAATAAAATTACCTAAACATTGTCCAGTGTGTAAGTCTTTGGTGGTGCGGGCAGAAGGTGAAGCGATTGCGCGTTGTAGTGGTGGTTTATATTGTGCAGCTCAGCGCAAAGAAGCGATCAAACATTTTGCGTCTAGAAAAGCGATGGATATTGAAGGATTAGGGGATAAGTTGGTTGATCAACTAGTAGATGAAGGATTAGTTAATCACGTTGATGGATTGTATCGCTTAAAATTAGATCAATTAGCTGGTTTAGAACGCATGGCGGAAAAGTCAGCGCAAAATTTATTGGATGCATTAGAAAAAAGTAAAAAAACTACTTTGGCGAGGTTTTTATATGCTTTAGGAATTCGTGAAGTAGGTGAGGCAACAGCTCGTAGTTTATCATTGTATTTCAAAGATTTAGATTCGATAACTAAAGCAGATAAAGAAGAATTGCAACAAGTTGCAGATATAGGGCCAGTGGTAGCCAAGTATATTTGTGTGTTTTTTAAACAAAAACATAATTTAGAAGTAATTAAGGCGTTACTAAAAGCTGGAATTCATTGGCCGAAAATGGAAGAGCGTAAAGGTGCGCAGCCTTTAGCGGGAAAATCGGTGGTTTTAACCGGTGCGTTATCTTCGATGACGCGTGAAGAAGCTAAGGAAAAACTACAGCAACTTGGTGCACATGTGAGTTCAGGCGTTTCCAAAAATACTGATTTAGTTGTTGCTGGTGAGGCTGCAGGATCTAAATTAAACAAAGCATTACAACTAGGAATTAAAGTTATAGATGAAGATGAATTTTTGCGGATGTTGAAATGATGTGTTTGTCATACCGCGGCTTGACCGCGGTATCCAGGAGATACTAGAGTTCATGGATCCCGCGCTCAACTGACTGGGCCGCGGGATGACAGAATGGAAGTGGGGAATAATGAGTAAAATTTTAAAAAGAATAATTGGAACATTAATAGTACTAGTGCTAGTTGCGCTAGCAATTTACTTTTCAATACGTTTTAATTTTCATACGGTAATTCCTGGGAAAGTTTATCGTTGCGCTCAACCTTCAGCAAGACAGCTAGCAAAGATAAAAGAAAGATATAAAATTCGTTCCGTCATTAATTTGCGTTCTTTGCATTTTACCGATCCAAGATATCAAGCAGAAGCTCGTGCATGTCATGCATTAAAAATTTCTTTGTTTCATTTAAGAATGTCGCCTAAAAAGTTTCCTGATATTGTGCAACTGAAAAATTTAGTTAATCTTCTGAGAACAGTGCCTAAACCGGTGTTAATTCACTGTAGGGCTGGGGCTGATAGAACAGGATTGGCTTCGGCAATTGTGTTGATTTTGCATGATTATCCAATGCAGACAGTAACATATCAATATTCATATCATGATTTAGCTTTGTCATTTAATAGTGTAGGTAAATTAGTGATTCCGTATTATATTTGTTGGTTAAAGCAACATAATTTAGAAAGTAGCCGCAAAAACTTTTTAATTTGGCTGCACCAATTAAAACCTGGAGTAAATTTTCCGCGATCAAATGATAATCCAAGTGATTATCGAATTTCATCTGACAATTGTAAGCTTAAATAATTAAAAATAATTTATATTTGTATATGATAATAACCGCTTTATTCAGTATGTCATATGGATTAGTGTATCCTGTTTTGCAATTTATGGCGGTAAGCGTTGCCAGAGCTTGGGGTGAACCGACATATACGGCGTTTTCTGTCACTCATCATCATCAAGCCACCTGCAACGCCATTATCTGAGCCATATCAAACTGCAAGGTGATTACGGTTAAGACTTGAAATATTGGTTTTTCCTTTGTGGATGCACCATAACAGCAAGCGTTCGATTTTCTTGGCGTATGAGCGCAGAGTTTTTGGTGAATCACGAAATTCATGCAAAAACATTGAAATCGCTTCAGCATCATTTTTGGCATCAATAAAGGTAATTCCATCAGCTTTGCTGTAATCGCCATCGGTAAACTGAATTATCTGTTCACCCATGCTATCAGAGCTTTCTGAAAACAGAAAAAGTGGTTGAATAACAAATAGGTTGCGGCTGTGATTGGTTATTTTTGGGCATTAATTTAGTCCTCCGTAACTCGAAAAATTATTCTACTTTACCACAAAATTTGTTTGCTGAGAATAATATTACTATGAAATTTTTGCGATGTGCTGTAAATATACTATATTAGTATTAGTTAATAAATTTTTTAAAAAGTTTTTTATGTAATGCCAAAAAAAATTACACGCACAAAATTGCTTAATGCAATCAAGGAATATCGAAAACATACTCCATACAAATCATCCCGGAATTCAATATCTTTATCCTCTTTATTTAAAGGAGATTCATATCAAAGAGATAATTCTGGTTATCTTGATTTAAGCGGCATCGATTTATCTAAAATAAAAGATCCTCTATTTAAAGGAGTATGTTTCGATTTGGTTAATTTAACGAATGCAAAAATGAATGGAAGCAATTTTTCACGTTGCCACTTTAAAGGAGCTATTCTTAATGAAGCAGATTGTAGTAATTCCAACTTTGATGAGACGAAATTTGACTCCGAAAAAACTTACAAATCAATTGGCTGCGACCGTATACATGAGACTCAAGCACGTTGTACAAATTTTAGAAATTCAACTTTTAATAAAGCATCTTTCTTACTAGGATTTGGGGTACCTATTGATTTTTCTGGATCTAATTTCGAAAATGCTAAACTTACAAATATAAACGATTGGATCGTTAATTTTAATAATGTTAATTTTGTAGGGTCAGTATTCGATAAATCACTAACAAATCCAAATTTATTGGTTATGAATAAGTGGTCAAATAAAACAAAGTTGCCATCAAAAATGAGCAGTAAAATAAAAAAAGCAAAAGCAAAACTTAAAAAACAAAATACTTCGAAATTCACAAAAGCCGAATTAACATTATACAAAAATTTAACTAAAGAAGAATCAGATTTTTATGAGGTCTTTTATGTAAAAAAAAGTGCATATGTATTTTGCCATCATTTCAATGATGACCATTGCTTTACACAAATAGACATGCCAAGAAAAATATCCTTCCCTTTTAGCCCTTCTGGATGGAAATTTCATATTTCCGTTCATCAGGATGATTTAGAAAAAGCTTGGAATATTATGAAAAAAGATTTGCTAAATGAAAAAAATGGGGTTTCAAGCCTTAAGGTAATGAGTTGGAAAGAAAAAGAATATTCTGTGGAGGGAAAACAAATCACTATATATGTCTATAGTAATAAAACCACCGGCAAATTGGATAAGTCAGTTGATTCTTATAGAAAATTATTTTCAAATATTGAGAAAAAACTTCACAAAGCTAACATAAAGCCAGGCAAAGTACCAAAAATAGAGCCACGGCTCATGTCAAGCAAGTATACTTCGATGCGAAATGATCGCGACAACACAGGTTTATATGTAGACGCGACACAAACAAATAACTTTAACACGTATAATCATCCAAATCCGTTTAATGAATTAATAGTTCCCTCTAACAATCAACACAATACTTCTTCATTTTGGTCACACAATAATTCTACCAGAAACTCTGGTGTAAATAATAGTCAAAAAAAATCTAAAACTTCTCGTCAATTTCTTGCAAGTTATAAAGTATTTTTTTAACAAGGACTGCAATCCTCGACATATTATGGATGAATGAGAGAAAACGTCGTATATGTCGGTTCACCCAGCTTGTCATCGTGCTGAAGCAATCAGTTATTTTTCATTATCATATTTTATTGGAGTGTATGTATTTCCCGTGATAGTGGGATGGATTATAGTACATTATGGGTATCAAATCTCAATAGTTGTTGTTGTATTCTTGGCGATTTTAGATTTGTTATGTGCTTTAGTTTTTAAATAGCGGTCACAGGCAGTTATAGCTGTTTCACAGTAATTCTCGTATTTTTGCTTTAATTAAATCAACTGCGATGCGGTTTTGGCCGCCGCGGGGCACAATAATGTCTGCATGGCGTTTGGATGGCTCGACAAATTGGAAATACATAGGTCTTACAGTTTGTTCATATTGATCCAGCACTGACTCGATTGAACGTCCGCGTTCTTCAATATCACGGCGTAGGCGCCGAATAAAACAGATGTCTAAAGGCGTTCCCATGAAAATTCGGATATCTAATAGATTGCGCAATTTCTCATCAGTGAACAGCAAAATGCCTTCCAGTACAATTATCGTATGTTGTCCTACAGTTCTGGTTTGTTTGGTTCTGGAATATGTTGCAAAGTCGTAAATAGGGATTTCTATCGTTTTGCCGCTTTGCAGTTTGCTTAAATGTTCCGCAATTAGAGAATGCTCTAATGAATCAGGATGGTCAAAGTTTATTTTGGTACGTTCTTCAATTGACAGTTCATAAAAAGGTTTATAGTAAGAATCTTCCGAAATTACTGCGACTTCTTTGGAGCCTAATTCATTCACAATGGTGCTTGAAAGCAGACTTTTACCGGATCCTGATGCGCCAGCGATGCCAATAAAGATATTTTTTTTCATAATAATAACCTGTTGGTGTTAATTGACCATCAAATATTGTACAATTATTATAGTATACTACAACATATTTAAATATGTTGTATGATAATTTTTGAGGGTTTAATATGTCAACTATAATGGAACAAGAGGCGCGAGAGACGCCTAAAGTTATAGCCAAGCAGCTGCAAGAAAATTTGCAGGTCTTGAAATCATTATGTGAACGAGTGCATCTTGCTAAACCTAAATTTGCGGTAACTATTGCGCGTGGTAGTTCTGATCATGCGTGTACTTATGCTAAATATTTATTAGAAACCAAATTGGGTTTAGTAACTTCTTCTGCAGCTCCGTCAGTCATTACTACATATTGTGCTGATTTACAACTTGCTGATGCTTTGGTGATTGGTGTTTCACAGTCTGGAAAAAGCCCTGATATTTGTGCCATGATGGAGGCTGCACGTGCTAAGGGAGCAATTACAGCAACAATTACTAATAATCCCGAATCACCATTAGCAGAGGCAGCAGAATTTGTTGTGCCAATTTGGGCTGGGGAAGAAAAAGCGGTAGC
>JASFHH010000063.1:0-8375 GCA_050123335.1 Gammaproteobacteria bacterium
AAAACAATTTATTGAATTTTGTCTTAAACATGAAGTAATTCGTTTTGGTGAATTTACCTTAAAATCAGGCCGCATTAGTCCATATTTTTTTAACGCAGGGCTGTTTAATACCGGGGAAATGATTGCTCATCTTGGAGAATTTTATGCACAAGCAATAAATGCCACCAAGTTAAATTTTGATATATTATTTGGGCCGGCGTACAAAGGCATTCCATTAGTTGTAAGCACCGCAATTGCTTTGGCACAAAAGCATAATATTAATAAACCATTTTGCTTTAATCGTAAAACAACAAAAAGTCACGGCGAGGGCGGTAAACTAGTTGGCGCACTCATGCAAGGAAAAATTTTATTGATTGATGACGTAATTACTGCAGGCACCGCGGTTCGCGAAGTAATGCCTTTGATAAAAGAAAATAATGCTCAATTAAGTGGAATTTGCATCGCATTAAATCGGCAAGAACGCGGTACCGGAAAAACCTCCGCAATCCAGGAAATCGAACAAAAATATAATATCCCAGTAATAAGCATCATAACGCTTGAAGATATTTTAGCTTATTTAAAAACCTCTGCTGAATTTTCTAATTTTACAGAAAAAGTAGAAGCTTACCGCAAAGAATATGGTTCTGCATAACAAAACTTTAGAATCTGAGAATCATCTTGCTTTTTAGTTACTTCAACGCAATTAAAGAATATTACAAATTTTTTGATTATTCTTACAATTTTTTATTATTTGGTCTAATTTTTTAATCCTCAAATTACATTCCATTTCCATTACCTTAAAGCCTGCGCCCTTAATTTTTTTAAGAAATTTTTCATATTCCTTTCTGACTGACGGCGCGTTTTCTGAAACCTGTTTTTTAATCAGTTGTTCCGGATTTTCTTCCCTATTTTCTTGCAAAAAATCATATGGCAAAACCACAAAACTATCCATATCATTATTTGAAATATTGTAATATTTCATAACCAGATCGTATTTTTTATTAATTTTATTTAATTCAGATCTTAAAAAGGAAGGTATAGCTTTATTAATTTCTTTTATTATATTTTGAATATTTAATTTTATGTCTTTATAATTAGTTAGATTAACTTTTTCTAAAAACCTCAGACATTCTTTTTTTAGTTTTATGCTAGCATCATAATCTCGCGCTCTTTCTAATAACTCTTTACAATCTTTTTTTATCTCTAAAAATTTTTGGTTAAAGAAAGATTTTTCAAGCTTTTGTATTGTTTTTAGCCGATTTTCAACTAGTGTTCTTATTTTATTATACGATTTATTATTTAATATTTTATTATAACTTTGTTTCGCATCAATTATTGTTTGTATTTTGAGTTTTTTTATAGCTTTTTGAACAATTTTTTTGTTTTCTATGCATCGCCAAAGGAGGGTAAATTTTGCATCCACTTTAGTTAATCTCATTGACAAAGTTTTTTCTATAGATGTGGGGGACATGGTTTTTGAATCTGGAAAGCGGCCAAGGTAAAAATTCATTTTTTCTCTCTTTATTGTTGTTACAAAATCGATATTCCCCATTTAACTGACAAATATCACCATTTTGTTTCTATTATAACAATTGATTCTTAACGCAATCTTAAGAAATTAAAAAATAATTGTTTTTTTGCTATTTTTCTCCGTTTTTAACAAAAAATTTAGTACAGCCAATAACATATGATCAAGTAAAATCCAAGATTATAGAAATAAGGAAACAAAAAATTATTTTGGATAGTGATATAGCCATATTGTATGGTGTTGAGACTAGGGACATTAATAAAGCCGTGAAAAACAATCCAAACAAATTCCCTGAAAATTATATATTTGCCTTGAAAAAAAGCGAAAAATTAGAACTGGTGGAAAATTTCCACCGGTTCAATTCTTTAAAACATTCAACAACATTACCAAAAGCTTTTACAGAAAAAGGGCTCTATATGCTTGCTACAATCCTGAAAAGCCCGCAAGCTGTTGATACAACTATAGCAATAATTGAAACTTTTGCCCAAATTAAAGAATTAACTCAAACCGTATACAGCTTCGCTAAGGCTAAAACCGATAAAGAGCAGGTCAAAATTTTTGAAAATAGCACGGGGATTGTTACTAATTTACTAGATAATGAACTAATAGTTAGTCAGCAAGAAACTAACTTCAAATTTAAACTACCATTCTTAGAAATTAGCAGAAAAGTTACAAAAGTAAAAAAATAAAAAACTTTTTAAAATGCAAATTATTTTTTGGCAAATTAATCGCTTAACTTCCCAACAATTTGATCCAATGAAGTAATTTTTTTTGTTTGTAAATAATCAAAAAACTCAGCGGAAATTTTATCGTACGCTTGTGGGTTTAATAAATTTGCAGTACCAATCTGCACAGCGGAAGCTCCGCATAACATAAATTCAGCAACATCAATTCCTGACATAATCCCGCCGATACCAATAATTGGAATTGAAACCTTTTTATAAACTTCCCACACGGCACGCAACGCAAGAGGTTTAATCGCAGGACCGCTTAAACCGCCAATTATATTTCCCAACAATGGTTTCATCGCGTGTACATCAACCGCCATACCAATGTAAGTATTTACCAAAGAAACTGCATCGGCTCCACCTTGTTCTGCTGCGTACGCAATTTCTGCAATATCAGTAACATTTGGAGTTAACTTGACAATTATTGGTTGTTTAACTTTCTTTTTTACTGATGCAACAATTTGTTCAGTTAAATTTGGATCTTGCGCTAACAAGCGGTATTTGCTTTGCTTGTGTTGAACATTAGGGCACGATAAATTTAATTCAAATGCATGCGGAAAATTATTTTCTGCTAAAATTTCAGCACACTCTGCAAATTCTTCTGCTGAAGTTCCAGCAATGTTTACAATAATTTTTGTATCAATATTTTTTAATCGATTAAAATGTTTTGTTTTAAAATTTGCAGCACCCTTATTTTCTAAACCAATTGAATTTAATAATCCAGCCGCAGTTTCGACTAAACGCGGCGGCGGATTACCTTTGCGCGGTTCTAACGTTACTGTTTTAGTAATAATCGCACCAATTTTCGATAAATCTAAAAAATCCGCAAACTCTTCGCCATAACGAAATGTCCCTGATGCAACCCAGATAGGATTTTTGAATTTAATTTTGCCGATTGTTGTTTCTAAGTTCATTTATACTGCTTTCCTTTGACGATGCGAAATTTACACTGCCAGTTTAAATTGGAACTCATTATTTTACAACCAGCTTGTTGCTGTAAAATAATGAGTCACCGCGCATCATCATAGCTTTAAAAAAACTTCAGTCTTGCATGCGCGGTAATTACCACTAAACCCAATTAAATACTCAGTCAATTTCTGTGACAACTACCGCGCATGTTAAATCCGTATTCTATTATGGTTATGTGCATGCTTGGTTACTTGTGATTTTACAAAACAAACATATTGTAAAATCACAAGTTCAAATTAAAGCTAAATTGGCATTTTTTATACGTCCCCAACATCAAACACCGGACCATCTTGGCAACACATTTTATAGCCTTCGTTGGTTTCAATCGCACATCCACGACAAGCTCCAATACCGCAAGCTATATACGCTTCCATCGTCACTTGCGCCGGAATTTTGTGTTCACGTGCAACGCGTACAACAGCTTTTAACATTGGATTTGGGCCACATGCATAAAGCATCATATTTTCCATCAAATGTTTAGATAATAATTCTGTCACCAAACATTTTTCACCACGCGATCCATCTTCAGTTGCAATATAAACTGTCGCACCTAAATTCTTAAGATCATCTACACAAACAAGCAAATCTTTAGTTCTAGCTCCCAAAAATACCGCAACATTTTTTTGCTGTTGTATTAACTCTTCCGCTAACGCATAAAGCGGAGCTACACCAAAACCCCCAGCAATCAATGAATTGTTTTTATGCTCCGTGACATTAAACCCATTTCCTAGCGGTCCTAAAATATCAATTTCATCATCCGTTTTTAGTTTACTTAAAATTTCCGTGCCAACACCAACAACATTATATAAAACACTAATTCCATCAACGTGTTTTTTATGCACACCTAAAGGAATTTTGATTAAAGGATCGTAATTTCTAACATGCGCTTTGACCGTGACAATTTGACCAGGAATAGCAAGCTTTGCAATTTCTGGCGCCTTAATGCGCATCACAAAATGATTTTTTGCAATCATTTCATTTGTGATTATTTTAGCAACAAGGTTTAAAGCTCCCATATTTTACCTGCTAAGATTACGGTTTCAACTTTACCTTTCATTTCCCAATCAACAAATGGAGAATTATGGGATTTAGATTTTATTTGATCTTTAGTATATCGCCAGATTTTTTCCGGATCAATAATTGTAATGTCTGCAATTGCCCCTGGTTTTAAAGTCCCTTTGTTAAGTCGTAAAATTTTATTTGGATTACAAGATAACTTATTAATTAATTCCGGCCAAGTTAAAATTTTCCTATCAATTAATTGCATAATCGCCAAAGATAAAGCGGTTTCCAAACCAATCAAACCAAACGGCGCATAATCAAATTCTTTTTCTTTATCGACTTGCAAATGCGGCGCGTGATCTGTTGCGATTGTGTCAATCGTACCATCTTTTAATCCTTTGCAGATTGCTTTAACATCTGCTTTAGAACGTAATGGCGGATTCACTTTGCAATTGGTATCATAATTTTGTAACGCTTCATCAGTTAAAGTAAAATGATGCGGCGTTGCTTCTGCGGTTACTTTAACCCCCCGTTTTTTTGCCTGGCGAATCAAATCAACACTTTGAGCTGTGCTTACGTGCGCAATATGCAAATGCACCCCTGTTAATGCTGCTAATTGGATATCGCGCCCAACAATAATGCTTTCAGCTTCGGAAGGAATACCACGCAAACCCAAAAAAGTCGACCAATATCCTTCATGCATTACACCTTTGCCGAATAAATTTTTATCTTCGCAATGGCAAATTACTGGCAATCTAAGCATTGCCGCATACTCCATCGCGCGGCGCAATAATTTGGTATCATCAACCGATCCACCATCATCGGAAACTGCAACGCACCCTGCTTGCTGCATTTCAGCCATTTCTGTCATTTCTTTGCCAGCACGATCTTTGGTTATAGCACCAATCGGGAAAACATTAGCAAAACCCGCTTGTTTTCCTTTATCTAATACAAATTGTATTTGCGCTGCATTATCGCATGAAGGCGTTGTATTCGGCATTGCACAAACTGTAGTAAAACCGCCGTAAAGTGCAGCACGCGCACCACTCGCAATAGTTTCTTTATTTTCTTCACCTGGTTCGCGCAAATGCGTATGCATATCAATAAACCCAGGAGATATAATTTTTCCGTGCGCGTCAATTATTCTATCTGTTTTGGCTCGAATATTTTTTTCTATCGAAATAATTTTTTTATTTTCGATTAATATATCTGCAACACCATTTCTCTTTTGGCTGGGATCAATTACTTTGCCATTTTTAATCAATATTTTCATTGCCCCCCCTTAATAAATACAAAACAGCCATTCTTACCGCAACTCCATTAGTTACTTGTTCTAATATAACTGCGTGTTCACCATCAGCAACATCATTACTTAGTTCTACTTCTCGATTAATAGGTCCTGGATGCATCACCACAACATCTTTTTTTGCGTATTTTTTTAATAAATTTTTATTTATGCCGAAACGCTGTACATATTCACGAATAGTTGGAAAAAATGCTTCGTGCTGACGTTCTAACTGAATCCGTAATACATTAAGTACATCAGCTTCGCTTATTGCTTCTTTAATATCATAAGTAACATTAACATCGAGTTTTTCAATCTCTTTTGGAATCAAAGTTTTTGGACCACACAAAGTTACCCGCGCGCCCAATTTATTTAACGCAAAAATATTACTTAATGCTACCCGTGAATGTGCAATGTCACCAATTAAACTAACTTTTAAGCCGCTTAAATCTCCAAATTTTTCATGCATGGTAAATGTGTCCAGCAAAGCTTGCGTTGGATGCTCGTGAAAACCATCTCCTGCATTTACCACCGAAGCGCTACACCATTGCGACAACATCCTGGAAGATCCAGCACAACTATGCCGCATCACTACAATTTCTGCGCGCATTGCTTCGATATTAAGAATAGTGTCTTTTAGTGTTTCGCCCTTAACAAAACTTGATGATGCTACCGACATATTCATAGTATCAGCACCAATACGTTTTGCTGCTAATTCAAATGAAGCGCGCGTGCGTGTTGAAGGTTCGCAAAATAACATGACGATAGTTGTACCACGCAATGCAGGAACTTTAGGAATTGGCCGTGCCAAAACTTCTTTAAAACCTTTGGCCTGATCAAAGATTAAATTTATTTCATCCTTGCTTAAATCTGCAATTCCTAATAAATGTTTTTTGTGCCATTTTTTCATAATTTCACCAATACTACATTTTCTTTTTTATCAACTTCTTTTAGATTAACTTGAATTTGTTCGCGTTTAGATGTTGTAATTTTTTTGCCAATAAAATCTGCCTGAATAGGAAGTTGCCTATGACCACGATCAATTAATACCGCCAAACGTATGCTAGTCGGCCTACCTAAATCTATTAATGCATCAAGCGCTGCACGTACAGTTCGGCCTGTATACAAAACATCGTCCACCAAAACAATTCTCTTTTTAGTAACATCAAATGGAATATCAGTTGAATGCATCATCACCAAAGGCTGGGTATCAATTTCGGTCAAATCATCCCGATATAAAGTTATATCGATTGCGCCTACCGCAATTTCCGTTTTTTCGATTGATTCTATGTATTTTGCAATTCTCTTGGCCAAACAGTCGCCACGAGTTTTTATTCCAATAATAACTAAATCTTTAGTACCGCGATTGTTTTCAATAATCTCATGCGCCATACGTTTTAAAATGCGGGTCATTTCAAGCTTGTCTAAAATCTCTACTTTACTTTGTTTCACTTGTCATCTCTTCTAATTCTTGAATAATTTTTTTTGCAGCATATACCGGATCATCTGCCTGGATAATTGGCCGACCTACTACAATATAATCAGCACCGGCTTCAACTGCCTGACCCGGAGTTAACACTCGTCGCTGATCGCATTGAAGCATTGTCCAAGTTGGTCTGATGCCAGGTGTCACTACCAGAAAATCCCTCCCTAGTTCTTTTTTAATCATAAGAGCTTCTTGCGCTGAAGCAACCACACCATCAAGCCCAGATTTTTTAGCTAACCTTGCTAATTCCAAAACTTTTTCTTGCACCTCGCTTTGCATGCCAAGAGACTGCATTTCTTGCGTCGTCATACTGGTTAAGATGGTAACACCAAGCAATAAAGGCTTGTGTAATGCATTCGCCACCCCTTCGGCCGCCGCCTCCATCATACGCTGCCCACCCAAACAATGCACATTCATCATAAATACGCCGCGGCTAGCAGCTGCCTGCGCTGCCTTTTTAACTGTATTGGGAATATCATGGAATTTAAGATCAAGAAAAACTTTTTTTTCAGAAAACACTAATTTTTCCAACAATTTATCACCAAAATTAACAAACGGAGCAATACCTACCTTAAAATGAGAAACAGAAGAAGAAAGAATATCGATCAGCTGGGAAGCCCTGGAAAAATCATCGATGTCCAAGGAGACAATTAGTTTATTCATTAAAATAACAAGATACTAAAAATTATAATTTGTTGCAAGACTATTTTTTCTGATTTTGCTAAACTGGTTAATAGTAAATTATCCATAGGAACCAAGTTATGCGCATAGACTCAGAAATCGGTAAATTAACAAAAGTTTTAATTCACCGACCAGACTTTGCCTTGAAACGCCTAACCCCCAGCAATTGTCATGATTTGTTATTTGATGACATTCCCTGGGCGGAAAAAGCTATTGAAGAACACGTGCACTTTGAAAATATTCTAAAAAAACACGGGGTTCAAACATATTTACTACATGACTTGTTACAAGAAACATTAGAAGATGAAATTGCACGACGCTGGTTACTTAACCATACAATTAACCGCATATATCATTATTCAATTTTGAGAGACCACTTATACGCTTTTCTTACTGATCTTGATTCTGCACAACTAGCATTACACCTAACCTCTGGGCTTACTTGGGAAGAAACACCGATTAAACCGCTAGGCTTGGTAGGCACGCAATGCAGACCAACGGATTTTTTATTACCGCCGTTGCCTAATTTATATTTTACACGCGATACTTCATGCTGGATCGGTAATGGTGTATGCGTTAATCCAATGCATTACCCTGCCCGCCATGGAGAAACATTAAATTTAGCTGCTATTTATAAATTTCACCCCATGTTTCGTGAGACAGATTTCGAAATTTGGTATGACGGCAGTGATCTTAAGCTTGAAAATCATACCATAG
>JASFHH010000064.1:0-8197 GCA_050123335.1 Gammaproteobacteria bacterium
TAAAAATGGTTCTTGATTAGCGCCGTAAATAATTGCCGGGATAAGATCTGCTTTGCGACGTAGGCGGCGGCTCGCACCTTTCCCTATGTCACTACGCACTTTTGCTTCTAGTTCAAAAATATCTGACATAGTGTTCTCCAAATTATTGTTAACTATTTGATTTTATGGGTGTCTGACACCTAAAGGTGTCAGACACCATTCTGCACTCGTCCGCGACCAGACGAGCATTGGCATTATACTGGTTTTTAATTAGATTTGTATACTTTTTTATCCATAATTAAGCTAAACTGGCGCGTTATGATGAATGATCCAATTTTATTGAGTTTAAAAAAAATAGAAGAACATATTTCGCGAGACTGTCTTAAGCAGATTAAAAAGATCGAGATTTTTGAACAAATCGATTCAACCAATACGTATTTAATGCAACGTGCCATGTCATTTAAAGCAAAGCAGGGTGAAGTTCGTGTTTGCTTGGCTGAGCAGCAAACTGGTGGAAAAGGAAGGCTTGGAAGGCGGTGGTTTTCTCCTTTTGGAGCAAATATTTATTTGTCAATATTATGGCCGTTTGCTAAGGGTATTGGTAGTTTGGCTGGTTTAAGTTTGGTGATAGCGACGGTGATAATAGACGCATTGCATTCTTTAGGCATTAAAGATATTGGTTTGAAATGGCCAAATGATGTTTTGTGGCAAGGTCGTAAATTAGCAGGTGTGTTAGTGGAGATTGCCAGCGAAGCTTATGGAATAAGTAATGCTGTTATTGGTGTGGGGCTGAATGTTAATATGCCGGCAGCGGCTGAGAAGGCAATTGACCAACCATGGGTTGACCTTCATCGTATTACGGGTAAATTGTTTGATCGTAATCAGTTGGCTGGAGTGTTGATTGATCAATTTATGGATAAACTGAGTTTATTTCAGCAAGAAGGTTTGGCTGCATTTATGCAAAAATGTAAGCAACTGGATATTTGTTTGGATCAGCCGGTTTGTATTGTTACACCTGATGGCAAAGTAACAGGAGTTGCCAGAGGTATTGATGAGCATGGATATTTACGTTTAGAAACTCAGTCTGGCAAGATTAAGATTTTTCCTGCAGGAGAGATATCACTGCGGCAATATTGACATCTGATTTAATTTTTGCCACAATAAAATTGTTAGCTTAATTATTGCAAGGAGTAGCAATTATGTCACGGATGATGAAAGCTTCGATTTTGGTTGTTCTTGTTTTTTTCTCTTTTTTAATGGTTTATGGCTGTCGCACCTCTTCTTCAGTTTCATATAATTTAGATTATCAGCGAGCTGTGTTGGCTAGGAAAGGTGCTGATGGTAAATTGTCAGTAGTGAAAGATGGAGTGTTTAAGAAAGGAGAGAAGATTTATTTTGTGTTAATGAATGTCGGCAAGTTTAAACCAGACAGAGACGGTTTAAATTGGTTTGATATTGATGTTAAAATTACTAATAATGACGGCAAAGTTGTTTTTATGAAAAAAAACATGCTAGGTGAAAAAGGGCATGTGAAACTTGAAGACAATATGGCAAAATATCCACATGTATTTGTAGAATCTCCTAAATCAGCGGAGTCCGGCAAATATAGAATGCAAATGAAAATTTATGACAAAATTGGCAAAGGAACGCTAAGTGTTACCGAGACTTTTATACTGAAGTAGGAAGTCAGGTGCCAGATAATTGTTGCAAGGAGTAGCAAGTATGTCACGGATGACGAAAGCTTCGATTTTATTTATTCTTATTTTTTCCTCGTTTTTAATGATTTATGGTTGTCGCGCATCTTCTGCTGCATATGGTTTAAATTATCAGAAGGCAGTATTAGCTAGAATGACTTCTGATGGAAAATTGATGCCTGCAGAAGATGGAATATTCAAAAAAGGAGAGGATGTTTATTTAGTGTTATTAAATGTCGGTGAATTTAAATCAGGTAAAGATGGGTTAAATTGGTTTGATATTGATGCTAAAGTTACTGATCCTGACGGCAAAGTCATTTTACTAAAAACAAGCATGCTGGGTGAACATGGACATATAAAACTTGAAAATAACGCAGCTAAATCTCCACATGTGTATATGAAAACTTCAAGCGTCTTAGCATCGGGTAAATATAAAATTCATATGAAAGTGTATGACAAAATTGGCAAGGGAAGCGTAAGTGTTAGCAAGACATTTGTGCTGCAATAAATTCACAAACATCAAGGAAGGTGTTCTTATGGTTGAAAATGTAGCAAATTTGGGTAAAAGAATTTTAGGCGGTGTGATTGATGTGATTGTGTTAGTTGTGTTTATGTTTGTTTATTTTAGAGTATTTGGTACGAAAATTGATGCTACTAACACATATCATATACAAGGTGGTTTCGCATGGCTTATGTATTTAATTATGTTGTTTTATTTTGTGGTATTAGAAAAAATAACTGGAAAAACTATTGGTAAGTATATTGCTAAAACCAAGGTTGTAAATCAAAACGGTCAACTGATGTCGTGGTGGCAGTCTTTGGTCAGAAATCTGATGCGTATTATTGATGGGCTTTTCTTTTATCTGGTTGCGGTGATTGCGATTGCTTCTTCAAGCAAGAATCAGCGTTTGGGTGACATGGTGGTTAGGACTTATGTAATAAATGATTAGATTAGGTGTCAGATTATAGGGGCCGGGTCTTTACTTATTACAAGTGTGAAGCTTTGTAATAAGTAAAGACCCGGCCCCTTTATTTATTGTGAAATCGATCCAGCCCTGCTAAAATTCATTCCTTTGAACAACCTCAGTTTTAAGGAATTTTCTTATGATTTATGGCGCAAAAAAATGTATTTTCCTTGTTTTTACTATATTATTGGCTTGTACTGGAATGGCTTGTGCAAATAGTTTGCCGCAAGCAGTAACGGCCACGGATTCGGTTACTATGCAACCAACACAATCTCCAATGTCTACAGCAATGCCGGCTATTGTTCCTGCGCCGCCTAATGTGAAGGCTCGTGCTTATGTTTTGATGGATGCTAATAGCGGTACGATAATTGCACAAAAAAATATGGATAAGATGATGCCGCCGGCGAGTTTGACCAAAATGATGACGTTATATTTGATTTCACAGGCGTTGCATAATGGTACGATTAAATTGGATGATCAGGTATTAATTAGCAAAGATGCGTGGAGAATGGGTGGCTCCAAAATGTTTGTTAAAATTGGACATCGTGTTGCAGTTAAAGATTTATTGCAAGGTATTATTGTTGCTTCAGGTAATGATGCATGTGTTGCGATGTCAGAATTTTTATCTGGCTCACAAGATGTTTTTGCTAATATGATGAATACACAAGCAAAGGCACTGGGTATGAATAATTCACATTTTACTGATTGTACCGGTTTGCCTAATGAAAATCATTACTCAACCCCGCATGATTTGGCTATTCTTTCGCGAGCATTAATTCTTAATTTCCCAGAATATTATGCATGGTATCAACAAAAGTGGTTTACTTATAATGGTATTCGTCAGCCTAACCGTAATAGATTGTTATGGCGTTATGCTGGAGCAGATGGGGTAAAAACTGGGCATACCAATGCAGCAGGGTTTTGTTTAGTTTCTTCAGCGGTGAGAAATGGCATGCGGTTGATTGCAGTGGTTATGGGCGCGCCTACGGATGAAGCACGAGCTAATGATAGTGTGCACTTGTTGAATTATGGTTTTAGATTTTATAAATCTTATGCAATTTATCCTCCAGGAAAAACTGTGTCTCATATTAGAGTTTGGTTTGGTGCATCTAGACATCTTGCAGTTGGGGCGTCGAATGGAGTATATGCTACAGTTCCTGCAGGACAATTTAAGCATGCTAAAGTTATCATTGAAACGCAAAAAAATCTTCGGGCGCCAGTTACTGCAGGTCAGGTGGTTGGTGATGTTGTAGTAAATATACAAAATAAACCAGTGGCTCAAGTACCATTAGTTGCTTTGAAGACAGTTAATCGTGGTGGGTTTTTCCGTCGTACGATGGATCATTTTACGCGTTTGTTTCATGGCTGGTTTGGTAGTGGCAAAATGCAAGTACGCGAGTTGCCAGTAGTGGAGCAAGCTTGATAAAAAATCGTTTGTTATAAATTTCACATCTTGGGGTATTATGGACATAGTTTATTTAAACGGAGAGTATTTGCCATTAAGACATGCATGTATTTCTCCGCTTGATCGTGGTTTTTTATTTGGTGATGGTGTTTATGAAATAATTGGGGTGCATCATGGTAAATTATTTGCAAGCAGAGAACATTTATTACGTTTGCAAGCAAGTCTTAAGGCAATTAAATTACCGATTAAAATTGGCATCAAAACGTGGGAAGATATTTTTATTGAATTAGTTAAACGTAATAAGGCAGAGAATAAAGATAAATATATTTATTTACAAGTAACCAGAGGTGCTGATAAAAAACGCACTCATATTTTCCCTAAAGGTCGTGTTAGACCAACAGTGTTTGTTATGCTGGGTGATGCACATTTTCCGAGTTATCAGGAATTATGCAAAGGTTATGCCGCGATTACACGCAAAGATATTCGTTGGGATTATTGCCATGTGAAAGCTATTGCATTATTAGCTAATGTTTTAGCTAGTCAGGAAGCAGAAATTAATAATGCTACAGAGACAATTTTTATTCATGATGGATATGCAATTGAAGGAAGCAACAGTAATCTTTTTATTGTTAAAGATAATGTATTAATAACTCCGCCGAAATCAAAGCGCTTGTTAGGCGGCATTACGCGTGAACTCATTTTGAAGTTGGCTAAACAGCTTAAAATTTCCTGTAAAGTGCGTAATATTACTAAGCAGGAGCTTTTTGATGCGGATGAGGTTTGGGTGACTAGTGCAGCGCGTGATGTTATGCCGATTATTAAATTGGATAAAAAGTTAATTAATAAAGGTAAGGTTGGTCCAATTTGGCAGAAAGTGCAACTTGCTTATCAAGAATATAAGGAACAGTAATTTGTCAAAGAAAAAGCAAGATGAATCATTGTTGAAATTTCCTTGCGAGTTTAACTTAAAAGTTATCGGGCATAATAATCAGGAATTTAAATTGGAAGTATTAACAATTTTTCGTAAGCAGAGTATAGATTTAGCTAAAAATTCAATTAGTACTCGTGAAAGTTCTGATCATAAATATCTTGCTATCACCATCACTTTTACTGCAAAAACTAAAAAACAGTTAGATAAGCTTTACCAGGCGTTACATGATTGTGATAAAGTAGTAATGACTTTGTAACGCAATCCTTGCAAAAAATTTTCGTCTGCGTCAATATATATATTATGTGTAACAAATAAATATTTGGGGTTTTCATTGCATAGTCACTATCATTTATTCATAATTTGGCTGCATCAGCATGCACAGTGGGGTGGTGTGGCTGCTTTTGTGATTGCATTTGCAGAATCGGTTGCGATTGTTGGCTCAATTGTGCCTGGTTCGGTAACTATGACAGCAGTTGGAGTGCTGATTGGTTCGGGGGTATTGCCAATTTGGACTACGCTTATTTGGGCTATTAGTGGTGCATTTTTTGGTGATGGTATAAGTTATTTGTTGGGGTTTCACTTCAAAGATAAGATTCGCTGTTGTTGGCCGTTTAGCCGTTATCCAAAAATTTTGTCTACAGGAGAGGTGTTCTTTTTTAAGCATGGTGGTAAAAGTATTTTTATTGGGCGATTTGTTGGGCCGGTACGTGCAATTGTACCAATAATTGCTGGCATGCTTAAAATGTCACCAAAGCGTTATTTTCCGATTAGCTTTCTTACCGCGGTTTGTTGGGCACCAATATATATGTTGCCAGGGATGGTATTAGGTACAGTTTCTTTAACAATGCCCGCAGATATTGCAGCGGAATTAATTGTTTTTGTTTTGTTGTTATTATTTTTTATTTGGTTGGTATTTTGGATAGTAAAAATTTTATATCAAAAAACTCACAATTATTTCGAAATTATTTTAGATCGTAAATGGCAGCAATGGTTGCAGCAACCATCGAAGCGTTGGATATGTAATTTATTACGCCGCGCTGATCATCCTTATTCTCGCGGACAATTATTTCTTGCTGGTGTTATGTTATTATTTGGAATTTCATTTTTATTATTTGCTTTTGCGGTTGTGTTGCATGCCCCGTTAGTTCATTGGGTATATTCACTTTATTATTTGCTTAGGGGGTTACGGACAGAAGAGCTCGATAAAATAGCAATAGTAATTATGAGTTTTGGTTATTATTGGATATTAGCTATAATTGCAGCGGTTTTAATATGTTGGCTTGCGTTGCGCAAACGCTGGTTGGCGTTTATGCACTGGTTGCTTGCTTGTGCACTTGTAGCGATATTGGTTATTATGTTCCAATATTTGTATATTTTACCGAGACCGCCTGGGTTGTTAAACCCGCCAGTTGTTGTTTTGTCATTTCCAAGTTTATCTATTACGAGCACCGTAGTTTTTTATATTTTGTTTGCTTTTATGTTTACTAGAAACATGCATAAAGAATTGCGTAAATATATTTACGGTGCAGCGCTGACAATTTGTATCGCTGTAGCATTATCCCGTATGTATTTAGGACTTAATTGGTTAACTGATGTAGTGGCTGGTATTTGTTTAGGCGGAGCAATAGTCTCTTTTGTGATAATTTCTTATCGTCGCTATAAGCCGGTAAAAATCTCTGTTGTTGACATATTTTTTGTTGTGTTAGTAGCATTTGCAATTACTAATACGTGGTATTTATATAAAAATTTTAATGCCAATTTGCATAATTTTCAAAGGTATTGGCCTGTTTATACTATTTCGGAGCATAAGTGGTGGAGTCAGTCTGTGCCAATTATTCCATTATATCGTACGGATCGTTTTGGTCATCCAACACAGCTATTAAACTTACAATGGGCTGGATCACTAGAAGACATTAAAGCAACATTAGCAGCGCAAGGTTGGCAAGATTTTCATGTTGGTGGTTATGTTGATTTAGTAAAGCATTTATTGCAACAAACTGATTTTGCAAAACGGCGACCATTGTTAGCTGATCTTTATCAGCATAGACCTCCTATGATGAGCGCGATTAATTATTCTGTGGCTGGAAAATTTCCAGTTGTAATGCGCTTGTGGAAAACAAATATTGTATTAACGCCTGGTAACATACCATTGTGGGTTGGGGTTGTTGGTTATTATATAGTGTCAAAGCATTTTTTGTTTTTTCATAAAAGCAGAATGGTTCTTGCGACAGAAAAAGATCAGGCTGGTGTTTTTCAATTATTGGCGCATTACATGTGGCGTGCTAAAGTTGTTGATTGCAAAGGTTTACCCAAAGAATTAAGTAAACAGTGTGCGTTATTTAAATTTTTACTAATTGGTAGACGTTTACGGTAGAAGAGCATTATGCAAAAAGATCGTTTAAAATCTTGGTTTTGTAGTTTATTACGTTGTGTAGATTATCCTTGTGATCGTAGTCAGTTATTGTTAGCTGGGGTGATGTTAATACTTGGATTTTTGTTTTTATTGCTTTTTGTAAATGTCATATTGCATGGGCCATTAACTTATTTAAATTCTGATGTTCATAGTTTTTTTAGAGTGCTGCGTACAAGCGCGCTTGATAAAATTGCCGTGGTGATTGTAAGTTTTGGTTATTATAAAATGCTAACCTTGGTGGTGTTTGCATTAATATGTTGGTTGGTTTTACGTCGGTATTGGTTGGCAGCGATTCATTGGTTTGTTGGTTGGGTGTGTGCATTGGGGTCAGTGTTTGTATTTAGGTTAATTTATTTTTCACCGCGTCCATCTGGATTGTTACATGTACCGACCACTTCATCATTTCCAAGCGGTCATGTTACGGGATCTATAGTTTTTTATGTTTTATTTGCGTTCATGTTTACTAAAGATTTGCCTTTGAGGGCTCGAAAATATATTTATTGGGTGGTGGCGATTCTTTGTATTGCGATTGCGTTGTCGCGTTTGTATTTGGGAGTTCATTGGTTAACTGATGTGATCGCAGGTGTTTGTTTGGGCGGGGTAATAGTATTATTTACGATAATTTCTTATCGCCGTTATCAGCCGGTTAAAATTGCTGTAACGGGAGTGTTTGTGGTGACATTGGTTGCACTTATAATTAGTAATGCGTGGTTTTTGCATAAGAATTATTTTAAGCATTTAAATGATTATCAAATGACGAATATCGGGGTAGGTAATAATGGGGTCAGGTCTTGAATTTTAAACTTTGAT
>JASFHH010000065.1:0-8179 GCA_050123335.1 Gammaproteobacteria bacterium
CTGCTGCACCATCATCGTAGCTAAAATTACCGGGTCTTGTAATTTGACTTTCGCTACTGCTTCAGTTAAACCTTTATGCTTACGTAATGCAACCATTGGCTCAATATATTTTTCTACTAATTTCTCGTTTGGCTCAATTATTTCGATTTCATTTCCCAACTTCAGATTTTTTTCTGCCGCTACTTGTTTCAATTTTTGTTTAATTTTTTGTTTATCTCCAACCAAAACACACCGCGCTAATTTTTCATTAGCAGCAACCATTGCTGCAGCAACAATGCGTATATCTTCTGCTTCCGGAAGAATAATTTTTTTATTAGCAGCACGCGCTTGCTCAATCAAATGATAACAAAAAACTGACGGTGAAGTATTATGCTTATAACCATAATACATTAATATTTTGATCCAAGCCCTATCAATTTTTTTCGGAATTTCTGCAATATTTTTTACACAGCCAAGCAATTTTATTTTGTTATTCCAAGCAGAAATTTTTTTACCACAATTAAGAATCACACAACCCAACAACCTTTTACCATAAGGATACGCAATGATTTCAATTTGCTGTTGTAAATATTTTGCGGTCTTGCCATCAGCTTGCGCTACAATAATCACGCGCGCATCCAAGGCAGAAGCAAGATCTATGTTTACTTGATCTAAATACGGCTGATCATTTTTAAGCGTTAAGCCTTGCACCACAACAAGATTAGCAATATCTGCACGAAGACGATAACATGCAACAACATCATCCAACAACGTGTTTACATCTCCTTGGCTCAATAAATCAAACATTCTTTTTGCAGAAACTATCACTTCACCTGATGACACGTTATCCTCTTGCTGAACTGGCAAAAAAGACTCCACTGGAACTTCTTCTTCCTGAATAATTTTAACAAAACTTTCAGCCACCTCTGCCATGTTAATATCAATATTAGCAGGGACAATCATCAATGCTCTAGCCATACTTTCCCTCCGAGACTCACGCAATTATTTTATAAGTATCCTGCGCAATCATCAATTCTTCGTTAGTTGGAATTACTACTGCGATTAAACTGTCATCTTTAGTAATTATACCTGATTTTCCTTTAATGGTTCTATTGTTTGCGGTGTGATTTAACTTAAAATTTAAAATACCTAACCATTCAATGGTTCTGCTACGAACCAATGGGCTATTTTCACCAATTCCTCCGGTAAAAATTAATGCATCTAATCTTTTAAGCGGTACTGTATAAGCCATGATGTATTTAGCTAAACGATAACAAAATATTTCAAATGCTAAAATCGCTCGTTTATTGCCTTGTTCACAAGCCTGCTCAATTGAGCGCATATCAGAAACAGTTCCAGAAACACCCAACAAACCACTTTCTTTATTTAATATTTTAGTAATCTCATGCACTTCTAACCCAAGCCTATCCGCTAAATAAGCATGCAAACTTGGATCCACATCACCTGATCTGGTTCCCATCACTAAACCTTCCAACGGAGTAATACCCATCGAAGTATCAACACTTTTACCATTAAGCACCGCCGTAACACTACAACCATTTCCCAAATGCGCACTAATAAATGCACATTTAGATAACGACTTATCTAAAATATTCGCAGCTTGTTGCGTCACATAACGATGACTAGTTCCATGAAAACCATAACGCCTTACATCATACTTCTCGTACCATTCATAAGGTACTGCATAAATATAGGCATGTTCTGGCATAGTTTGGTGAAATGCGGTATCAAACACAGCCACTTGCTTAAGCTTAGGAAAAGCCTTTTGCGCTCCTTCAATACCAACCAAATTGGCTGGATTATGTAACGGTGCCAAATGTGAACAAGCTTTGATTTGATTTAAAACCTCATCATCAATTATCACAGACTGAGTAAAAGCTTCACCGCCATGCACCACTCGATGTCCCACGGCAATTAAATTCTCCAATAAATTATCGGTTTCACCAAGCAAGCTCATAATTTCGCTAATTGCATTCTGATAATTTATGTTTGGTAACTTACGTTCATTTTTTGTGCTATTTTGCCACCAAGTCAAATCAGCTTCCGGTGCACCAATACATTGCACCAAACCATTTAATTTATTATCACAAGTCACCGGATTAATTACTGCAAACTTAATTGATGAGCTGCCACAATTGAACACTAAAACTAAAGATTCCTGCATAACGTAAATCCTGTTATATTTAATCCTATTATATTTTGTTTATGAAGCCGCTCTTTCAGAATTATATAGTGATAAGCTAGATTCTTTGAGGGACGGAGCTTTACATGATTACAAAGCAACAAGCAAAGCACTTGTAATTATGTAAAGCTCCGTCCCGCTTAACTAATGCAACCTCACTACTTAAAAAAGAATATCAAGTTTTAATAAAATTTCATAGGATTATATAGATTTCTTTGTTATACTAGCTATGATTTTGATGGACAATCAAAATCATAGTTTGGTATTGTCTTTCTGATAAGTAATCAATGTGAGATTCCGTATCCGAAGCAAATATCGTAATATAAATTTTCTGGAGAAACTTGCATCATGAACAACAAAATCTATATGGGAAACCTGCCATTTAGCTACAAAGAACAGGAACTAGAGGAAGTGTTTGCCAAATATGGAAATATTAAGGATATTTTTTTAGTGAGGGATCGCAATACAAAAAGGCTGAAAGGATTTGGATTCATCGAATTTGATACTGCCGAAGCAGCTACTGCTGCTCTTGAAATGGACGGCCAAGAACTTGGCGGCAGACAAATCAAAGTCGCAATGGCCAAAGAAAAAGAGAAAGAAAACTAATTCACGTGGTGCGCTTAAATAATATAGCGCACCTAGTTCTCTCTTATTCATGTTGCAACAATTGTTGCATCTGTTGATGTGCAGTTAATTCTTGCTGGTTAGCTTTCAGTACAACCAAAGATTTTTGTACAGCTTTAGATCTTTTAACACGAATAACAGCTCCCTCTGGGGTTTGTTGTGCTTCCTCAGAAAAAAGCGTAGTTTGACCGCCGGTCATCGCCAAATAAACCTGCGCTAAAATTTCCGCATCTAATAATGCGCCATGTAAATTCCGATTGAAATGAGTAATGTTATATCGCTTAGCTAAAGCATCCAAATTATTACGTTGCCCAGGATGCAATTGCCGCGCTAAATTCAAAGTATCAAATACTGTACAATAATCTGCGACCTTCCCTAATCCTAACTTAGCAAGTTTTAACTCATGATTCAAAAAATCAACATCAAAAGAAGCATTATGAGCAATTATTTCCGCACCTTCAATAAAACCACAAAACTCTTTAGCTATATCAACAAAAAAAGGTTTATCTTGCAAAAAATCATTATCAATTCCATGAACTTCTAACGCTTCCTGCTCTACCTCATGCTCCGGATTAATATAATAATGAAAATTACGCCCAGTTAAACGACGATTAATCATCTCAACACAACCAATTTCAATTACCCGATGCCCTTCAGCAAAATTCAAACCAGTTGTTTCAGTATCAAGCACTATTTGTTTCATGTAGTTTCCAATCAAAATTAATTTCTTTAAGGGACGTGGCTTTACATGATTACAAAGCAACAAACAAAGCACTTGTAATTATGTAAAGCCCCGTCCCGCCTGCTTCTGTAATAAGTAAAGATAGCGACCCGCCTACTTCTTATCCAACAACTCATCAATTGCTTTATTCGCCAATTCATCAGCTAATTCATTTTCCGGATGACCCATATGACCTCGTACCCAATGCCATTCAATTTGATGGCGATTTACTTCCTTATCTAACTGCTGCCAAAGATCAACATTTTTGACCGGCTTTTTATTCGCAGTCTTCCACCCTTTCTTTTTCCAATTATCCATCCACTCAGTAATCCCTTTTTTTACGTATTGCGAATCTGTCGTTAATTTTACATGGCACGAACGCTTTAATGAACGCAAAGCAGAAATTGCTGCCATTAATTCCATGCGATTATTCGTAGTAATTCTTTCGGCGCCATACAAATGTTTTTCGTGCCCATCATAACGCAATACAACACCCCAGCCACCAACTCCAGGATTACCGCGACAAGCACCATCGGTAAATATTTCAACGATTTTCTTTGCCTTACTCATGCGATATCCTTCTAGCTGCAGGTTCCACCATACCCTTTGAAATAGCATGCGACACTTCTTTCCACTGATCTTTTATCGGCATCATACAAAAAGTTTTTTTGCGCGCAATTAAAATGTATATTCCACCAAACATTGGTAATAAATGCTTTAAAAAATACTCTAAAAATTTTAACCATCTGAATATTTTTTGATTCGCGATTGGCGGACGATAAATAAAATTCTGACAACGAACAATTTCAAAATTTAGCAACTTTAACCAATCTTTAATTTGCGATGACCGTCTAAATACACCGCCCCACGGCGCTTTTTTCTTAAACGAAAAAAATCGACGCAACCCCCACATACTCCAAGGATTAAAACCAATAATAATAACATGACCATCTAAACGTAATGCAAGATCAACTTCGCGCAAAGTTTGATAAGGATCAGCGGCAAATTCTAATGTATGCGGCAAAAAAATATCATCAACGCTTTCTGGCAAAATTGATAACGAATCTTCTGCCCCATTTACAATATCATGCTTACCAATAATTGGCTTATCCGGAGCAATAATAATATTTTTTTCAACTCTGCTATTTTCGGTCAAAGGAGTTTGCGTCCTAACCCCCAAAGTGTATAAATAATCGTCACGCAAATATTCCCAAAAAGGCTTTAAACATCTTCGCTCTATTTTGAGCAAATTTTGACCTAATGAAGTCCTAAGCCACGCAGCAAATTGTTGATATTGCACACTCATGCAGGTATTCTACCGATATATATGGTATAAATCACCCAAAATCTCATGTTACGCAGTTTTGCGAAACTTGTGCATTTTTTCACTTGACCTCACCTTTACCTCTCCGTAATATCCTTAGATGACTAAAATTATGAGAACATCGGTCATTTTGGTACTGTTTTGTACTTTTTGCTATCTAGCTGCATGCGCCGCTACTGAACCAGTATACAAGGGTCTTGCGAACCCAATTTACCCCAAATCATATTATTTTGCCGGCAATATCTGGAATAAATTAGCCGCCGAATTTGAACTACCTGACGAAACCCCAATAAATCCGGAAGTACGCAGACAAATTGACTGGTACATGAGTAATAAAACATATTTAATTAAAATTGCTAAACGCGCTGAACCATATCTTTATTATATTTTTCAACAAGTTAAAAAACGCAACCTTCCAGCAGAATTAACTTTGCTGCCAATTATTGAAAGTGAATATCAACCACTTGCTTATTCAAAAGTCGGCGCTGCCGGATTATGGCAAATTATGCCAGGCACCGCCTCAGGTTTTGGTCTAAAAATCGACTGGTGGTATGATGGGCGTCGTGATGTCGAAGCATCAACCAATGCTGCGCTCAACTATTTTTCTTACCTCGGAAACTTTTTTAGTAACAATTGGATTTTAGCCATTGCCGCTTATGATGCTGGAGATGGCACGGTTGATGCTGCAATTCGTCGCAATGCTAAACTCGGAAAATCAACAGATTTTTGGCATTTGCCTTTATCACGAGAAACAAAAAGTTATGTACCAAAACTACTAGCGCTGGCAACAATTATTAAATATCCTGAAGAATATCAAATTAATTTACCACCTATCAAAAACGCTCCATATTTAACAGAAGTAGATGTTGGCTCACAGATCAATTTAACTCAAGCCGCTAAAATGGCCGGTATTAGTTTAGAAGAATTAATCAAGCTCAACCCCGCATATAATCGCTGGGCCACGGATCCAGAAGGTAGTCATAAATTACTTTTGCCGATTGATAAAGCAGCAAGTTTCAAAATTAAATTAAGTCAACTACCCCAATCAAAACGAGTTACATGGAAACGCTATACAGCTAGAAATGGAGATTCATTATCAAGCATTGCACACAAATTTAAAACCACCGTTTCCTTATTACAACATGTTAATAATCTAAAAAACCATCAGGTTTATCAGCACCAAACACTATTAATCCCAACTGCAACAAATAAATTTACGCAATCAGCTTTAACATCACAACATACGGGCTTTTTGTTGCAGCACAAAATTCCAGAAATAAAAATCACTAAACATAAAGTTAAACCTAATGATAACATATGGATAATTGCTAAAAAATATCATGTGAAACCGCAACAAATTATTTTTTGGAACGGCATGAAAAAATATACTGATTTAAAAGTCGGTCAAAATTTAATTATTTGGCCTCCGGTAAAACGCACTCATACCACAACTTATAACATGCGATACAAAGTACAAAGCGGCGATTCATTGGATTCCATTGCTCATCATTATCATACTACCGCCACAAAATTAAAAAAATTAAATTCTTTAAAAAAGAATCAAATTAAAATAGGTCAAATTTTATTAATCGAACGTCATACCACACAATATACAGTTCAGCGAATTCCAACATATCACTCACCAAAAAGAATTATCTATCACGTGCGCGCAGGTGATACATTATCTACTATCGCTGCGCGCAATAAAATCAGCGTAGCCACTTTAGAACATTGGAATAAAATTAATGACGCCAACCATTTAAAACTACATCAAGAATTAATAATCTATAGATAACTGATGTTACCTACTATCTCACCTCCCCATCATGAATTTCAATAACTCGTTTAGCACGTTCAGCGAGTTTTAAATCATGGGTAACTAAAATCACTGTTTTACCTTGTGAAGAAAACTGTTCAAATAAATTAACCACATCTTGTCCTGACTTACTATCTAAATTACCAGTAGGCTCGTCTGCTAAAATAACCTCCGGATCATTAACTAAAGCTCGCGCAATTGCTACACGTTGTTGTTGCCCACCAGATAATTCATTTGGCAGATGATTAAGATGTTCACCAAGCCCAAGCTTTTCTAATAAAACTTTCGCACGCGCATGCCGTTCGCTGGTGTTCACGCCTTGATACAATAATGGTAATGCAACATTATCTAATAATGAAACTTGTGCCAATAAATTAAAACTTTGAAATACAAATCCAATTTGATTATTACGCACTTTTGCCAATTCATTACGTTTTAATTTACTTACATTTCTGCCAGATAAGATATAATCACCAGAAGTTGGCGTCAATAAACAACCAATAATTTGCATCAATGTGGATTTCCCTGACCCGGACGGCCCAAGAATTGCCGCATATTCACCATGATTAATTTCAAGATTAATATTCTTCAATGCTTTAAAACTAATCTTGCCGGTATAATAAGTTTTACATATATCAATTAATTTTATTACTGGATCATCATTCATATCTTAATGCCTCTGCAGGATCAATGCGTGCAGCTTTCAATGCAGGAAAAAATCCTGCAAGAAAACCAACCAAACCTAAAACCAAAATTACAATTATAATCACCGATAAAGACAACACTGGCCGCGGTTGACCAATTGCATCAACTAATTTGCCATGCATTGGAATTGATCGCAATCCAAAAACTAGCAAAGCAGACATAATCAAACCTAAAATTCCGCCGATAAACGTAACGATTAAAGCCTCAATTATATACTGATTTAAAATTTGATAAGCTCTGGCGCCAACCGCCATTTTAATTCCAATTTCGTGCGTAGCACGACTAATTGATGCAAACATCACATTTGCAATACCAACTCCAGCAACAACTAAAGTTAACGAACCAACTATTCCAAGAAAAATTTGCAAGCCAAAAAAGAAATCATTAATTTTTTGCTGCTGCTGCTGAACATCAGTAAAAGTTAAAACACCATCATCGTTTGGATTCGCATGATGATTTAATGCAATTACCTGTTGAATTTGCCGTTTAGTTAAATCAATTTGATTAACATCTTCGCACATGATTGAAATATTATCAATCGACTGCGGATTATACATTAATTCATACGTAGTATATGGGATCCAATTAGAATATTGATCTGGACTTTCCGCACCAAACATTTGAGTTTTTGGCGCCATTACACCAATCACTAAAAATGGACGATTATTAATTAAAACATATTCACCAACCGGATCAGGATCATCAGGAAATAACTGCTCCGCCGATTTTGTACCTAAAACCACTACAAAATTTTTATTTATAATATCAAGTTTTGAGATAAATCGACCATCAGGTTTTGTATCAATT
>JASFHH010000066.1:0-8161 GCA_050123335.1 Gammaproteobacteria bacterium
TGATGCAATGACCAAATGGATCGCAAAAGAATTGGGAGTTGATGTGCCTTTACATTTTAGCGCATTTTTTCCAGCATTTAAAATGCTAAATTACCCTGCAACTCCTGCAGAAACTTTAGTACGCGCACGCGAAATTGCATTGAAAAACAATTTACGTTATGTTTATACTGGTAATATTTACGATGAAGAACATTCCAGCACATACTGCCACAATTGTCATAATTGCATTATTAAACGCGGCGGATTTAAAATTTTGGAATATCAATTAACTGATGATGGACATTGTAAATTTTGTAAAACAAAATGCGCCGGTGTGTTTGAAGGACCGGTGGGACACTGGGGCGCAAAACGCAAACCGATATTAACTAAACTTTAATGTCATCCCGCGTCCCAGTTAGTTGACCGCGGGATCCATGTCAGTTTAAAATATTCCTAGATAACGTGGTCAACAGCCAGACCGCAGCATGACAACAAGGAGAAAATTAATATGTACGAAGAATCAAAAACACCAATCTACACTCCAGAGGAAAAACGACCATTACTAATAACTTTATCCTGCGTCTTTGGCGTTGCAATTATTCTGGTTACTTTATATTTAATTTTTATTGATCCTTCCACTAATGTACACGCATTTATCACGCACGGTTTTTGGCGGCCAATTATCCTTGCAATAACCAATCTTGCAGCTTTAGCAGCATTTATTGGTATTTGGCAAATGAAACGCTGGGGACTGATATTGATGATTGCCATGTATATCATCAGCATAATCTACAATTTCATGATGAATATCGGCAACTACTGGGGCTACATTCCCGGAGCTATTATTATCATAATTTGTCTGTTTTATTTTAAAAAGATGCGTTGATTACCTATACTCAAACGTTCAAAATAACCACTCTTTCCATCCTAAAAACAAACTAAAAACAACCAAACATTTTTACAGGTATACTGTGGGTATGATCAAAAGCATTTTTTAATTCTTTCTCATGGTATTTTTTATAAAATAAAGGCCAGTGTTTTGCAACCATGCTTCTTAACTTAGGTAATGCTTTATAGCCTTTTCTTCCTAAAAAATTTAAAAGATTTGTAAGTTCCTCACCATTTGCTTGTTTCATAAAAATATCAGCCAAATTCCAAGCCGGTTTTAAATAATTAGGATCTAATTTAATAGACTGCCAAAAACAAAAAACAGCGTCTTTATCCCCGCCTTGTCCATTACAAAACGCCCCCATGTCACGAAGAATCTTAGCATCTTCCGAATCAGAACACTTTGATTTCTTATACATTTCTAATGCATAGTTAAAAAGACTTTTTTGATCATACTTAACTTTTGGTTTAAAGCATAATCGTCTATAGTATAGTAACTTAAAATATAGAATACGAACTTTATCTTCAGACAACCCTTTATAGTCTTCATAAGGAATTTTAACTTTGGCAGCTATTGTATGCCAATAACCAAACCAGTCATGCATAACTTGTTTTCGCGTCAAACCAACCTTTATTCCTTGTATTTGATGTTTGTTTTTCAAACCAACGACTTGTGCTCGTTTTAAGTCATCTAAAATACCGTATCGAACTTGATCCTCGGTTAACCCTTTATATTGGTCATATGGAATGTTGTTTTCGGCAGCTTTTCCATGCCAATAACCAAACCAGTCATTTTCAACTTGCCACCGTTTTAAGTCGTTGAAAATACCGTATTTAATTTGAAGCAAGGTTAACCCTTTATATTGGTTATATGGAATGTTGTTTTTGGCGGCTTTTGCATGCCAATAACCAAACCAATCATGCATAACTTGTTCTTGCGTCAAACCAGCCCCCATTCCTTCAATTTGACACCAGTTCAAACCAACAACTTGTCCCCGCTCTAAACCCTTTAAAATACCGTATCTAACTTGATCCATGGTTAATTCTTTATATTGATCATAAGAAATGTTAGCTACGGCAGCTTTTGCATGCCAATAACTAAACCAGCTATTTTTAACTTGTTCTCGCGTCAAACCAGCCTTTATCCCTTGTATTTGATATTTGTTCAAATCAATAACTTGTGTTGGCGACGAATTATAAAGAGCTTCTTCTATGGTTAATCGTTCAGTGCAAATGAGCTGTCTTACTCTTGCTGAACCAAGATGAGCTTTTTGAACATCTGTTAAACCAGTTCTTTTAAGTGTTGCATTTATTCGATTTTCTAAATAATTCTTACCAGCTTTACCATAATGAATATAACCTGTTCTTCTGAATGTAACATGCTGCCTATAATTTTTTTCATCCTCTTTCCCATATATATTATTCTCGTTTTTATTTCTCTTATCCTTTTTTAAAAATCTCCCCCGAACAGCATTGCTCTTACTTAATTTATAGAACATTTTATTAACCAAATTAATTTGGGTTAAATCTTTAGGCGATAAACATGAAAATATTTCGATAATAATTTCGTTTGGAATTTTTCCAAAAAAATTATTTTTTTTAGATTTAAATTTTTTGAAAAGCATTTTAAAAAACATAATTAATCCATTCCTTAAAGCATTGTAAAATTATAATTTATGACACAAATTTGTGTTTATTAGGCAAAACTTTGTCAATGTTTTAGCTTCCTTACTGTTTGGTTTCTCTTTCGCTTTTTTTCGCATTTCTTCAACGTTATCAAAGAGCGTGGATATTTTGTTTTGTACTACTATTGTTGGTGCCTTTTCTGATTCAGGAAAAATCCAGCTTAAGATTTTGCATGTCATTTCAAATGGTAAGCGGGAAAGTTTGCTTTTTGATGATCTAAGCACTATCAATAAAGCACGATCAAAATCTGTTTCTCCATTGCCATCGTTTAGTATTACAGTTCTATTGATTGGTTTTGAATGTTTAGATTTGCTTTTTTTATGTTCTTTTTTCTCAATGGAAAAATGATTTAGTGTGTTTAAAATTTTATTGATTTGAGATATTTTCCTATAAAAAAGTTTATTATAGTTCAAATTAATTATGGTCACTGTTTTTGGAATGGCTTGAAATATTTTAACTAGGTCATCGGTGGAGAGAGAGCCAAGCTTATTATTGCTTAAATTAAGCGATTTGATATTTTTTGGAAGATTTTTAAATATTTTAACTAGGTCATCGGTGGAGAGAGAGCCAAGATCATTATCGCTTAAATTAAGTGATTTGATGTTTTTTTCTTTAAGGGATTTCATAATTTTAACAAGCTCGCTGCCTTTTTTGTAAAAATGATTGCCTTCGAGGCTAAACGAAGTGATTTCTGTTGAAAGAGCTTTAAATGTCTTACATAGATGAGAAGTACTTATATCTCCAAGATAATTCCCAGAAAGATTAAGCGATTTGATATTTTTTTTCTTATTAATGGCATGCATAATTTTATCAAGATAAAAGCCCTTAAAGCCACTGTAGTTGGAAAATGAATTAGCGCAGAGATTAAATGAAGTGATATTATCTGGAATCGCGTCAATGATATAACATACTATATAAGATTTTTTTTCACCAAGCTTATTAAGGGCAAGATTAAGTGAAGTGATATTTTTTGGAATACTTGGTATGACGTCGCGTAATTCAGCGTGGGTTTTCATAAAAAGACATACGAGGTTAAGACTTTTTCCCTTTGCTGAGGAAACGTATTTCTTAATAAATTCATCAGTGTTCATTTTTGGCATTTTATTTCTCCTGTATTTTATATTTACTTTTTAGCATGTTTTAGCTGCAATTAATCTCAATTATAGTTTGCTAATCTTAAGGTTTTCTTAAGAGAACAAAAAAATGAGTTTTAGATATAACTAGTTGATATATAAAAAATTTCTTGCAAAATTTTTTTAAAATCGGTGCGGATGTTACACTAAATCGGACAATTTTCTAATACAATTTCTGTGCTGAAAAACTGCTGTGCTAACGAAGCAAAACTCTCATTTAGATCAGATACATAAAAATGTTTATTACTAACTTGCAATGAATTAAGTAAATTATTTTGCACCAAATATTCTTTTATTGCCGCAGCTACAATTTTCGGCGAATCCAGTACATCTACTTTGCCTGCATAAAAATTTTCAATCACATCTTTAATTAATGGATAATGAGTACAACCTAAAATTAATAATTCAATATCAGCTAAAACATTATTAGTTAAATACTTAGTTATAATTGTTTGATCATGCTTTCCCTGTTCAATCATCGGAACTAATAACGGTGTTGCTAAAGATTTTAATTGAACGCTCTGATTTAACTTACTTAATTTCTTTAAATATACATTCGAATTTACCGTACAATGCGTTCCAATCAATCCTGCAGTTTTATCAGCACAGTGATTAGCAACATGATCAACCACTGGATCAATTACATTTATAACTGGAATATCACGAGCATATTTTGTTTGTAATACATCAAATGCTACCGCTGACGCGGAATTACATGCAATGATAATTAATTTACATTGTTTTTTGGCAAGAAAATCAGCGATTTTTAATGCGCGCTCACAAATTACATCTGCTGACTTATCGCCATATGGTAAATATGCAGTATCACCAAAATAAACAATATTTTCACTTGGCAAAACTTTAGTAATTGCATGTGCGACAGTTAAGCCGCCCATCCCGCTGTCGAAAATCCCAATTGGTTGTGATATTTTATTTTTATTCATAAATATGAGATATCCAACTCATTCACCGCAATTTGCGGTGTCATTCCACGATCGTATTCCAATTCTAGCGGAATAATCACCCCTTTACCAACAATCGCACGTCCTTCGCAATAACTACTATTTCTTTTAGCCCAAGTTTGAAATGCCCAAACATTTTGAAACGTCATCACTTTACCATTTTCGCTACCCAAATACATCATAATATGACCTGGAACGTGAATTAAGGTAGTAAAAGGTTTACCATAACGTACAATATAATCTTGCCGCTCCCGTGGTGACAAACTACTTAAATTAACACGCCTGCCAACCATGGCTTGGGCTCCGGAATTTCTCGGCAGCCAAATACCAAAAGCCGTATAAATATTTTTTAACGCACTGGAACAATCAGTCAAAAAAAACAAACCACCCCAACCATAAGACTCACCAATTAATTGCTGAGTTACGCGGGCAAAGTTAGCTGGTGTTGAAGCCAACGGCATTTTTTGCATAACATTTCCCGGAACTTTTGCATACAAGGCTACTGCTTGCCGTTTAATATTAGCCGCTGGAATAAGAATGATATAACTTTTTGAATTTATTTCTACTATCGGAAACACTGCACCTAAATAAGCATGAAAACGATAAATACCAAATGCATCCCTAACTGAATACTTTTTAGTTACAGTCGCAACATAATGACCCGTATGCCAACGTGTTATAAAATCTTTATCAACATAAGCTATATCCTCTGTCTTTACCCAACCAAACACCGCTGAAGATTTTACAAATACCCAATCTCCTTGTTTAGAAACCTGGTAAATATGAATTGGCGTACCAACCATTAACATCGACTTTTGCAAATTGTCAAACGGATAACCCTGACCAGCATAATGGTGATTACCAAAAATTGGATCCGATGTTGGCAAATAACGTACTAATGCATTATGCACCATAATAGCATTACGATCCTGATTCGGAAAATGCAGCATATCCATATTAGCTACAATTTTACTAAACCAAACTATAGTATTTGGCTGATAATTTTCACCATACCCCCGATGACTTCTATAATACGAAATATTAAATAATTGATCTTTACGATAATAACGATTAATCGGTGATAGCTTATTAGTTATTGCTATTTTTGGTTTTGCCCATGGAGAAAAAAAATGTTGAAAAAAGTTTTTTGTATAACGCGCTTGTTTTTTTGCAGAAATTAATGGTTTATGTGCGTTTTCGTTAGCAGCAAAACGATAAATATTTGTATTTTCTGGTAGATTAATTGGTTGAATTAAATCACAACTTGCAGGACGTGCAAAACTTATTGTTACAAAAAATAATAATGTTAAAATGATCAATATTTTTTTAATCACTTTCATGTTGCAAATACTCCACAATTAATTCACTAACATCTATTACATTTGATTCATGCTGAATTGTATTACATGTTATAACTTGTGCAACTTTTTCCTGTAGTAATTCCTGATAAGAACTGTTTACAAAAATTGCATGCACTCCAATACAAACGGTTGGATTCATTCCGGCATTATCTAAATGCCTAACTGTTTCAATCATAGTCCTTGCGGTTGAAATAATATCATCTACTAATACCGGCGTATGATTTTTATATTCCTTAACTTTCGGTACAGAAATTTCAACTTCACGATCACCATGCCGTATTTTATTTAATACAATATAAGGTACGGAAGCTAATTGTGCCACCTCTGATACCCATTGTTTACTTTCTTCGTCTGGACCAATCAAAACCGGATTATTAATATTATCTTTAATCCATTTAGCAATCAAACTTTCTGCATGCAAAACATGCGCCGGTACAGTATAAATTTCACTTAACGCATGATGACGATGCAAATGCGGATCAATCGTTACCAGCCAATCTATGTAAGGTGATAACATTGATGCAAAAATTCTTGAATTAATTGCTTCACCCGGATGAAATTCTTTATCCTGACGTAAATAACCAAGATAAGGAGCAACCAATCCGACACTTTTTACCCCTAATTTTCTAGCAGTTTCAGCAAAAAACACAATCGGCATAAACTTTTCATCTGGATCATTAAGACCGCCAAATAAAATAACATTTTTGTTTTTTACTTCAGTTTTAATTTGCACAAAAGTTTCTTTATCAGGAAAACGACGAAAAACTGCTTGACCCAAATCAAATTTTAGCTTTTGCGCTACTTTTCTAGCTAATTGCTCATCTGGTGGCAAATAAAAAATAATATGGCTCATACATCCATCAACCTTCTTCTGCGATTTGTACCAATAATCCATCAGATTCGACAAAATCTAATGCGTAATCCAATTCACCTTGTGATTCAGCATGCACAGTAAACAAAGGTTGTTTATTATCAACTTTTGTGTCCACTTTAACATGCAAATCAACTCCGGCAGCTTTCGCTATCGGCGCACCAGCTAATTTACCAACTCGCGCAATACGTCGATTATCAATTGTTGTAACTTTTCCAGCAAGTTTAGCTTCAACTGTGTGAGTAAATTTTGCTTGCGGCGGTTCACGCATTTCACCTTGTGCCGCACAAATAGCTTGAAATTTATGCCACGCTTGTCCGCTATTTAAAATATCTTCCGCAATTTTCCTGCCTGTACCCGGTTGCACCCGTGCAGAAAATTCCAATATATGTCCCGCCAAATCAAGACCCCGATTACGTAAATCTTGTGGGGCATCAGATTGATTTTGCAATACCGCCAATACATCACGCGCTGACAATGCCGGACCAATACCATTACCTACTGGCTGACGACCATCCGTATAAACTACACACACTTCCAAACCTAATTTTCTACCAACATTGACCAAATAATTTTTAATTACATCAGCATTTTCACGATCTCTAACTTTTGCTGTCACTCCAATAGGCATATCAATTACAACATGATTTGAACCAGCAGCAACTTTTTTTGATAATACTGATGCAACTAATTGTCCTTCACCATCTAAATCTAATGCTTGCTCTACTCGAATTAACACATCATCTGCCGGACTTAATAACACTGAACCACCCCACACGATACAACCGCCCTCTTTTTCTACCACGTGCTGCATTCTGGAAAAGCTTAAATCAACTGGGGCTAGAGTTTCCATAGCATCAGCCGTTCCTGCAGCTGAAGTTATGGCGCGAGATGAAGTTTTTGGAATAGTTAAACCAAAAGCTGCTACAATCGGCACTAAAATTAATGATGTTTTATTCCCTGGCAATCCACCCACACAATGCTTATCAACCACAAGCTGTTCAGGCCAAGCAATTCTGGCGCCTGCGCTAATCATCGATTTAGTTAAGCCTAAAATTTCAGATGGATTTAAATTATCACCAGCACATGCAGTTAAAAAAGAAGAAATATGAATATCGGACAAATGTCCTGCAACAACATCTGTAATTATTTGCGTAAAATCATCATCGGTTAATTGATTACCATAAATTTTTGATCTAACCCTACTTAAAGAATTTAGTGGCGCCGGATGAGATAAATAAATATCATCACCTTCTTTCACCCCTAATAATTTTATTGCAT
>JASFHH010000067.1:0-8123 GCA_050123335.1 Gammaproteobacteria bacterium
TAAATTATTAACCTGACTCGGATCCGGATGATGATTAGGAAAATTACCATCTATTTTGCAAAATAAACAATCTACATCACAACCAAGATTTTGATACAAATCAGGCAGCAACACACCGCCAACCCCGTTACCGCAATCAATAATAACTTTTAACCGCCGTTTAATTCTTATGTCGCCGGAAATTCGCTGCGCATAGTTTGACAATAAATTATATTGTCTTAAGTTACCAACGCCGGATGATAAATCATTTTGCTTAATGCGTTGATATAATTTTTGGATACGATCCAACGCAAGTGTCTCACCATTAATTACTATTTTAAGACCATTATAATTAACCGGATTATGACTGCCGGTTAACATTACCCCCGAATGCGTATCAAATATATGCGTGGCATAATATAAAACCGGTGTCGGCGCCATCCCAAGATCAACGACGTCACAACCACTGTCTAAAATTCCTTGCGCCAAAGCTTTAGATAATTCTGGTCCAGAAAGTCGACCATCACGCGCAATAAAAATAGTTCTCTCACCAGCAACCAAAGTTTCACTGCCAATCGCTTGACCAATTAAACGCACCACATCAGCATTTAGATTTTCATCTGCAATACCACGAATGTCATAAGCACGAAAAATTGTTGGGTCGATTTCCATGTAAACCTCCTTTTAGAAAAACTGTCATTCCGCGACCCAGCCAGTTGATCGCGGAATCCAGAAAACAACAAACAGCCTAGATCCCGCGGGTGAGCCGGTGTTAGTTTAGGCAAAGCATGCTTTGCCCCGGCGAACGCGAGACATGGATGTCGAGCTGACAAGACCACCACGGATGGTTGCTTGGCACAACTTTGCCGCGGGATGACAACGATGTTAAATTCCTGAACTGCCAAAGCCTCCAACACCACGCCTGGATGCGTTAAATTCTTCCACAACCTCAAATGTTACTTGAGCAACCGGCACAATTACCATTTGCGCAATTCGATCCCCATGATTAATGGTAAAGCTTTTTGTCCCGCGATTCCAACAGGAAATTAAAATTTCTCCCTGATAATCTGAATCAACTAAGCCAACCAGGTTGCCTAACACAATTCCATGTTTATGACCCAACCCAGATCGCGGTAAAATCGTAGCAGCATACCCACTATCAGCGATATGAATCGCTAAACCCGTAGGAATTAATTCAGTAGAACCAGGAGACAAAATTAAAGGCTGATCAAGACACGCACGCAAATCCAAACCCGCAGAACCAGTTGTAGCATAATTAGGCAGAGGAAAATCACGCCCAACTTTGGGATCTAAAATTTTTAACTGTATTTGCTGCACTTTAATCCTTGAATTCGCATTAAAAATGCATTGTAAGATGTGCTCTAATAATTTGCAATAAAGATTTTATGATGATGCTGCATTCCCGTAGAAGCGGGAACACAACCCACATGAAGCATAGCCCGTATTGAGCATTAGCAAAATACGGGAATTAATTTTTCCATCACATTCTTTGAGACCAAAAGTCAGATACTATCGGCATCTAAAAATACACGAATGTGGTTCTTTTTTTTATTTGTTTGAGTTCGTTTTTCTTTCATCTCTTTTCCTAATTTCATTTTTAATTTGCTTAAAATTTTTATTTCCATAGTATGGTAAACTCATTCTCCCAAACAAATTCTTTTCTTTCTTGTTTATCTTCTTTTTCCCGAAAAATTTTGAGTTATTTGTATCAATTTTGATGACTGTCTCATCTTTCTTTTTTTCATCTTTTGTATCAATTTTGATGACTGTATCATCTTTCTTTTTTTCATCTGTTGTATCGATTTTGATGACTGTATCATCTTTCTTTTTTTCATCTTTTGTATCGATTTTGATGACTGTCTCATCTTTCTTTCCATCTTGCTTTTCATCTTTCTTTTCATCTGTTGTATCGATTTTGATGACTGTCTCATCTTTCTTTCCATCTTGCTTTTCATCTTTCTTTTCATCTGGTGTATCGATTTTGATGACTGTCTCATCTTTCTTTCCATCTTGCTTTTCATCTTTCTTTTCATCTGGTGTATCGATTTTGATGACTGTCTCATCTTTCTTTTTTTCATCTTCTGTATCGGGTTTGATGACTATCTTCTTTTTCTTTTTCTTATCTTTTGGCTTGATTGCGATGACTTCTATCTCCCCTTTTTCTTTATTATCACCAACTAGATCAGGCTTTCCTTTTTTATTATCCTGTAACTGAACATTTGTGTAAGTAACAGCGTTTTTATTCATTTCGCGCGTCAAGTATTTACTCTTTGAATTGAAATATTTCGACGCAAGACCCGGAATGAGTATGAAAATTAACGCAGCCAAAATATCTATTCCTAGTTCAGGATTTATGTATTTACTAATCCACGGGTTTTTAAGCAAAGCATCAAACACATGTTCCTTAACATACTTTTGATCATCTATAGCTAAAGAACCTGGGCCTGCGTCCACTATACCAAGCCCATCGATAAGTTTATCAGGATGTTCCATATAAGGATTTTGCCCCAGTTCTACTGGATAAGCCAAAGTACTATTGAGAAAACCGGTAACATTTTTTATGTTTGTTCCCAATAAATTAACAATAACTTTAGCAAATAAAAAAGCTTTTTTTGTTTGCCATTCCTCACTTCCCAATACGCGATCACCATACCAATAATTAACATATAAACGATTAAAAACTACTGCAGCTAAAAAAGCAGTGAACAACATACTTCCTTTACCATAGTTCACAAAGGTACGCGGAACTATTTTATACGTATCATTACAGATAATATTCTTGGTTGGCTTTCCTTTTAAAACTTTTCCTTTCGTACTCTTAGCTTTTACAATTCCGAATAATAATGTTTCCCCAAAATACCACCTGCGTGGGTCTTTGAGATCTCTTCGTTCTTTAAATTTCTTAAAATCTTTCTGCTCTTGCGACGACCAACAATCTTTTACAAAATCTACCACTGCACCAAACAAATAAGGAGCAAGCCAGCTAACCAATGGAAAAGCTATGAAAGGCCAAGTTCCTTTTGTAGATTGTGTTATACCAAGCTTAAACCAAGCCAATATGGCTCCGATTGTCTTTTTAGCAGCGTTGAACGCTTCAACTACTTCACTGCAATATGGGATGCCTTTATCATTAAAACATCTAATAAAAGCTGCTGTATTATTCTTACCTAAAATCTCTTCTACAGAGGGCAAAATCTGATTGCTACTGCCAATTTGTTTAAAATATAGTTCTCTGAATAATATGAAAGCCACTAAAAACACCACACCAATAGTTCCGCAGCCATATTCATTCAACAATATAGTCAGACATAACCACTTTTTTCCCCACGATGAAGAACCGTCATGCTTCTCGGGAAAACCATATTTTTTGCTCACGCGTTCAACTTTTTCTGACACTTTTTCCATGGGGTTTTCTGTTTTTTGTAACAATAATGTTTCTTCATTTACTTTATTCACGCTTCCATCTCCATTAATAAAGCCTGAAAATGGGTTTCTTTTTTCTTTGCAACACATTCCGCAAGTAATAAACCTCACAACACATTTAAACATAAATTATTCTCCTTTTTGATGTTTCGATTTTTACTAAATACTACTGGTTGCGCTATTATAATGCACGAACCTTAAGGAAATCTTAAGAGCCTGGAAAAATAAAAAAACTTTTTTCAGCAAGGAACAAAAATTTATTGCATCTACAAATATTGTCATCCCGCAGCTTGAAATAAAATGACATAAATATTTTGTCATTTGAACGATAGCTGGATAGGTTTTAAGCCGAATAGTAATGTAGTCCGTATTGAGCGTTAGCAAAATACGGAAATTAATTTTTCCTGTATTTCGCGCAGCGAAGTACAGGCTACATCCTAATGTCATTTTACATTAAAGTGTAAAAATTATGCACAGAATAAAATTTGGTTTGCAAGGCATGATGAAAAATAAATTCATTATACGCCAAACAGCGGTATATCAAAAAATGTTTATATGTCAATAAGTTATATGTGCAACCTAATAAAATAGCTAAACTTTTTTGAGATTTTGCTTGCGAAAAATGCAAATTGGTGGTCAAATTAAATTATCGGCATTGGATAGCCGATGATTTATAGGGAAATTTATCAACTTATAGGGATGAAATATCATGGATAGATTATCATTTCTGGTTCTTACCTGTTTATTAGGTATTTGCATAAGCTTAACCACTTATGCAGCATCGGTCTCTACTTCCCGCCCTTGTCAGTTCATCAGGACAGGCTTTTATCTGGGAGCAGCTGTGGGCGCAACTGATACCAATCACAAAATAACTGCATTCAATAATCCTACAACTGGGGCTGTTGTTGAAAATGGAGAGGTAGATAACGATGGTTTTGGTTTTCGTGGATTGGTTGGTTATCAATTTAACAAATATTTTGCCGGTGAAGTTGGGTATACCAAATTCGCCCGCGCAAAAGGTAGAGGATTAAATTACGCAGGAGGCACGAATAATAATAATGGTCACATTGACGAACATGCTTTTGACTTAACTGCCAAAGGTATTTGGCCGATAGTAAACCGAATCTCATTATATGCAAAACTTGGCGTCGCTTACCTGATGACCCGCACCAATGTAAGTACGATTTTTTCTAAAGATCGTGATGTAGTTAGACCATGGCTCGGCGCTGGTGTATCGTTTGATATAACTAAACACTTCGCTTTTGATGCATCATACAATCGAATCCAAAGCAGTGGTGTAATACACTCTGCTGAATTTTTGGGAATTGGTTTTTACTGGTATGCCTAAATCGAATCCCTCACAAGGTTTTGCTGCCCAGCTCAATAAAGCAATGCAGCAAAACCAATTGCCTCACCCTCAAACCCTCTACTTTTTCCTCAGTAGAGGGTTCCTCTTTAACGTGAGTTTGTTATAAAACATTGCGACGCGGCAAGTGCGAAGCATTTATTAACACTACGTTACTTATAGAGCTTATTTAGTCATTTTCTTCATATTTAAATCTACATCTATCAATTCCCGCAGTACAAGTTTTTTTAAAACCATGATCAGGCTTAAGAAAAGTAAACTGGTTTAGATTCCTATCCAAAAACGCCCTCATTGTTATTTCGGGATAACCATCAGGGCTGTCATATATACAAAGTATTTCACGCGGGGCAGGAGTATCTTGATATATAGCCCAAGACACATAGTATTTAGGGATATCTTTTGCGGGATCAGGAAGCCTGATGTGTTTCTTTGAGTTATAATTAAATTGATCTGCTATATTGCTTACAACAACATTTTTTATATACATAGAACTATAATCATATCCCATCGCCATTGCAGCTGGCGATGGACATGCACTATACACTATTGCGCTAATCGCTAAAGTAAAATCTGCTGAAGACGATTTTTGTGTCTCATTTCTGGCAATAACCCTAAATTTTACCGGATTGCCTTCCGGAGCATCTTTGGCATTTACAGCCCAACCTTGATCCTTACTTCCTACAATTGCGATAATTGCATCAGTAAAATCTGTCTGCGGCTGATCACCTTTTGGATTAATCACTGCCCGCAAACCAAAATGCGCCAAATCATATGCTTGACCATTATTGGTTATTCCCTTAATTTGGAAAGTCTTATCTTCACCTTGGCTGGTATCCTTAAACTTCTGTTTCAAACCAGCATTTGCAGTAGCAAAATCAATCTCAGCTACAGGTCGATACGCCTTTTCAACCAAGGAGGGCTTGTTAATTGTTACAATTGGCGAAGCATTGCTATTTACTGTTAATACAAAATCTTCAGAAACAGATTTATTGGTATTATTATCTGTTACCGTCAATTTATAATGCTGCGTTTTTGCTTTCTGATCCGGTAAAACTACTCCATCAGTTGATGTAAGCGTAACTGTAGCTTGCGGTGTGCCTTTTCCAGTGATATCGGCAGTTAAGTGATAATCACTTAATTTATGACCTTCATCTCCATCCGGAGTGATCGTAATATCGGTTAACTTATGATCCGGACTTGCACTGGCATCTGCAATTTCTTCATTCGGCTTGTCACCTACGTTATAATTTGGTGTTTGGTCTTTCCAGCTGATAGCCGGGCCGGATGAAAGAATATTGAGTGTGATTGGTAGTGGGGTTGTGGTTTCACTGCCATATTTACTAAATGCATAAAGATGAAAAGTGTGCGGCCCTACATTTGATTTTGGAGTTCCGGAAAAAGTTATAATAAAATAATGATTAATTTTCGGACGTGGCTTTGGATCGACATTTAAGGTTAAGCCTAAATCATTTAGTTTTTTTACTTCATCTGATTTAAAATATATTTTTAAATCATTGTTAGGAACATCAGGAGCAGGATTTATCATTAACTGATTATCGATAGTTTGCTCCTCAGCTATTGGTGATTCATGATCGTATGCAACACCAGCATGCAAATCTTTAGTAATGCCTTTGCCGGAATTATAATATTTTGGATTCGGATATGGAGTTGCTGGGCCATTTTTCACCGCCAAAACCAAACTCAGCATACTTAATGACGGAATTGCATTTGTATTTGCCGGTATAAAATTTATTACAAATTTTTGGTCTAGATCTTTTTTGGTAAAACTATCCTGGTTTATAATTAATTTGCCGTCCTGGTATTTTAAGTCATGTCCTTTGGGCAAAGTTTTTACTGTATAAACTATTTTGGATGCATTTTTATTATCTGAATGACTGGCAAAATATTGGGTAACATCTATTTGTTTAGTTTCTCCTGGATGAATTTTAATTGCATCTTCATTGTTTGATGCTAATTTTGGCGATGGAGTAGTGATAGTTCCGATACGTTGAATCCTTTCATCTTTCAGCGCTAACACTTGTTCCATGCGTACTGCAGGATTAGATACCCAATCTCTCAAGCCGCTAATTCCTGTATCTGCTTTCGGCACTCCATATAACATCGGTTTCGCCGTCGGATTTCCGCCCCAGGTGTAAGCAAAGTTAACTCCTCCTTGGGTGTCGTTTCTGGTTCCAAGATTTCCTATTACCCTTTCGCCTAAAACTCCTAATTCTAAACTGCTTCCCGGAGTACTATTCACTAACCAGTCAACTTCTGCTTTGTAATCCTGATAAGGTTTTCTGTGACTTGCTAATAAATTAAATTTTATGTGATCATTAATTAATTGATCTAAACTAACTGTCGCTCCTAAGCCATTTTCATCTCTTTTGGTACTCAGGTCATTTCGCATCTTATAGGAAACATTATCATAGTCGGCTGCAATGCCGATTAAAGTTGCTGGTGTTGGTAATAAATGAACTCCTACGCTGGCGCTTTTGTCTATGCCTCCTGCTATTCTGCGGAAATCTCTAAAAATACCACTTCCCGAAGTATAATCTATCGAAGGTAAATTCTTACTGTTAGCTTTGCTGTAATAGGCATTTAGATTAATATCGTTAAATAATCCGTTCTTTATAAGATAAACATAACTGCCGCCAATCGCATTCTGATACATCCATTTTCTAATTTTACCTGTAACAAAATCAAAATCTAAATTCTGTGATAAGTTTTCTGCGGTAATTTTAAATAATTGATTAGTAGTTAAAGCATGTCCCCAGGTGCCTGCGATGCGCCGTTGTTTGCCGCCTAAATCTAGTTCTAACAATGCTGCATCTTTTAGACCTAAAATTTGCGTATATGTTCCTTCAACAGTCATTCCAAATAATTTGCTGTAAACTGCCTGCAAGGAAAACGGATCGTGCAGACCAAACATATCATTGTTTAACGTTAAAGTTTGGTCGTCAGATGAAACCGCTTTAGGTCCTACCTGGAAATCAGTTGATTGCGAATTAGATTGGTAATTTGTATTATTTTGCGGTGCTGCAATTGCACCCATCACAAAAGGGCAAAACAAAATTATAAATAAAAATGAAAGAAGTTTGTTGGTCCGTTTCATGCTTTTTTCTCCTATTATTTTAATTAACTGTTATCACACAAAACTATCCGTGTTTTTTGATGTTTTAATTATTATCCGATTGGAACTGTTACTCCTATATTAGCAAAATAATTAACTCTTTGATCGCTCGCCAAATGTACCGACCCGCTGTTTGCATTGTTAGGCGGTATTACTCTTGGATCATAGCCCCAGCGGTCTACACCAATTTTAGCCTCGATA
>JASFHH010000068.1:0-8022 GCA_050123335.1 Gammaproteobacteria bacterium
ATCATAGACTTGCTCATAATTTACCTCCGTTGGTTTATTCCTTCCGTTAGGTTAATTATGAGGCAACGATCACATTTTTTCCCTTTTTCAAGTCCTCATTTAGTTAGGTTTTATTTGAGGCAATTCGAAGCTAAATATTTTTTAATGTCTTAAGATTTTCTTAAGAAACAATGACTATAATTGAAACACAACGGTGATATTTTCCTATGAAATAGGGGATATCGGATATATGTATTAAGTATATATTTTACTAGAGGAGTTACATTATGTTTTTTTACAATATGCCGAATGAAGTACTTTTAAAAATATTTTCTTACCTGTCTCCACGGGATTGGGATAAAACAACCCAAAAAATTTCTAAGAAAATGAATCTTTTGAGTAATTCTAACGTTCTTTGGCAAGAAGCCTTGAATAAGACTAAAAAGAATAAGACTAAAAACTATAATCCTAATGGTAGAAAAAATAAAACAACATATATAACTCTTGTTAAAATGCGTAAATTCAACTATATGCCTTTTGATAAGAAGGGAGTTAAATACCTGTTAAAGACCGATCTTAAAGGCATCCATTTGAGCAGAAAAAGCTTTGTATGTTTCATAAAAAATGGGCGCACTGATTTTACTGGGGTCAATTTATCAGGAGTTGATCTTAGCAATTTAAAACTTAAAAACATGAATTTTAACGAAGCAAACTTTTCTAAAACTGATTTGAGTAATTCTAATTGTACGTATAGTAAATTTAACAAAACTAATTTCACTAAATCTATTCTTCACAAAACCATCTTTTTATATGCCTCATTTGATGAAGCAATTTTATACAAAGTTGATGCAAAAGGGGCTTATTTTAGAAGAGCATATGGAACTAACATGGATTGCCGCTATGGCAATTTTACTGATGCACATTTAATGAATGCAAGCTTCGTGAAATCCAAATTCAATTATGCCATTTTAGATAAAGCTTTCTGTTATAAAGCTACTTTTAACGATTCTGATTTTACTAATGCAAGCTGTAAAAAGGCAGATTTTTCACATGGCAACTGTATCAACACTAAGTTTTTTAATGCTAATTTGAAAGAATGCGACTTTTTTAGGGTCACGTTTAAATCAATTACGGAAGATAATTGTTATAGCCCCCCGAATAGTGTAGCAAAATTTATGCAGAATAATTAATAAACTTTTGCATGTGCGAATTTATTTTAGACTATTAACCTTAAGGAAATATTATTAACTATTTTGGTGCTAATTTGCAATATTGAAGCGGTTTGTTTTAAAATTATCCCTTACTCTGTAGCGCTAACTTATACAAAACATTTTTCTTTTTACCAGTAATCTTAGCAGCTAAGTGCGATGCCTGTTTTACCGATAATTCTTCCAATAAAATATTTAAAATTTTCAAATCTTCATCAGTAATTTCTGTGATTTTTTGCTTGGTTTCACCATGCACTAAAACCACAAACTCACCACATTGCTTTTCTGGATTTTCAGCAAAATATTTTATTAAATTTTTTAAATTGTCATCATAAATAGTTTCAAATTTTTTAGTTAATTCACGCGCAATTACTACCTGACGATCTTCACCAAAAATTGTAAGCATATCTTGCAATGATTTTAAAATTCGGTGTGGAGATTCATAAAAAATCAACGTGCAAGTTTCGGTTACCAAATTTTTTAAATGTTCTAGACGCGCATGTTGTTTAGCCGGCAAAAAACCTTCAAATCGAAATTTATCAGATGGCAAACCAGACACACTTAATGCTGCAATCATCGCACACGCTCCTGGAATTGGAACAACTTCAATTCCAGCTTGTCTCACTTCAGAAACTAAACGATATCCCGGATCGCTAATTAACGGTGTTCCCGCATCTGAAATTAATGCGATTGATTGCCCTTGTTTTAAAATCTGCAAAATTTTTTTAGTTTGCTGTTCTTCATTAAAATCATGCAACGGCAACATTTTTGTGGTGATATTAAAATGTTGCAGTAACTTCGCACTATGCCGAGTATCTTCGGCTGCAATCAAATCTACTGTTTGCAAAGTATCAATCGCCCGTTGTGATATATCACTTAAATTGCCAATCGGTGTTGCAACTATATATAAACTCATATCATCTTTTTTACATCAACTAATTTATCAAACTTTTTCGCAGTTAAAACTTTTAATTTAATACAAGCATCGCGCAAAGATAAATCATGTTTTGCTGCATATTGAGCAACTTTCGCTGCTTGATCATAACCAATATGCGGACACAAAGCGGTTACTAACATCAAAGAATTCTCCACATAAAAATCGATTTTTTCTTTGTTTATTTTCAATCCGTCAATTAAATATTTTGCAAACAAATAACTTGCATCAGATAATAAATTGATTGATTGCAACAAATTATAAATAATTACCGGCTTAAAAGTATTTAATTGCAAATTTCCTTGCGATCCTGCAAAACCAATCGTCGCGTCATTACCAACAACTTGCGCACAAACCATTTGCATTGCCTCACATTGCGTCGGATTAATCTTACCTGGCATAATTGAAGAACCAGGTTCATTAGCAGGTAAAATTAACTCGCCCAAACCACATCTAGGACCTGAACCAAGCCAACGAATATCATTAGAAATTTTAAACAAAGTTGTAGCAAGTGTTTTTAATACACTTGAACAAAAAACCAAATCATCATGTGCGGCAATTTGTGCAAACTTGTTTTTAACTGGAATAAAAATAATTCCAGTTATTTTATTAAGTTCAGCAATAAAATTTTTTACAAAATTTTTCGGTGTATTTAATCCTGTGCCAACTGCAGTACCACCAACTTGCAATCTACATAAATCATTTAATGTAAATTTAATACGCTTAACATTATCATCTAGCTGCGCGACAAATGCCGAAAATTCTTGTCCCAAAGTCATCGGCACTGCATCTTGTAAATGGGTACGACCAATTTTAACTATGTTTTTAAATTTATACTGTTTTTTCTTCAATAAATCGATTAATGTTGCAAGCGATGGTAATAATTTTTCTGTTATACCGCGCGCTACAGCAATGTGCATTGCAGCAGAAAAAATATCATTAGTTGATTGAGATAAGTTTACATGATCATGCGGATGAATTGTACGCCCCGCATGATGTGCAATAACTTCATTTATGTTCATATTAGTTTGTGTGCCACTGCCCGATTGCCAAATATGCAACGGGAAATGCTCACACAATTTACCAGCAATAATTTGATTCGCTGCTTTAACAATTAAATCTTTTTGTCTTTTATTTAATCGTTTCGCCTGGTAATTTGCGCAAGCCGCAGATTTTTTACACATTGCAAGCGCCTTGATTAACTCACACGGCATAATTTCATCACCAATTGAAAAGTGTAATAACGCTCTTTGTGTCTGCGCTCCCCAAAACTTATTGGCTTGCACTTTAATTGAACCTAGACTATCTTTTTCTGTGCGAGTTTTCATAAATCTCCTTTACTATTAAATCTAATCTTCTGGTAAAATCTCCCGATATTTTGCTTTAGCAATTTTAATTGCCTCGTGCAATTTAGCCTCTAATTTCTTTTTTGGAGGAAGCTCTGTAAAATATTGTGCGACATGAATGCCACTGTCATTCAACATCAAATATTCAACATCTTCTTGATCTTTATCAGCACACAAAATAATTCCAAGCGGCTTTTCCTCACCCTCTTTCTTTTCATTCTTATCCAACCATTGCAGATACCATTCCATCTGACCCTTGTGCGAAGGCTCAAAAACACCCAATTTCAACTCAATCGCCACCAATCTTTTCAACCCTCTATGAAAAAATAACAAATCTAAATATCTATCTTTTCTCGTTGTACTCATTCTTTTTTGCCTTTCAATAAAACAAAAATCATTACCTAACTCTCGAATAAATTTTTCTAATTCATTCAAAATGGCATTTTCCAAATCATTTTCAGTATAAGTTCTATCTAACCCAGCAAAATCCAAAATATACGGATCTTTTAAAATTAAATCCGGAGTTAACTGATCATCACCATGTAATTTTTCAATAGCATCTTTTGCAACCGAGTCAGATCTTTTGGAAATTGCTGTACGCTCAAATAACATACCATTTACCTGTTTTCTGAGCATTCTAACACTCCAATTACCGACACGCGCCATTTCTGTATAGAAATTACGCTTGATTGAATCATCCAATGCAATAATTTCCACAATGTGCGACCATGTTAATTGTTGCGACAGTGTCGCAACTTTCTTCTTATCAGCATATAAATCAGCAAATCTACGCATTCTAGATATACTCGTATTATCAAATCCTTTGCCATATAAATTGGTAAGACGTTTTGCCAATTTTAGAACAATTCCTTGCCCATATTTCTCTGATTTCGCCTTGAACACTTCTGCATTAATGCGTTTACCAATATTCCAATTACGCAACACCAAAACTGAATTAATTGAAATGGAAGCCTTTTGTTTTGCTTGAATAACGATTGAACCAACAAGCTTCTCCAATTTAACAACTATTTGCTCTTCGATATTCATCTTGTTCTGTTGACATAATTGTACTTGTTTCTTCATAATTATTATCTCAAATTGTAAAACACATGTTACAAATACACTAACCCTTTGCCCTGGTCTAATTTTGATCTAACGTTTTAAACGTTAACATATTTAACGCTGTGAACGTTAGCAAGAAATTTGTTTATATTTTCAATCCTTTACTCACAATCTCATAAGTTTCTTTAGATAAATCTTTCTCCGCTAAAATTCTATGCAGTTGTGCCTGCATTAATGCTTGGCGTTGTTTATCATATTTGCGCCATTGAACCAACGGCTTAACTAATCGTGCAGTAACTTTTGGATTTAGTTTATCCATTTTTAACATTTGATCAGCCAACAGTTTATATCCTTCACCCGAAATATCATGAAACATAACTGGATTCATCATCGCAAAAGAAGTTAAAACCGACCTAGCACGATTTGGATTTTTCAAAGTAAAATCTTGATGCTGTAACAATTTTTTGACATTACTTAATGTACCTGGAATTGTTGACATTGATTGTACCGCAAACCATTTATCAATTACTAAAGCATCATCCTGATACATTTGATAAAACTTCTCGATTACCATCGCACGCTCTTTGCAATCTTTATTTACTAAAGCAACAAATGCAGCTAATCGATCAGTCATATTATCTGCTTGATTAAATTGCCGCACACATAAATTATTTATTTCATCATCCTGCAATTTCATTAAATAATGTAAACAAATATTTTTAAAACTTCGACGCGCCGCATCTTTTGCATTATAGTTGTAAGGTTTATCATTAATATTTTCATGATAAAGCCGCAAAAACTCTTCGGCAAATTTTTCTGCTAACAACTTTTGCATCGTTTCACGCGCCGCATGAATCTCATCTACTTTAATTATAGGCATTAACCCACCTAAATAAATTTCGGTAGGCAAAACTAACATTTGCGCAATTAAGGCTTTATCTAAGTTTTTATTCAACAAAACTTTTTTAAATGCTGCTGCAAAATTATCTGGCAGGAAGTTGTCATCCCGCGGCTTGACCGCGGGATCCAGAAAATGACATAATTCAGCGCTGGATCCCGCGGTCAAGCCGCGGGATGACAAAACTGATACTACTTCCAACAAAATCTTACTTGCATAAACTTGTCCAGCTTCCCAACGCGCAAAAGCATCATCATCATGCGCCATCAAAAAAGCCAACTCTTCATCATTATAATCATAATGCAATTTTACCGGCGCAGAAAAGCCTCGCAATAATGACGGCACTGGCCGTTTATTAATATTTTCAAATAAAAAAGTTTGTGTTTCTTGAGTTACGTTTAACACTTTCTCCTGATCCAAAACTTTAACCGCCAATGGAATATGCATAGGCAATTTATTTTTTTGTCCTGGAGTATCAGGAACGTTTTGTTTAATGTTCAATATATATTGCTTTTTTGCTGCATTATATTCGGAAGTAACATAAAGTTCCGGTGTGCCTGCTTGACTATACCATAATTTAAACTGAGTTAAATCAATTCCGCTTGCATCTTGCATGGCCTGCACAAAATCATCACATGTCACTGCCTGACCATCAAACCGTTCAAAATATAAATCCATACCCTGACGAAATTTTTCGCCACCTAAAATAACACTCATCATCCGAATAACTTCCGCACCTTTTTCATAAACTGTCATCGTGTAAAAATTATCAATTTTTATGTATGAATCTGGACGTACTGGATGTGCCAACGGTCCTGCATCCTCGGGAAATTGCAATGTGCGCAAGCGCTGTACTTCATCAATACGCGTCACAGCTTTTGAAGTTATATCTTCAGAAAAAGATTGATCACGAAAAACCGTTAAACCTTCTTTTAAACTCAACTGAAACCAATCACGACACGTTATTCGATCACCGGTCCAATTATGAAAATATTCGTGCGCAATAACTTCATCAATTCGCGCATAATCTTCATCTGTTGCCGTCGACGGATCAGCTAAAACATATTTGGTATTAAAAATATTTAATCCTTTATTTTCCATCGCACCGGAATTAAAATCACTAACTGCAACTATCATAAAAATATCTAAATCATATTCACGACCAAATTTCTCTTCATCCCATTTCATCGCCTTTTTAACTGACTGCATCGCAAACTTACATTTTTCCTGATTACCTTTTTCAGAAAAAATACGCAAAGTAACCTTACGACCCGATTTCGTAACAAAATAATCTTCGATATAACCCAAATCACCTGCCACCATGGCAAACAAATAACTAGGTTTTTTAAATGGATCTTCCCATTGTGCTAAATGTCGATCTTTATCTACATCATAAGATGCAACCAAATTTCCATTAGACAACAAAATTGGATAACGTTTTTTATCGGCAATAATTGTAGTAGTAAAACTTGATAACACATCCGGCCGATCAAGATAATAAGTAATTTTTCTAAAACCTTCTGATTCACATTGAGTACAAAACATATCACCAGATTTATACAAACCCATTAATTCGGTATTTTCTTGCAGCTTAATTTCAGACTGGATTTCTAATTCAAATTCTTCCGGTAAATCTTTTAGCGTCAAACTTTCATCATCTATTTCATACTGTCTCTGCAATAATCTTTCATCATCTATCTTAACAAATCTTAATCTTTGTTTTTCTCCATTTAAAACTAAAATATCAGTTTTTTCGGCAACAGGATTTTGTCTAACATACATTTTAGCGGTAACATGCGTTATTTTTTTATGTAAATCAATAGTCAAATCGATTGCATCGATTAAATGGGATGACGGTTTATAATCTTTACGATGTTTTGTGGTAATCATATATATCCTCGAAAGGGGCCGGGTCTTTACTAATTACAAAGCAACAAACAAGGCACTTGTAATTAGTAAAGACCCGGCCCTATATATCATATTGCTTGCACTGCTGTTAACACAATAGTAAACACAATATCTGTTACAGCGGCTCCTCGCGACAAATCATTTACAGGCTTATTTAAACCTTGTAACATTGGGCCAATTGCAACAATATTTGCAGCTCGCTGCACTGCTTTGCTCACCGCATTGCCAGTATCCAAATCCGAAAATATAAATACATTAGCATTCCCGGCAACCGTACTTTTTGGCGCCTTACGCTTACCAACTTCTTCACTAATCGCCGCATCATATTGCAATGGGCCATCAATTTCGATATCAGGGCGCTTTTCTTTAACTATTTTAACTGCCTCTCTTACCCGATCAACATCTGGACCAAAACCTGAATCAATCGTACTATAACTAATCATCGCTACTTTGGGAACAAAACCAAATTTAGCAGCTGAGTCCGCACTCTGAATCGCGATTTCTGATAAATTTTCTGCGCTAGGATTAGGATTAACCGCACAATCACCAAACACCAATACCTGATCAGGCAAGCACATAAAAAATACTGATGACACCAACTTCGTATTTGGTGCCGTACCAACATACCGCAATGCAGGACGCACTGTATCTGCTGTAGTATGCACCGCACCGGAAACCAAACCATCA
>JASFHH010000069.1:0-7641 GCA_050123335.1 Gammaproteobacteria bacterium
AAACCCAATCTCGCTAACTTTGCTACCATAACACCTGACGGCAAACCATGGACACGTTACGTAATGATTATTACTGATGATAATATGAACATACGATTTGCCACTTTTCTAAATTCCAGAAAAGTTGAACAAATCAAGGAAAATCCTGAAGTGCACCTATGTTGCGGTGTCGCTGACATGCAAAATTGGCAAAATTATTTACAAATTCAAGGCAAAGCAACCCTATCCACCGACCCAAAAGAAAAACAAGCGCTATGGAATCCAGAATTGGAACAAATTTTCTCTGGCTCAGATGACCCAAATTATGGTGTAATTATTATTGAACCTTATCGCATTGAATATTATGAGATGGGCAAACTTGAACCAGAAATTTGGAAACGATAATGAAAAAACTTTTGCTCCTATTATTTGGATTATTACTAATGACTAACACAAACGCTCAAGCACCGTATAAAACAGCTACCTTTGCAGGTGGTTGTTTTTGGTGCATGGAGAAACCATTTGAACAACTAACTGGCGTAAAAAATGTAACCGCAGGTTACGCTGGTGGAACTATATCAAATCCCAGTTACGAATTTGTTTCATCTGGTAAAAGCAGCTATGTTGAAGCAATTCAAATTAGCTATGACCCACGCTTAATTACGTACAATAGACTTTTGGAAGTATTTTGGCAACAAATTGATCCCACAGATTCTGGCGGTCAATTCGTCGATCGAGGCAAGCAATATCGCAGCATTATTTTTTATCATGATAATGAACAAAAACAATTAGCGGAACAAAGCAAACAAGCTTTAACAAAATCAGGTAAATTTTCCAAACCAATTGTAACCGAAATTAAACCGTTCACTACTTTTTATCCAGCAGAAGAATATCATCAAGATTATTACAAGAAAAATCCAATCCGTTATAAAATTTATCGCTTTAGTTCCGGACGTGATCAATTTTTAAAAAAAACTTGGGGAAACGATAAAACATTTAATAAAAATTCCCAAAAACCAAGCCAAGAAAAATTAAAAAAAATCTTAACCCCACTGCAATATAAAGTCACACAAGAAAATTACACTGAAAAACCATTTGATAATGAATACGTAAATAATAAACAAGCCGGCATTTATGTTGATGTGGTTTCAGGCGAACCGTTATTTAGTTCTTTAGATAAATACGATTCCGGTACCGGCTGGCCAAGTTTTACCAAACCATTAGAACCAGATAATATTGTTGAAAAAACCGAGCACAAATTTTTTATCAAGCGAACCGAAGTCAGAAGCAAACATGCTGATTCGCACTTAGGCCATGTTTTTAATGATGGGCCACCACCTTTGGGCTTAAGATATTGTATAAATTCAGCTGCATTAAAGTTTATTCCTAAAGATCAACTAAAACAAAAAGGATATGGAAAATATTTGAAATTATTTAAGGAAAAAAACTAAATCCCCAAATCCGTAGGCGCTCTACCTAAAGAAGCTAACAAATCAATAGTATCTTGAACAATTTTATCAAGCTTGTCATGCAAATTCGCTTTATCATCATAAATCTTATACATTTCCTGAAACTGAATTGGGGTCACATCAATCATTAATGAATTTGCGCCAGCAGCTAATGCCTCACGCTTAGCCTGGTTTTTTAAAGTTTCCAGCGCGGTAGTCACTAAAATATTAGCATCGGGATTAACAAATCTGGTTGCCGCAATAACTTTCAACATTGTTTCTGCAGTAACTTTTTTCGTCTCTGCAAGTGGTGTACCCATTGTTGGAATCAGTGGTCCAAATGAATACATATCTGCTTTTAATTCTGTAGTTAAAAAAATGCTATTAATAATATCATCTTCGGTTTGTTCTGGTAATCCCACAATAAAACCAGTCGATAAAATATAACCCATTTTTTTAATAGCTTTAATTAAACTAACTCTGTCTTGCAATTTGGTGCCTGGACGTAACTTAGCAAAAAGTTTTTCATTGGAAGTTTCAAATCGCAACAAAGCTGCACGTGCACCAGCATTATATAATCTTTGATAAGTTTCAACACTTCTGGAACCAACGCTGACAAAAACCAAAACTTCAAGCTCACGCACACGTTTTACAATTTCTTCCAGCTTATCATCGTCATACCAAAGATCTTCACCAGACTGCAAACATATTGCTTTAAAATTATATTTATCAACTGCATGTTTAGCTGCCGCAACAATTTCATCGACACTCATACGATAACGATTTAAATCTTTATCTTGACGAATTCCACAATAATAGCAATTTTGGGTACAATAATTAGAAAATTCAATAATACCATGCACGCAACAAGAATTTCCATGGGTACGCTGCCGCACATGATTGGCAACTTCCAACATAACTTCCATTTCTTTTGGATTTTTGATTCCAAATAATGTTTTTACATCTTGTTTAGTTAGCGACTTTTTTAAATTAACTTTCTGCAGAACTTCTAAAATATTTTTCGGTAAATCTTTTTCGCTAATTTTAGATAACTCTTGATCTTTACGCTTCAACTCAAGAAATAAATCTTTCCAAACTTCCAAAATCTCCAAAGCTTCCGCTTTATCCAATTTACGCACCATCACTCCACCCTGCGCGTAAATGTAATCTCCAACTTGCACATCATCAAGATCCAACAAAACCTTACGTTTTTCGCCAAAATAATCAACGATGCCAATATTCTTAATTTTATCAATTTCTACAACCTCAGCCGGCAAAACATAGCACATATTTTTTTCTCCTCCAACCGATATGACGGATGTATGTTACGATACTTTATTTATTTGATACGATCAGGGCTCACGCGATATTTTGCATTTAGCACATCGAGCGAGGGTTGTTTGCAAACTCTTGAGAGGCATGGAAGCCTCGAAAGAAGCTACACATGGAGGTGCCGGCTGATTTTACCTAAGTTAGTTGGGAAAATCAGCCAGGAGCGTGTTTGCAAACAACCCTCCGAGCGTGTGCTTGTTAGTTCGCAAAATATCGCGTAAACCTTGAAGGTAATCTACTAGGTTTATGCAAAATTGTCGATAAATTTTTGTACAAAATCAGTCGATATCATAGATCAAGGGGACATTTTTTTAAGATTGTTGCAAAAATTGTTTAATCTTTAATGCGAATACTCTAATTTTCACCCTGCGTTATTACTTAGTCATGCTTGGCCTTGGTGTTGTTCCACTTCCGCTATTATCATAATTTTCGCTACTATCGTCATCACTATTTTCGTTATTATCGCCACGATTATTTTCGTCACCATCGTCATGATTCCCAACAGCATCATTCTCATCATTGCCGCCGCATTGATGCATGACATAACAACCTAAACCACAGACAACAACTGTCAAAGCAGCACAAAAGAAAAAACCAGCACCTATAAGAAGCATGATACTCCCAAAAATCTTATTATCATCACTATCACTCATTATTATTCTCCTATTTATTTTTATTAAAAATTAACCCATTTGCTTTTTTTCCTCATGCTGGCGAGTAATTTACAAGGTTTAAATAAAATTGTCGATAAATTTTTGTACAAAATCAGTCGCTCATGTTACGCAGACGAGCATTTTGCACAAGATCAAGGCGTAAATGCTTTCGAGGAGCGGAGTTTACACGTAGTAAATGAGCATCCGAGAAAGCATTTACAACACAGAGATTGTGCAAAAGGCGAAGCCAGGAGATTTAAGTAGCGGCTAATCTGCCTGATAATTTCACAGGAATTATCAGGCAGATTAAAGCGAATCAAATCGACTTCTGCGTAACATGAGGAAAATCATAGATCAAAGGATCACCAGTAGCTATCTCTAACTGCAACACATCTTCTTCGCTTAAATGATCCAAATGCATCACCAAAGCTCGCAAACTATTGCCGTGAGCTACTACCAATACATTTTGCTGTTGTTCCAAAACAGGTTTTATCGTACTTTGAAAATATGGAATAGTTCGAGCTGCTGTATCTTTCAAACATTCACCACCCGGCGGACAAACATCATAACTACGACGCCATAAATGCACCTGCTCTTTACCATAAAGCTCTCTCATCCTATCTTTATTGCAACCCTGTAATTCTCCATAATATCTTTCATTTAAACGCCAATCACAATACACCGGAATAATATTTTGCTGCATTTTTTTATCATGAATTTTTGCCCACTCTTGCTGCTTGGAACCAGTTGTATGCATCACCACCGGAGTTTTATTGCTGTTATTTTTTACCATACATAACATAAGCGTTTCCATCGCACGCACTAAAGTTGAAGTATAAATAACTGAAAAATCGATTGTGGATAATTTCTCCCCCGCCGCAAACGCCTCATCAATACCTCCTTGTGATAAAGGAACATCAACCCAACCAGTAAACACATTATGCTTATTCCACATGGATTCACCATGTCTTAACAAAACTAACTTGCTCATTTTACTTTCCTGGTTTTAAATCAGTATTATAAAATAATACACCATAATTACTTGATTGACTATTAACACTTTTTTGATATAATTCTTTAGAAACAGTTATTTTAAAATTTCCTTAAGAATTAATGGTTATACTAAAATAAAACAATAACTTTTTTTACGATATATATCGAAATTTGCATTTTTTTATCGGAAATTTATATATTATGTTTTACAAAAATAATAATGCCTTGTTTAATTTTAAAAACACATCAAAATTTATTAAGAATCAATCAGGCACACTAGTTTTAGTATTTGGCGATGATAAAGAGTTTAATGATTGGAAGGAAGATCAAGAAAACTTTATCTCAAATGCCAATAGCAATACTTGTTTTCTCAATTTTATACCATCATTCAATTGTTATGTCCAACAGGGTAAGTTCCTTAACCTTAAGAATGTAAATAACCTTAGTATAATGATTTATGCTCACGCAAAAAAAGATAATCAAAATTGGATTTTTTCTCACAATTTGAAATCCAAAATTAATTGGCAAAGCATAACTACATCACTGATCCAATTAATTGAAATGTTAAATCCTAATAACATAATGCTTCAATTAAAAATCTGTCATGCTTTACATCCATTAACCAATATAGTTACCTCATTAGCTTATAAAATTTATCGTAATCTATTGTTTGATATGATTTTGAATAAAATAAAAATTTCTTGTGTAGCTACTGCTAATATATATGTTACTTTTCAGTATGGTAAAAGCATAATTGAATTCGCAACCACACATAATTATTCATCTGACGATAACAAAAAATATCTTGAATTAATAAAATCTTTCAAAAACAACAATTCACCTTGTTTTCGCAATCGTTTGCGCGAGCGTTTAAATAAATTTGGGGAAAAACAAGCACATCAAAAATTTAAAAATAAAAAACCCTTATACTTTTTGACTTACATGATAAAAAAAATAAAAGGCACGTTATGCTATCAACCTGCTATTATTGACATGCAAACCAGAAAACCGCAAAAGCTAGGACCGCTTCTATATCGAAATGACTTAAAAAACACCATGTGCGAAGTGCCTAACAAAAAAATCCAAATACCAACGACAGATTTTAATCAACATTTTAACTGGAGCAGTAATTTCCCTCCACTGTATAAGCCATTAGGTAAAACCTTAAAATTATCATAGCCTCTTTTGCAGAGCAAACAATCAATTCGTTATATATACTAAATTAACTGCCTCTATTAAAATAAAGTTAAGAATTCAAATAAACCGCTTGTGCAATTTGAATATCCTGAACAACAACTCCGGTTAAATCTGCAATCGTGATAGAACTGGAATTTCTTTTGTATAATTTTTTATTGGCTATAACTTGCCCCAACTCAACAATTGATTCTTTAGTAATTATCTTATCAGCAATAGCATGAGCTATTTCTCCTCGTTCACTACATTGCAAAATGCTGTCAGCAATTATTAAATCAGCTTTGCTAAAAATAGCAGATTCTAATTCCTGTTTATCTGGTGTATCTGCGCCCACAGCAGTTATGTGAGTCCCGCTGCGAATATGTTCTAATTTCAAAAGAGGTTGTTTTGTTGGAGTAGTAGTAACTATTAAATTACTATATTTAGCAACTTCCGCAATATCATGAGTTGTATGAATTACAAAACCTTCAAAACTTAATTCTTTTTGATAAGCCGCTAACTTATTCTCGTCACGTCCCCATATAATAGCTTTACGACAATTGGTTACGAGCTGCAAATATTTCAATTGCAATCTAGCCTGAATACCGGTACCAATAATACCGATTGCATTAATATCTTTTGGCGCTAAATATTTGGCAGCAATGGCACCTGCTACAGCCGTTCTGATATCCGTAAGATAACCTTCATCTAATAAAACACTAATTAATTCACCAGTTTTTTGACTAAAAAGCAACATTAAGCCATTACTGGATGGAAGATTAATTTTAGGATTTTCGTAAAAACCTGAAGCAATTTTAATAACGTAATAATCATCATTTTTGAGATAACCATACTTAATATGAACATCTCCCGACGGGTTATCAAACAATAATTCTCCAACTGGCGGAACTACCGCTTGATTTTGTGAATATGCAACAAACCCTGCTTCAATTATAGGAAGTAAATTTATCTTGTTAACTATTTTTTTGATTTCATCAAGACGTAGTATTTTCATAACACCAACTATTAACAAATTACTTTTTTTAAAGTATCCATGCTAATATTTGCACCACAAATGATTAATACGATATTTTTATTTTTGATAAATTTTTGTCGTTTAAGCATAGATGCAACTACTACACCTACGGCTCCTTCAATTAACATATGTTCCTTTTCCATAAATAAGCACATTGCTTGTTTAATTTCATCTTCAGTAACAAGAATATAATCATCAACATATTTTTTACAAAAACCAAAAGTAATTGCATCTAAATCAATATTTCCTGCCGTAGAGTCTGATAATGTCGGCTTTGTATCCATTTCAATTATTTTTCCAAGCTTAATACTCTCAGCCATCACCGGAGAATTTTGCGGAAGACAACCGGTAACTGTAATTTTTGAATTAATCTCCTTAAGATATCCACCTATTCCTGAAATTAAGCCGCCACCGCCAACAGCTACAAATACTTCATCAATTTTATCTAGTTGTTGGACTATTTCATAACCAATAGTTCCTTGCCCCCCAATAATTTTAATATCGTTGTATGGAGACACATAAACCAAACCATTTTTTTCGGCAAACTCACGCGCATATTTTTCTGTAGCGCCGCATTCTTCACCCAAATAAGAAACTTCAGCATTATAGCTTTTTATCGCGTTTATTTTCATTTCTGATGTTGAATTTGGAACAAAAATTCTGGTTTTAATTCCTAATTTTTGACCCGCATAAGCAACTGCAGCGCCATGATTGCCGGTTGAAGCAGTTACGACTTCTTGTTGCTTTTGTTTATCTGTTAACGATAATAATTTATTGAAAGCACCTCTTACTTTAAAAGCAGAAGTACATTGGATATTTTCTAGTTTTAAATATACATTTGCATCGCAAAGTAAACTTAGCTGATGAGCTCTAACCAAAGGGGTATAACGTATATATTTTTTTATGCTGCTTTCAGCACGAATAACTTCTTTTTTAATATCAAGCATTTTCATAACCAACTTCTAATACCGGCTTGGATACAAATAATTTTTTACCCACAATTAACACTGCTGCAGGAATAGTCATA
>JASFHH010000070.1:0-7536 GCA_050123335.1 Gammaproteobacteria bacterium
AGACGCGCTATAACTGGTTGGGTTGTATTGGCTTTTTTTGCTAGTTCGGCTTGAGTGAGACGCGCTTTGCGTCGCACATCTACAATCATACGAGATATTGCATTGATTAATAATTCTTTTTGAAAATCTTCTGTTAGTTCTGGATGTTGTTTTAGTTCTTGTTTAATAGCTTCATCTAAGGTTATGTAGTGTCTCATCTTCTAATACCTCCAGCATACGTTTTGTTGCTGTTTCAATTTCTTTTTTTGGCGCTTTTTGTGAATGTTTATTATACATGTGCAACAATATCATAATAGATTGTTTTATCGTAATATAAAAAATGCGATAATTATTGTTGGTTGTTTTTATTTTTATTTCCCATAATTTTCTTTTTATTTGTCGAAATTGAACTCTTGGACAATCTAATCCAAGTTCTTCTATGCTTTTTAAACAAGCAAAAATTCTCAAACGGTCCTTTGCTTGAAGTTTTTTGATTGCTTTATGTATTGGACTTTGTCCACGAGTATTTGTATAAAACAATATTTTCATAAATAGTATATCCTATTGGGTATAAATTGCAACTTATTTTAGATATTTGTAACATCTCAATGAACTGTATAATCATTTGAATCATAAGCTATTTTTTCGCGATATTTCAGCGTGTTTTTTACTCGGGTAATTTTCCGCAAGATTATATTCTATAAATTCTTGGATAAATTGATATAAAAGCAAGATTAGAGCAAAATCTTTAATTAAATCAATAGATTGCCTAACTTTCTATTGACAATGGGAAGTTTTAGACCAAAATTGCTATTAGCAATGGTTATTACAAAATGAAAAGAAATATTCGTAGTTTTGCGTTGCGTGAAGGGCGGTTTACCAAAGCGCAGCGTGAAGCGATTAAACAATTGTTTCCGATTTATGGTTTGCCGCTTGATGATGGCAAATTGGATTTCCAACGAATTTTTGGGCGTGCTGCTGAGGCTATTTTAGAAATTGGTTTTGGTATGGGCGATACTTTAGTTGCAATGGCAGAGCAAAATCCGCAAAAAAATTTTATTGGAGTCGAAGTATTTCGTCCTGGAATTGGTTCGATTTTGCAGCAAATTCATGTAAAGCAATTAAAAAATATTCGTATTATTCATCATGATGCGGTAGAAGTTTTGCAAAATTATATTGTGGATAATAGTTTAGCTGGTGTGCAGATTTTTTTTCCTGATCCGTGGCCGAAGAGACGGCATCATAAACGCAGGTTAATTCAGGTGGAATTTATAAAATTAATTCAGCAGAAATTAAAATCACAAGGTTTTTTACATATTGCTACTGATTGGGAAGATTATGCAAAACATGTTGGAAAAATTTTTGCAGAAATGACTGGTTGGATTGAGAAAAACATAAAATCATTCGATCGACCGATTACTAAATTCGAGCAGCGCGGCAAGAAATTACAACATCAGATTTGGGATATGGTGTGGATTAAAAAGCCATAAAAAAAGCGCACTCGGTGCGCTTTTTTTGATGAGGGTGTATGTTTTTTACGTTAGAGAAACATTACGTTTATGTGGATAATGAATTCATAATTGGGATAGCGGTGCCTTTTGGTTGAATTCCCCGAATATAATTGGTCAGTGTCTCGATTCTTTTTACTAGGCCTCCCTGACCTGTTCGTCGCAATTCTTCAAGGCTGGAAGGAATAGTTTTAATTTTAATATTGGGATTTATCGCTTTGAGCGCTGCATGCATTATCCATTGAATTGGAATCTTACGATATGATTCTCGTCGACGGGTTCGTGAATTTATAATGCCCCAGTTCTTTAGAGGTATTTCAATTTTTGCAGATGCAGCTGGTAGCCGCGTTAGATCAGCAGCTTCATGTTTGGCTGAAATAACTCTGGCAATATCTAGGAAATGTCCTAAAGTTAGGTTGTTAACAGTTGGTCGTACACAACGTCCTTGGCTATTAGTCAGGTATATTTCATATGTATTCTTTTTGTGATCTTTGTAATTGTGATCTTTGTAATTTTTATGATAACGATCTATCATTAATGTGTGATGATGACGGTTAGGATCATTATTGTCGGCATTTTCATCATAGTCTGGATTTGTTACTGGTGTTCTAAATTTTATGGAAGTTTTAACTATGCTAGGTCTGGCATCTTTAGGTACGCAGTTATTTTTTCTATCAGTTATTTTCGTAAGACCGTCATTAGTATTGAGTTGATATACGTCATATTTTTCTATAATGCCATCAGGGTTGTGTTGTTTGTCATAAACTAATCCACCTTGATTTGGGTTTTTAGATAAACGTTTTGCAAAAAAGTCATTTAGTTCTTGTATGTTTGCTTCTTCGCTACCTAAATCTTGTGTATATAATTTGAAAAGACAGTTTATTCGTTCGCTTTCTGGATCGGTGATTCTGCGTTTTATTGAATTACTGGAAGAAAATATTTTGGCGCGGTCTATTATTGGTTGTATCATTAACATAATACATTTTTTTGCATTCTTTTCCTTTATCTCATCAGTTAGTTCATTGTTATTTATGTGATAAATATTAAGGTCATTTGGAATACTACTTTTTAGCAGTAGTCTATGGTCTCCTAAAGCCTTTAATATATAATTAATATTTTCTTTATTAAGGAGTGCTTGTGGAACTCCATTACCTGGATTGTGACCTCTTATCCTATATAATCTTTGTTTAAGTTTTTGTTCAAGTTCTTGTTTTTGTCGCGGTGTTTTAGCTTTAAGTATCGGCGCAATTTTTTCTAACAGCCAGTCACGAAAATTTTTTGTGAAATTAGAGCGCTGGTTGTTTTCATAGTCGTTCCAGTCTGTGCCATTATTGCGACTAATTTTCATACAATAACCGTCTATGGTTCTATTGATTTGGCGCGATTTGTTATTGTAGTTACCATTTAAAGCATCTAAATCATCAGGAAATTCTAAGCAAGGATCTTCTGGTTTTTTAGAGAGGTTAAAAAAGCTATTAATGCCTGCATAACTGATGGAGTTTTGATATTTTTTACGTACTATTTGATCAATATTACCGCCATTTTGTAACGTTTGTCCTTGTGGATTATGATTATCTGTAAAGTCGTGAGGTGTATTGAAACGGCTGTAATTAGCGCGTTTTTTGTCGATTTCTAGTTTTAATTTCGAATCATTCAGTATTTTTTCACGATGTACAAATTGTAAATCCGGTAAAGCTAGGTATAATCTTTTTAACTGATCGTTTATGTTATTAATGTTAACAGGATTTGGATTAATACGAAAACCAATTACTTTGTTATCATCCATTACCAAAAATTGACGTAGATTTGGTTTACCATCTGTGCCATCATTATCATAAAAGCGTTGCTTAGTTTCTTGAGATAAACATTTAACATCGATTTTGCTTAAAAGCCAGTTGATGTAAGTTAGTTGATTGTTGAGGTTTGCGTTTTGGCCAGTTACGTTTGGTAAGCGTGCCCCTAGATTATTACCATTTCCGTTTAAATTTACTTGTATTGGTCCGATACGTTGGTTGTTATTTAAATTGATGCCACTGATGCGAAAATTGTTTGGAGTTGGATTATGATTAAGGTTCATGTTGATCAACCGCCGTGCGGTTTCATCGTTAACTCTAATGTTGCGGTTGTTGGTGTGTTTTATTACAAATCCGCCGGCGTGGCGCATAATTCGGTGCAGAAGACGTCGGCGTGCTTCGGACATTCTAGCCATATGATTTAACCCTCTTTATTGTGTTTTATCAATGTAATCCAAAATTCTAGCCAAAGTATAGCAAGAAACCCACATTTTCGCCGGCTTAAGGGATGAAAAAATAGAAGTTTTGGGATCTGGATCCCACGGGTGAGCCATGGGATGACAAGCGAGGAGGTAAAATCGCGAGATCTTTGCATAATTAGCCGATTTTTTGCCAGTATCTTGCAAGATATTGCTTGGTTATTTTATAGTGCGTTTTAGATTACGATGAAAATTTTCATTTGCGTGATGATTTATTGCAAAAACTATTAAACAAAAATTTCTAGGCATTGATTAAGGAATTGTTGGCCTTTTTTGGTGGGTTTGATACGGTCGTTATTATCTTCGATAAATTCTTGATCGATTGCAGTTTTTAATTGTGGTTTAATGCTGGAAAGTTTGAGGCCGGTGCATTGTTCAAATAATTCTATTGGTACGCCATCAACTAAACGTAAAGCGTTTAACATGAATTCTAGTGGGAGGGATTCTTTGTTGATTTTTTTGCTGGATCCCGCGATTTTAGAACTGGATCCCGCGGTCAACAAACTGGGCCGCGGGATGACAGGTCGCGGGATGACGGGCCGCGGGATGACGGGCCGTGGGATGACAATGTTCGTCACCCCGCGGCTTGACCGCGGGGTCCAGGACGTTTTTTGTTTTGGTATGTAATCCTCTGGGTGAATTGGTTTAACATAGCGAATGATTTTATTTGCGGTAGTAATTTTTCCATGTGCGCCTGCGCCGATTGCTAGGTAATCACCGAATTGCCAATAGTTTAAATTATGTTGGCACTCGTAATTTGACTTGCAAAAATTAGAGATTTCATATTGGTTAAAATCGGCATCGGTTAATAATGCAGTTCCTTGCTGCTGCATGTTTAAAATTGTTTCTTCATTTGGTAAAGTTGGCGGGTTTTTGCCAAACGCAGTATTTTTTTCAATTGTTAATTGATACCATGAAAGATGAGTGGGCTGTAATGCAATTGCAGTTTGTAAATCAAATAATGCATCATGACAAGTTTGATTAGGCAAACCAAAAATTAAATCAAGGTTGATATTATCAAACTTAGTTAGATGTGCCATTTTGATTATGCTGATCGCATCGTTTTTATTATGAATGCGGCCAAGCGATTTTAATTTTTCATTCTGAAAACTTTGCACACCAATTGATAGACGATTAATGCCAGCGGCGCGCAGATCAAATAATTTTTTTTGATTACAAGTGCTGGGGTTAATTTCCATACTGATTTCGAGATCAGGTTTAAAATTTATTAATTGATTAATTTTATGCAATAGCTTGGCAATGGCATTTGCCGAAAATAAACTTGGTGTGCCGCCGCCGATAAAGATGCTGGTTAATTCTTCACGCGGAAATTTTTGCAAATCAGTTTGAAAATCGTAAATTAAAATTTCAATGTATTTATTTTCGTCGATTTTTGATGCTGCATAAGAATTAAAATCACAATAAGGACATTTGCGGATGCACCAGGGCATGTGAATGTAAAGCGAAGTTGGGATGGTGTTCATAGGGTGGTTATGATACTATAAATACTGGAGGGTAGGCAATGAAAGTAGTCGTAACTGGAGCAGCGGGTAGTATTGGTTATGCTTTGTTATTTCGGATTGCATCTGGTCAAATGTTTGGTATGGACACGGAAATTGATTTGCATTTGTTAGAGTTGCCACAAACATTATCATCGCTAGAAGGCGTGCGAATGGAATTAGAGGATTGCGCCTTTCCGTTGTTACGCAATGTTATTTGTACTGATGATGTAAATGTTGCAATGAAAGATGCTAATTGGGTATTGTTGGTTGGTGCAACTCCGCGCAAAGCAGGGATGGAGCGCAGTGATTTACTGCAGCTTAATTACAAAATTTTTGTTGAGCAAGGGAGCGCGATTAATCAGCATGCAGCAAGTGATGTGCGCGTATTGGTTGTTGGTAATCCATGTAACACTAACAGTTTGATTGCGATGCGGCATGCGCCTGATGTTCCGCACGATCGTTTTTATGCGATGACAATGCTAGATGAGAATCGTGCGGTTGCGCAGTTAGCCTTAAAAGCAAATGTAAATATTAATGCGATAAGTAATATGAATATTTGGGGTAATCATTCAGCGACGCAATTTCCTGATTTTTATCATGCTACAATTAATAGTAAGCCGGTAACGGAGATTATTGATCTCAATTGGCTACAGCAGGATTTTATCCAGTTAGTACAGCAGAGAGGGGCAGCAATTATCAAAGCGCGTGGTGTATCTTCCGCAGCATCCGCTGCGAATGCAATTGTAGCTACAGTGTATAATTTGACGCATGAAACTCCTTTGGGGAAAACTTTTTCAGTAGCCAAATGCTCGGTTGGTGAGTATAATGTGGACGAAGGTTTGATCTTTTCTTTTCCGTGTTATGTGGAACATGGAAAATTGAAGGTTAAAATGGGAGTCACGCATAATGAATTTGCACGACAAAAACTGCAAATTACTTTGAATGAATTGCGTGCGGAATCTAATGAAGTTGAGATAAGTAAAGGATTATAATGTTACAGCATCTTTTAAATGTTTATTCACGGACGGTTATGGATTTAATTCCAATTATTAATCCAATTGCAGTATCCTTGTTTTTTTTAACTTTTATTTCTACAGAAAACAGTCGCTCTCTTAATCGTGCTTCACTTTTTTTAGGATGCAATATTGCGTTAGTTTTGATTATCGTTTTGCTGATTGGCGAAGCGATATTAAGATTTTTTGGTTTAACTGTAGATTATGTGCGTGTGGTTGGGGGAATATTAGTATTTGTTGTGGGTTGGCGTATGTTAAATACTGAGCCAACCAGTGTACAAGCATTGGATCAGAAAAAATCATTGTCGGAAAGAATATTTTACCCTATCACTATGCCTTTTGCTGTAGGTGGCGGAGCGCTTGCGGTGATTTTGTCGATAGCAACATTTATTAGCACCAATGCATTTAAAATAAATTTCTTAGAGAATATAGCAGCGATTTTGGGAATTATTACTACGGCAATTTTAGTTGCATTGTGTTGCCGCTTTGCACATTTTTTTAAGAAAATTTTAGGCGAAGGGGGTATTGCGATTTTTATGTTTATTTTCGCAATTTTGATTTTATTAATAGGAGTTAGCATTTTTTGGACTGGAGCTAGTTCATTGTTAATTGCATTATTTAAGTAATTTTTAGGAGGCAGCATTATGCGGTACGAAATTAGATATTTACCTGCAGGCGCAGAAATGCAACCTGCAATTTACGAAATAATTTGTCAAGACAACGAAGCGCGTGCTTTGATGAAAGAAATTAATCGTGAATTAAAGTTAATGGAACGAGGTCGTAGAAGGGAGATGAGACATCGAGTGAAAGATGCTCTTCGCGCAGTCCCGCATAAGCCGATGCACAAGCGTAAAAATCTTTTTTCCTTTGAGCCTTATCAAATAGATGATGTTTGTACTGCAGCGCGCCGCTTAATTGGCCGTAACGTTAGAGCTGGATTTTTAGGGTCGATCTTTAATATTACTTTGCGCCATATTGAGGATTTGGAAGCGATGTTGGCTTCCAAAACGAAATAAATTTTTGTGAATACTATACCAATCTTATTTCAAGATGCGAGATTTGTAAAAAATGCTAATATCAGTTTTAAACGAAACTCATGATTTTACATCTTGTTTGTTATGTAAAATCATGAGTCACCGCGCATGGTATATTTGTGTTCTTTTTTAGTTATGTGCATGCTTGCTGACTTGCGATTTTACAAGAACAAGCTGGTTGTAAAATCGCAAGTTCCAATTTAAACTGACACTAATATATTTTATAAA
>JASFHH010000071.1:0-7498 GCA_050123335.1 Gammaproteobacteria bacterium
CTAATATATATGGGGCCAGGTCTTTGCTTTACCGTGTAATATCTAGATTCTTTAAGGGACGGGGCTTTACATAATTACAAAGCAACAAGCAAAGCACTTGTAATTATGTAAAGCCCGTCCCGCTTGCTGAAAGCTACGTCCCTCAAAGAAGCTTTATAAGAGCTGAGGGAATGATTAAAAACTTGGGGTTAAAAGGATGTAAATTCATGTGATTACACTAAATTAATTACAAAAAATATGCTAAATTTTGGCCAATTATATGCGAAATCTCACATAGTGATATATAATTAAGCTAACGATGAAGATTAAAAAGGTAGGACACGAAAATGGGGTTATTTCGTACAGCGATTAAATTTGCTTTCAAACCGGCAGTTGATGTTAAGTCATGGCTAGGTTATGAGAATTTGAAAAATAATACAAAGTCTTTGTATTATTGGTGTCGTTCACTATTGGTTCCAAAGAAAACTAAGCCACGCAAAGAGACTTTCGATCAGGCAGTTGCGCGGTTGCGTTTAACCGAAGAAGATTTGGCGAAGAAATCGCGTAATTTTATTTTCCAGGCATATTTATTTTTAGGTGTGGCATTCTTTTGTTTTATTTATGCCTTCTATTTATTTTTTAAGATAAAGATTTTAGCTGGGGGATTGGTTTTAATACTGGCTGCATATTTGATTATAAAGGCTTATCTTGCGCATTTTTGGTTTTTTGAAATTAAACATCGTAAATTAGGATGCAGTTTCAAAGAGTGGCTGCATGGTGAGTGGTAATGACTAAAAAGAGTTTTTGGAGTTTGTGATAATTGGGGATTGGGGATCTCTAATTGTTATTAAAAGGGGTAAAACATAATGATGAAGAAATTCTCTTTGCTTAAGAAAGCAGTGATTCAAGTGGGATTATTTTTTGGCACGATCGTTTTTTCTGCATCTGCTTTTGCGGATGGAGCTGTTCCGATAAATATTCCAAGCTTTTTTACTATAGCGCATAAAGATGTATCAGTTGGGATTTTGCAATCAATCTTTGGTCACATAACTGGTCTTTTTGATGGAGCGACTCCTGGTATATTAAACACCATGTTTCGGCAATTTAACCTGGCGATCATGATATTATCCCTTTTCGTAATTGTATATGTAGTAATTATTTCAATTATTAATACAGCACATCAAGGTGAGTTTCTTGGGAAAAAATTGGATTCCATGTGGGTTCCATTGCGTTTGCTGGTCGGTTTTTGTTTAGTAGTTCCATTTCCTTGTGGATACTCAGCAATTCAATGGATTATGATGTGGGTAGTATTGCAGGGAGTGGGCGCGGCTGATTCCTTGTGGAATAGTGTTTGTAAATATGTATCTAATTCGGATAATACTTTAATGAGCGCTTCCATGAATCAGGGGCAATATTCAACCAATTCTATGAACAAAAGCCATGATTTATTAAAAGTATTGGTGTCGATGCATCGGTATCAGGGATTCTTTGAAAAAGCAACCTTTGATGATGGCAAAAATATTGGATATAAATTTTATTGTAATTTTGGTCCACATACGGAGTATATGGTTGGTAGTATTAAATGGCCGAATCCGGATAGCGAAGAGTCAGCGGCGATCTCCAGAGGCATGTACAATATGGTGCAGTCGCTGGATAAAACCGCGCAGCAAATTATTGATAAGCGTTTCCCGACAGATGTTAATGGGAATGTTGATGAGCCAAATCCTTTGCTTACTACGTTGGGTTATTTACAGAGCCAATATTTGGATGCATTGGAAAAGAAACAGGAACAGCATGAGGATGAGAACCAAAGTAAGCCTAAAGATAAATTTTGGAATGATGCATCTACCGGTGGATGGATGACAGCAGGCATGTATTATTACGATATTGCAAATAGAAATAATGATGCTTCGACTGCATCCACAGATATTATGGGAGAAAACGTTCAATTAGATAAAACAGCGAGCTATGTTGATGACCAAAATTCGGATGATGCAACATATGTAAAATCGATTTATGATGATGCAACTGGCGCTGATTTTTTTGATAGTAATATTAGTGGCGACCCTAGTGGGGCAGGTGGATTCAGTCAATTTCTTACAAAAAATTTGCTAGAACCAATTTTGAAAGGTGTTGTTGTCGGAGATGCTACTTCAGTAGACCCATTAATTTTTATTCAGATGTTAGGTGGTTTTATTTTATCAATAATAATTAAAGTATGGGCTATAATTATGATTGGTCTGGCAGCGCTTGCTGGGGTTTTGGGTGCTTTCTCGTATCTTACACCGGCTATTTCGGCAGTATATCATGTTATGGTTTTGTTTGTATTGCCGATTTTTATGTTGTTGGCAACTCTGTTTGGAGCAGCAGTATTCATGGCTTTTTATATACCAATGATTCCGTATATTGTCTTTACTTTTGCTGCGATTGGCTGGATGATTGCAGTATTTGAAACTATGTTAGCTGCGCCGATGGTAGCGATAGGATTAGCAGATCCACATGCACAGCATGAAGTTTTGGGTCGAGCTGAACCGGCGTTGCAGATGCTGGCGAATGTATTTTTACGACCAAGCTTAATGATTTTTGGTTTGATTGGAGGAATGATTTTAGCTAAAGCTGCGGTGAAGCTAGTGTATAAGACATTTTTTGTTTTATCAATTAAGGTGTTATTTGCTTCATGGTGGCATGCCATTATACAGGCTTCTCCAATAGGAGATTGGGCTGCTATGAATGGAAACAGCAAAATTACCACCATAATTATAACAGCTGTAGTCGCCGATCTTGGTGGATTCGGGACATCATTAATTGTAGGAATTATAGGTTTAGTAGTAATGCTATGTATGTTAGTGTTGATTGATATGGCGATTATTAATCGCTGTTTCTCATTAATTCATATAGTGCCGGATCGTATTTTAAGCTGGCTTGGATGGCAGGCGCAGTTTGGCCAATATTCACAAGCGCCGGAACAAGAAATTAAGCAAGGTTTTAAATCTGCTGCTGGTGCATTAGGTAAATTTGGGCAGCAGGGTTTAGAAGGTGTTAAAAAGACATCCGATTCTTTTGTATCGTATAGTGCTGGTAGAGGCCGTCAGGCTGAAGACTGGGGTCATAATAAAGGTATAAAACACTTATTTGGTGGTAAATCAGGCAAGTCTAACGGCACTGGCGGAACCGATGGCGAAGGTGGTTCAGGTGCTCAGTAATAAGTAAGAGAATAGGGGCCGCGTCTTTACTTATTACAAAATCAGATTTAGGCGGGTCGTGAGCTATTACATAATTACAAAGCCATGTTTGTTGCTTTGTAATCATGTAAAGCTCCGACCCTTAATGAATTTAGCTATTACTCCATGACCAATCATATTCCCGCATCAATATCAGCGCTGCGGGATTCTTTGCAGATTAAATCATATGTGCGTTTTGAAATAACACCTTGATCAAATTTAATTTTGGCATCGACTTCCATAGTTTGACCAAATTTCTTTAGTAATTTGCGGGTGTTTGAAGTGACAGCTTCAAGATCAGCTTCTAATAATTTGTCACGAATATTTTCATCAAATATTAAATATTCCCGCAAAGCAACTCGTTTGTTATCGATGGTTGGAACTAACTTTTGCCAAATAACCAGACGAATGGTTTCGATAATATCGATGGTCCTTCCATGTCGTTCTTCATGCGGGAAAGAATTAACTAAACGGCGAATAGTTTCGGCAACACCATTAGCATGTAATGTTGTATATACGGGGTGGCCGGTCATAGCAGCTTCTAATGATGCTGCAATCGTTTCCTGGTCACGCGATTCTCCAACTAAAATTAATCCTGGTTTGCGGCGCAAAGCATTACGTACGCCTGCTGCAAAACTTGGTAGATGTCTTGGAATTTCTGCTTGGCTTACAACTGAACTTGGTTTTTTAACGTTATCAAAAACAAATTCGATTGGTGATTCATAAGTTACTACTTTGCGATTGCCATCAGGCGCAGAAACAATATCTTTGATAATTGATGCAAGCAATGTGCTTTTCCCCGAGCCGGTTGCACCAGTAACGTAAACTATTCCTTGTTCTGGAGCAATCGACTCAAGCAGTGCCGGAGATAATTCATGCCAGGATAAGTCTGGCGGAGCATCAGGAATAGTTCGTGCAGTTATTTGAATGCCGTTTTGTCCTTCGACAATACATCCGGTAGCATTGATGCGAAAACGGTAGCGTTCCGAGCGTGATGGACGGATTTCATAATGAGTATCGATGTCCATGCCGCTAAAAATTTGTGCGGTTGCATTTGCGCCGTAAATTGCATTGATAATGGTGCTAACTTCATTGTTTGACAAGCGGCGCTTAGTAACTTTTTCTAAGCGCCCGTAAATTTCAGCAATAATCGGTTCAGCCGTTTGAATGGTGATGTCAGAAGCTTTTAGTTTTGAACAAAAAATTAAAAGTTCTTGCGCTTTTTCAATTGTAAAATTAGTTGGTTCATGTGGAAACAAAAAGTCGTTTTTCATTTATCATTACCAGCCTTAGCTACTAATACTGGATGCCATTGTTTGCTGTTTGGATTAAGTTTTGGAACAGCAGTTATACGCAAAACACGGTCGTTTACTCTTATTTCGCTTTGATCTGCATTGCTGGTAATTCCTATGTTTGCTTCAGAAACAAATGGTTTGGTTACCATGTTTTTTGAAAGCAATTTTCGGTATAACATCATTCCTTCAAAATCGCGTTTTAATTCAGCTAGATTATTGCTGTAAATAGTTTCTGCCTGATCGAGGCCTTTTTTCCAGCCGATTCGGATGTACTCTTGCCATATTTTCCGTTCTCGTTTGTCTTTTGGCAATAAAGTGCTGTCAGGCAAAGGTGGTTTTTTATAGTTTAGCCACAAATAATCCCGCCAATTAGGCGCGGTAGTGACAAAACGAGCTTGTTTGATGATTTTGTAAATGTTATCAGAAATGCGGATAATATCCGGATTAGCCAGATTTAATGATTGTTCGCTATATTCTAAAACAGGCGGGATAATGTTTTTGTCTAGTAACATGCGGTTAAAGTTATAGGTGTTACTTAAATCATCACTGTTGCATGCAAGCATTTTATCAATTTCTCTAGCGCGATTTGCCAAGCCGCCTTGTGCACCGATAGAGAGAGCTGTTTCTTTTAGTGCCTGAATGCGTATTTTGCCTACAGTGGGTTTGGTAGCCATCGCCGCTTGTTGAGATAGATTTTCTAAATCATAGAGATTAGTAGAATCAAAATGACGTTGTTGGGTGGCACAACAAGATAAACCACAAGCTAACAACACTATAAATATACTTGTTTGAATTTTTGTAATTGTTTTTTTAAGTTTATGAGTCAGCATAACGTAGTTCGATAGTATGTTTTGATGGAAAAACGACTATTTGTGCCCGCTTTTTGCTTTGATATCCAATATCGCGCAGAATATTGCCTACAGCAGCGTTTTTAGCGGAAACGGATACAATAACGGGAATAGGGGGTTCTTTGCCTAAAACCTTTAATTTGTAATTTGCCGCATTTGCAAGTTGTTGTACCACCGGTTTGACAGGGCCATTCCAGTTAATAGAAGCTCTCATTCCCATGCCGTAGCTTGCTGGGCTGGGAGGAGTGCTGACGCTCATTGGGGGGTGGGCGGCTTGCTCAGTTTGTGCAAGATGGGTTAAAGATTGGCTAACAGAGCTGGCAGATTCTGCTAAAGCCACATATGCTCTATGATCAGCAGCACGTCTTTGCTGAGCCTCGGCTTGTAATTGGTTATAATCCCCAGCTGTATAGTCATCATTTGAGAAATATTGATGGTTGTTTGAGCATGCATTTAAGAAGAGGCAGCATCCAGCGAGCATCAATATTTGCAGTTTTTTTGTCATAAATAAGAGTCCTTTGTGTTTCCAATGCTTAATTCTTTCTTTAATCTTCATTGAATCAAGTTGGTTATATAAAGTCAAGCCTAAATTCCTGGAAGTTCTTGAAATTTGAGCTAAACTTTTAATATATACTTATTGTATTTCAGGGATCGTTTATATGTTGTTATACTCGGCTTTGGGCGAGGTTGCGTTATGAATGAAAAGGAGTAAGATTAATGGCACATTGGAGAGATTCGGCGCGAGAGCCGCGATTTTATTTTGTTGAAGGAAAAGCAGCTTTTCCGCTATTGTTGTTTCTATTACATATACGTGTTTGGACATTTGTTTTAGCATTATTAGCTGCTATTTTTTTTAGTACACTTGCTCATTATGGTTTTTCGGTCAAGTGCTTTTTACGTTGGCTAAGAGGTGTAATTGGTGGGAACTATAAAGTGGCGACACCCTGGTGGAAATGAGGAATAGACGTTGATGGATAGCAGAATTTTATCAAATAAATTGACGGATTTAGCAATTTCATTAGGAGCAAGTTTTTCCTTAAATGATGAACCTATTGCTCACGCTGAGGTATTTTCGGATATAGGATTGTTGCCAGCGTTAGCCAGAAGAGCAGATCAGTTATGCTCTTTATGTCTTGGTTATGGGATTGGTGCTACATTTGAAGAGAGCGAAGGGACGAGATTAGGCAACAAAGTTATTTTTGATGACGTAACTCCGGAAATATTAAGATATCTATGTATTTTAGACGTTTTACTTGAAATCATAAAATCTTCGACGACCGATGGGGTGACGTCATTAGATGAATTGATGTATGATTAATTATGATGGCAGATGAAAAATTTTATCTCAAAGAATTAAGCGAAAAGCTCAATAAATCTATTGTGCGAATCAAAAGATGTACCACAGCAGAAAGCAATGAAGAATTATTGAAAGAATTAGGCAATATTGTGGATATCGAGCGAGATTTGCGCGAGCGTTGTGGAGTTGGTGCTAGATTTAAAGTTGTTAGAGAACAGTTACAAAATATTTTACAAAAATATACCAAAAAGATTAGACAGCTCCAGTTATTTGGGCAGGATGTTGAAAAGAAAACGGATGTTTTATTACCGGATGAAATGCTGGTTTATGTATATTTGTTCAATGCGCAAGGATCAACATTAAAAAATTGGGAAAATTTATTATTACCAAAAGCATTAATTGATCATAGTGTTAATCGCCCAATTTATGTGGACCAGCAAGACATAGAAAAAATGCTGCGTGCTAAACAAAACAAAACTCAGCATGCTTACTTAATAATAGCTATAAAAAAACAAAGTGTCCTACAAACAGAAGAAAATAAAGAATTAAAAGACCAGTATGGTTTTCCTTTATTGCGAATTAAACAAGGTTCATTAGATACAGCTAAAATCAAAAAATTTATTCATAACGAGCATGAATATAAGGTGACAGATCAAGGAAAATTGGTTTTGTAGATTGTTTTTAACAAGCCGCAAAAACAGTATTTACTTTATATTCTCTGAGAGTTTTTGGAGAATCCTGTCATATTGAGACAAAATAGATTTGATTTGTTTTCTGGTAAAATAATGTCGATCGTATTGTACTGATACGAAACCTTCGTTGAAGTCATAAGAAAGGCTTACATGAAAATGAATTGGA
>JASFHH010000072.1:0-7110 GCA_050123335.1 Gammaproteobacteria bacterium
TTCTTTTTTGCTTGCCATGAAATAATAAGCAGTAGGTACGACAAATAAGGTTAGCAAAGTACCGAAACTCATGCCGCCAAATAAGACTAAACCCATTTGATGGCGGCTGACAGCGCCTGCGCCTGAAGCAAAAATTAATGGCAATACTCCTAAAAGTAAGCAGAAGGTTGTCATCAGAATAGGGCGTAAACGTAAAGACGCGCCAGTTAAAAGTGCTTCTAGAAATTCCATTCCTTTCTCTTGTTGCTGATTAGCAAATTCTACAATTAAAATTCCATTTTTGGTAATTAATCCGACTAATGTTACTAAACCAATTTGCGTATAGATGTTTAGTGTTCCGCCAAGCGGTAGTAGCAAACCTAGCGCGCCGGCAATCGATAACGGAACACTGAGCATCACAATAAATGGATCACGAAAACTTTCAAATTGTGCAGCTAAAACAAGATAAATAAAGATGATGGCGAAAATAAAGGTTTGTATCATTGTGCCTTGAGCTTGTACGTACTGACGCAATTGGTCTGCGGTGTCGGTTTGAATATCAGTTGGGAACGTTTTGTTAGCCAGGTTTAGCATGTAATCGTATGCTTGTCCTTGAGTTACGTTGGGAGCTAAATTAGCAGTGATTGTTGCTGAACGTAATTGCTGAAAATGATTTAAAGTACGCGGCACAGTTTTTTCAGTAATTTTTACCACATTGGATAAAGGCACGAGCTGGCCTGATTGAGTGCGAACGTTTAGATTGTTTAGCGCAACAGGCGTTAATCTAAAGGTCAAATAAAGTTGCGGTAATACCTGGTAGCTACGCCCTTGCATGCTAAACCAGGTAGTAATTGGTTTACCCAGGAAAACACTTAAGGCGGTGGAAATTTTATTTGATGAGATGCCAAGGTCAGAGATTTTATTGCGGTCAACATCTACATTTGTTTGTGGCATGTCAATTTTCAGATCATTATCAATGTTTAATAATCCACCCCATTTGTTTAGCGCATCGATAAATTTGTGTGAGTATTTGTTCAGATAATCATAGTTGTTTGTGGTTTTTAATACGAAAGATATGGGGGTAAATCCTGAAGCGCCTGGTAGTAGTGGAGGTATTGACGGATAAGCTAAAACTCCTGGAATTGACCAGAATTTTGGAAATAGCCAGTTAGTAATTTGCATTGCGGTACGTTTTCGTTGATCCCAGGGGGTTAGTACTAGAAATGAAATTGCGGAACTTACACCGTTAGGGTATCCGTTAATGATTCCATAATTTTGCATTTCCGGAACTTGAGAATAAATGGTAGCAAAATATTTTGTTTGCGATTCAGTATATGCCAAATTTGCAGAAGCTGACCCAACGACTATGCCCATAATAGCACCTTGATCTTCAGTGGGCACCATTTCTGAAGGAGTGCTGATATAGAGAAAATAACATGAGACGTAAATAACCGCAGCAACAATAATAACCAAATAACGCATTTTTATGGTTATTTTTAGCGCATGCTTATATCCGTTGGTGATTTTGTCAAAACAGCGATTAACAAAACCAGGAAAACCGGCATGGATATTTTCATTTTCACGATAAAGTTTTGAACACATCATTGGAGATAAAGTTAGCGCAAGAAAACCAGAAACAAGAACCGCGCTTGCTAAGGTAAAAGCGAATTCGGAGAATAATACCCCGGTTAAACCGGACATAAATCCAATAGGTGTGTAGACGGCCGCTAGTGTCAACGTCATGGCAATTACTGCGAAAGCAATTTCACGTGCGCCAATGACGGCAGCTTTGAAAGGGGATAAACCTTGAGCTAAATGACGATGTACATTTTCTAAAACTACAATGGCGTCATCCACAACTAAGCCGATCGCAAGCACAAATGCCAGCATGGTCATTGTATTTAAAGTGAAATGCAGTACCATCATGATGGCACAGGTGCCGATAATAGAAAGCGGAATAGTTACTGTTGGCACTAATACTGCACGAAACGAACCAAGCATTAAGAAAATTACGATAAAAACAAAAACACAAGCTTCAATAAGAGTGCTGACTACTTCTTTTAGTGAGGATGAAATAAAAAGAGAACTATCCCACATTAACTTGACATGCATATCTTTGGGAAAATGTGCAATGATACCCGGCATTAGTTTTTTTATATTATTCGCTACTTGTAGGGGATTCGCATTAGATTTGGGGATAATGCCGATAACGGTAGTGGTTTGACCGTTCATGACAACGGAAAAATCGTCATTTTCTGCGCCTAACTCTGCTGCACCAATATCTTTAATTCGTACAATGCGGCCGTTATCGTTGCGAATAAAAATGTTATCAAAACTTTTTGCTGTATTTAAATCGGTAGTTGCATGTACATTAAATTGTTGGCGTAAACCTTTGAGATTACCGGCGGGCGCTTGTACATTGTTGGCTTCAATTGCTTCTTTAAGGTCGGTTGGAGTGACATGCTGTGCCGCCATTAATTTTGGATTTAGCCAGATTCGCATTGCGTATTTGCGTTCTCCGAAAATTTCCGCCTGGCTGACGCCGTTAACAGTTTCCATTTGCGGTTGTACCACTCGGAGCAAATAATCGGTTATTTGTTCCGGAGACATGTTTTTACCATAAAAGGAGTAATATAAGATTGGTTGTGCATTTGGGTCCTCTTTATCAATGACTGGGTCATTAATGTCTTTTGGCATTTCCCAACGTACCGAACTTACTTTGGCAGAAATTTCGGTTAAGGCGCGGTCAATGTCATAACCGAGTTTCATGTAAACGGTAATTTTAGTGGAATTTTGTTGGTTAACCGAAGTCATGTAATCGATGCCATCAACGCCGGATATCGCTTGTTCCATTGGATATGCAACAAAACTTTCCATTAACTGAGAATTGGCGCCAGGGTAGGTTACCGTGACTGTAACCACAGAAACATCTATATCGGGAAATTCGCGTATTTGGATATTAAGAAGAGCAACAAAACCAGCTAGCAAGATCATCAAACTAATAGCTGTGGCAAAAATTGGACGTTTAATAAAAACATCAGTAAAAATCATTTTGAGGTATTTCCTTGCGATGCAGTGTTGCTATTGGATTTTTGCGGTGCTGCTTTCGATGATGATTTTTTGTTATTTTGATTTGTTTGTTGTTGCGAAAACATTTGTTGCGCTTCTTCTTCTGAGAGTAACGGAGAACCATCTTTAAGTTTGATTTGTCCACCGGTTACGATTTCCTCACCTTCTTTTAGTCCCGAAATAATAACCTCCATATTATTATTAAGTTTTTGACCTTGCACAACATAGGTTTTTACTGCTTTGTGATTAACTACCCGATAAACAAAGTTTTCATTTTCTCCATAAACAATGGCGGTTTGTGGCACCATCAAGACATCTTGTGGTTCGCCAAAGTAGACGGTGACTTCAGCAAAAGTGCCAGGCGTGAGTTGGTATTGTGAGTTTGGTACCGAAGCCCAAACATCTAAAGTTCTGGTATTCGTGTCTAGAGTCGAGTTAAAAGCAAAGATCTTGCCGGTAAATTTTTGGTTAGGGTAAGCACGAGTAGCCATTGAAATTTTTTGGTTTAGTTTAAGATATTGTAGATAAGTTTCAGGGACACTGAATTGAACACGGATAGGATCTAGCGATTCTAGGTAAGCAATGGAATCTCCAGGCGAAAGGTAGTCGCCAATACTGATTTGGCGTAAGCCGATTTTGCCATCAAAATGTGCCCGGATTAAAGTTTGTACTAGTTCTGCTTTTAACTGTTTTATTGTGGCCTGGTCCTCTTTTACTTTAGTACGAATTTTATCTAAATCGGATTGCGGATAGAATTGTTTGCTGGTTAGAATTGAGTAGCGTTTGTAATCCATTTGGTTTAATTCCAGATCTGCTTCGGTTTTTTGCAGTTCTGCTTCTAAAATATCTGGATAAATTTGCACCAATTTGTCGCCTTTTTTGACAAATTGCCCTGATTTGAAAAAAATATTTGTGACGCGGCCGGAAGTTTCTGCTTTTACCATGATGCCATTAAATGCTGACAAAGAACCTGTCTCCATGATGCTGCTTTGCCATTTTTTTTTAATGACTTTGCCAACACTGACAATCGGAGGGGGTAGTTTCAGTTGTTGTTCTTTTGCATAGGCATTGAGAGTCATGCAAAGACATAAACTGACAATGATAAGTATAAATTTCTTCATTACCAGATCCATGTTGCTAGCGATCATCCAAATTGTGTTATATATTCTTCAATAATCATACATGATAAGCAGGTCAAAAACCACTTGATTGTATTAGGAAAATAAAAATTAAAGTTGGGGTCGCGTCTTTAATTATTAAAAAGCTACGCACTTGTAATAAGTAAAGACGCGGCCCCATTTTGGCCCCATTTATTAATGATATTTTGGCATTGCAAACGTGACAGATGCTTGTTGCATTCCGAATTTACTATTCATTCCAGGATCAAGGTTGTCGAAATTTATGGTAAATATTCCAACGTTGTCAGGTTGGTTATAGTTGGCAAAATTAGCAGTTTGATTATTAGCATTGTAACCTAAAAATCTAGTGCTGCTATTTAGTGCTGCTAAGGCATATGGTCCTTGATTATTTTTAGTGAAATTTTGCAGCGAAGTTGTGGATGCAACAACTTTTCCAGTTAAGACCATTTGATTTTTAGAAGCTGTATATCGAATTTTTTGTGCATTCATTAGCATTAAATTATCACCGCTTGCAAATACTACCGGAATCATTCCAGCATTGTAAGCACCATGTTCTCCAAGTGCACGTAAATAGTTTTGGTCGAAGATACTGGCAGTTCGTGCCATACCGAAACTTTGATGATCCTGAGCATTTTGTGCAAACATAGTTCCAACAGGATTTACATTGTTTAAGGTAATTTTTGCTACTACTGGTGCTACTGGTTTTTGTTGCTTATTAGCGACTGTACCAGGTTGTTTAGTCATAGCAGCTACTGTTCCATGACTTTGGGTTAGTGGTATTGGTTGTTGAGGTAGACTGCCAGGCTTTGAGACTTTAATGCTAAAATTTCCGGCTGATACCAAATTACCCATGGGTATCCATTTGTTATTATTTTGAGCTTTAGACCTACCGCTAAGGCCAGTGTATGCAATGACGCTTTGAGATACTATAAAGGCTCCAGTTAATAGGGTTAAAAAAATGAAAAGTTTTTTCATGGGCAACCTCCTTGGTTTGGTGAAAATGAAAATGCTTCTTAATTATCGTATCCTAGATATTTATATATATCAATTATTTAGTACTAGAAAAACCGGCCAAATCAAACTTGTTTAAAAACAAAGACTTATGTAAAATGGGTTATTTTCATGGATAAAAAATAATGAATATTTTTAAGAAGTTATTGCAACATTGGTGATTCGATTGCACAATATATAGAATATACCAGCCTTACCTCAAGATGCCGGATTTTGGCAAACAATGTTGTGTGGTGAGGAAATATTTTAAACGCGTAATATCGGGAATATTGCAAGTTTAAAATATTTTTTCACCGTGCAACAGTGAAAGCCAAAAACGGCTTGTTGAGGTGAGGCTGGTATATACTAGAGGGATTGTAAAGGGATTGCTTTTTTTCTTATAAGTCTATTAAATGATTGTTTTTTATACGTAATTAGAGTGTTTTTATGATTAAGCGCATAATAATATTTTGTATTGGAATAATAGCTTTTTTATTGATACAGCAGGCAGAGGCTGCTAATTTGTGGCAGGTTTATCAGCAGGCAGTAAAAAGCGATCCTACTTACCAGGCGGCAATTGCAGTACAAATGAGTAAGGCTGAAGAAGTTCCTATCAATCTTGCACTTTTATTACCGCAGCTTAATTTAGATGGCAATGCTCATGGTGGTAAGGGTAAAATTTATACTAATACGCCGACTGCATACCGTAAATATAGTCATGGTTCTCGCGGTTATGAGTATTCTTTAAGGCTTACACAGTCAGTTTTTAATATTACTTATTGGAGCAATTTAGCGTCTGCTAAGAATACAGTAAAAGCAGCCAATGCTACTTTTAATGCGGCTGCGCAAGATTTGATGCAGCGTACATCCAGCGCTTATTTTGCAGTGTTACAGTCTAAAGAAATTTTGCGTTATACTAAAGCAAATAGAAATGCTTTATATCAACAATACATGCAGGCTTTTCAACAATATAAAGTCGGTGTAAAAACTATAACGGATGTTTATCAGGCTAGAGCTCAATATGAAAGTGCGATTTCTTCGTATATTTCAGCTAAAAATGATGTGGCCGACAAATTTGAAGATTTGCGTGCGATCACTGGAATATTATATAAAAATTTAACTCCCTTAAAAAGTAATTTACCATTAGTTAATCCGCAGCCAAACAATATTGATCAATGGGTTAGTGTGGCAATTAAACAAAATTGGTCATTGATCGCTGCGCGCTATACTACGTTATCAGCACATGATCAAATTATGTCGGAACGCGGTGGACATTTCCCAACGGCAGATTTATATGCTTCTTATGATAAAACATACGCTAATACTTTTAGTCATGGTACTACATATACTGTTTCGGGTCCTGAGGCCGGAATAGAATTTAAGTTTCCGATTTTTTCCGGTGGTGGGGTGAGTGCGTCGGTACGTCAAGCGATTGCAAATTATGAAGATTATAGTCAAAAGCAGGAGCAAACTTATCGTAATACAGTTAATCAAACACGCCAATCTTTTTTGGGGGTGTTAACGGGAATTAGTACAATTAAGGCTAATCAACGCGCAGTTGTTTCCAGTGAAAGCTCTTTGAAAGGAACTGAGGAGGAATATAAGGTTGGTACTCAAACTATGGTTGACGTCTTGGTTGCACAAGAAAAATTATATCTGGCGCAAAAAACTTATGTAAATTCTCGTTATGACTATGTTAATAGCTTAATTAATTTAAAATTATATGCAGGTACTTTAAGCACTGATGATTTAGCTAAAATTAATAATTGGTTACAGTATCCACGTACTCAGCGTTCGGCCGTAAAAAAACCTAGTAAAAAATATCGTGCTGTTCGTGCTGCATCAAAACCGATGAATGTACAGAATAATAATGTGCGTAATACTCAAGGTGCGGTCATAAAAAAACATCGTATTGTTCGTGCTGCATCAAAAC
>JASFHH010000073.1:0-6846 GCA_050123335.1 Gammaproteobacteria bacterium
CAGAGAAGATGTTAAACAGGTAAATCCAGAGCTTGCCAGCATTATTGATAATATTAATCCAGACGATAGCTATAAATTATATCGTGTTCGCTATCCATTTGGCGCAATGATTTGCACTGAGGGAACGGTTAATGTTCCAAGCCAATCGCATGGGATAGTACCGATAACTCATCCTGTTGTTCCAAACGAAATACGTGAGGATTTAACTTATCGCGTTATCCCAACAGGATTGATGTTAAAGAAAGCGGGAGAGTTGCACTTTAATACCAAAGATCGTTTTATTCCTTTAACCGTATTTCCTGAAGGCAGATTATTTGGTTTATGGGAGTCATTAGACCCAATTTGTTCTTACTTTCTCAAATCTTCGTGGAATGTATCCTCGGGGGTTAGATCAATCTTTATGTTGCCGAAAATTTCCGAAGCTTCCGGTTACAAACGCTTGCAAAAAACTTTTGGTATCAGGCTTAATGCACCCAAACAACTAAAAGATCAATGGCTAATATTCAAAAAAATTGCTAATAGCCCAGGTTTTTCATCACCTTGGTTTTCAGAAGTTCTATTTTTTTCTAAAAAATGGTTCTCTAAATTAGATGATAATGATGCATGGCGGATTTTAAAAAACTATTTTTATGAAATCAGTTGGAATCAATCGATATATTGGCGGTTTTATGTGTTATTTGAATTAATTCGACAACAATTTGCCGAAATTGCCAAACAGGAAAATATAAAATACGGTACTTATCAATTTGAAACTTTAAAACATTTAATTACCGTGGGGGTTGGTGCATTACCTTGTTTTACTGCTAATAATAAAAACGATTTAGTTGCTCCTATAACTAAATTACAAGAAGTTTTTGCAGATATTTATGAGCTGGAATATATACCTACAATTATGTTTCCGTGGCATTTGAACATGAATGGCGAAAAAGAATGTGGTTATTATTCAATTAATGAACCTACTTTGATTGAAAGCGTACCAAGAACACGCGAAATATTAAGCATTATGCAAACCACTAGAGATATTAAAGAACTTTTTGAAAACTTCAAACACGCAGTTATGACTAATGCGTTGGAAATCGAAAATACCCCCATATACAATTTAATCAATAATACCAACTTTGAATTTATTCATACCACACCCGATGCATCAGGACATTTAAAAACCAGTAATAAATTGCCGGAATCAGATCCAACATTAATCAATGTAGCAAAAAAATATAGTGCAAAACATTTTTGTTCTACCAGTAACTTTCTACGCGGCTGTGTCCGAATAGATATTGAGTCACAATAAGACAATATCCTGCTTGCAATAGAAGCCAAAATCGCATAAGGTATGTCACATCGATGTGCATATGTAATGCAACCATATTGAGGATCATATGGCTTCTAAGAAAGAGCAGCTACTTAAGCAATTAAGCGGTGTAATAAACGATGATCGTTATAAAGCCCATTTTCAAAGTCTTTTAGGTTCTTTAAATCTTACGAAACAACAAGTTACTGATTCATTTTTGCATTATACTCTTGGTTTGATGGATGAAGGCAACGAAATATATCGACCTTTGCCAAATCGAGTGACTTTACACGTACTTAATATTGCTCATGGTTGTTGGCATACGTATAGACAACAAACAGTTATAGATTTTATTAAACAAGTTGAACCTAACAGCATGGTTGATATTGGTTTTGGTGTGCCAAGTAAATATGTGCAAGATTATATTATTCCGCAAAGAAAAAATTTATTATTCTGTGACGTTTACGATTCAGCTTTTGAGTTTACTAAAGCTTTAATGCCACATTGGGATAAAAATTGGCAAGATATAATTTCTTTTAAGCAAACTGATATGGATACTTTAGAATATGTTGGTGATTTTGATTTATACCTTATTCAGGATGCCATAGAGCATACTAAAGACCCAGCTGCGTATTTATCTATGCTTATAAAGAAGTCACCTAAGACGGCTAAATTTATTGTCTCAATACCTATCGGATCGATTATGCCTATACACTATATGGCATGGCACAGTAATCAAGAGGCTTTGGATTGGCTTGCAAAATGCGGTTTAACTGTAGAAAAACAAAAATCCATTTTTGTTAATCCTGAGTTTGATTTATTTGCTGATCAAGTTGAGTTAGATTTTCATGATTTATATGTATTATGCTCTAAATAACGTATTAAAATCAAAAATAAACGTGATTTTACCTTAAAATTTTAAAGGTGAATTTTCAAATATTTTTTTGCTATTTCTTCTTCTTTTATCCTGTCCTATATTGATCATGTAACGATTATTTTTGATCACAATAAAAATAATATAGATCAAAGCAACTAAAGGAAATATGGATATGTTAGTGATAGGAAGATGCAAAGGTGAATCTATAATTATTAACGATGAAATAACTATATCGTTGATCAGTAGCAATAAATCCAGAGCGGTTATTGGCATTGATGCTCCTAATTCAGTAACCATATTTCGTAAAGAAGTTTATAAAAAAAATTTAACCGATTCATCTGAAAAAAATAATAGCAAAAACCACATTCAGGGAGAATCTTAATTTACAAGGAGAAATGTTATGTTAAGTCAACGCACAGATGGTTTTTGGATTGGGGGTGATTCGATGACTTTTGGCAATAACGATCACAAAATTTATAAAGACACAGAAAAATTTAAAATTTTATTGATAGAAGGCGACGAGTTTACTGACAAAGCTAATGCCGTTTTTTTAAAACAGCTTGGTTATGATGTGGATGTTGCACGAAATGGTTGTCATGCTGTTAAACTGCTGAAAAATAATTACGATTTGTTTTTGCTTGAGGTGGGGCTTCCTGATATCGACGGGGTACGGGTGTGTGAAATAATAAGAACTATACCAAAATTTTCGCACACCCCCGTGATTTTTCTAACAGCCTTTGGGGAGGGGCTTAAAGCAGAGTGTCAAGCTGCAGGTGGTAATGATTTTGCGATGAAACCATTGCCAATGGAAGAATTACAAAACCTAGTCGATAAATGGCTGCTGGATAACAACAATTCGGAAAGAAAATATGGATGCAAGCCTTGAGCTGCAAGATATTATTGATGAGCATTTAACTAAAACTCACGCCATATTAAATTGCTTATTAGCAGCATGGAATAGCGACCATTATATTGACCAAGATACTATTTTCCACGCGCTCTGGTCGATGGACGATCATTTGCAGGAAATTAAAAAGCATCAGAGAATTTTTGAAAAACAAAATTGAAAAACAAGAAATCCATGGCACACTCATGGCACACTTCGCCACAAATCATGGCGACTTTTGACCAATCATTACCATTAAGAAACCGAAATAACAGATTGATTTAATTGCTTTAATCGATCGCGCTCAATCGCCACATGTCAAATGTAATAGACTTAAAATCCCTCGGGAGTTAAATCCCGTGCCGGTTCGATTCCGGCCCCGGGCACCAATCACAGCCTAGACTTCATATTATGCTTTTGAAAACCAAGATAAGTGATGCTTCGGCAGAAATAAAACGCTCAAATGGTTGAGAAAAATTTTGCGATGCTTCATTCCACACTCCACCTACACAGCTGTTCATATAAGTATGATCTTGAAAGTGAGCTTCACGATTGAATCTTTCTTCTAAGAAATACATTGTTGCTTCAATTGTTAGTTCTTTTTTAGACTTAACAAAACTCAAAAAATTTTCACACTCATTCGGGGAAATAATTAAGTATTCAAAATAATTAGTTATATTTTTGGGTTCTAAAATTTCAATATTAACGCCAATAGTGCTCCCAAATTCTAAAGAGTAAATATTTTCACATATTGATTTAGATATAGGAAAAGGTCTTCCTTTTATTTTAATTTTTATCTGTATTATCCTTCCAGCATATGTCTTAGGTTGAAGAATAAATTTTTTAATTAATGCTGAATCTGTTATAGAAATAGGAGATAATTTTTTATGTAATCTTTTATTTAAATCACAAGATAGTTTTTCTATGAAATCTTTTTCATCCTGAAAAAACACTATTGTATGACTAGACTTCAAAGTTTTTTTAAATTCATCTAATTGTAAACGGTCATCATATTTACTCACATAAGATTGACAGACCAACGCATTCTCATCTATCAAATAAATTAAAATGTCTTTATTATATTCGCAAGCTCTTTCATATTCTAGTTGAGTTATCGATTTACCTGTTTTTTCATCAGTTGAACCTAACCGAAATCCTATAATTCCAACATAGATATCTGACTGATCAATTTCTGCGTAACACGTTTTTAGTGGTGAAGTTGTTCTTGCTCCAAATTGTTCCATTCCACGAATATTTACATCATATTCTTCTAATAATTGCCAGGTTTTACCCCTATATTCTTTCAGATCATCATAAGTTGAAGAAATAAAAATTGTTTTTTTGCTCATAGATTATTCCTAATATGCCGTTATATATTAATTATGCTTATTAACTAAATTAGTAATCATTGCAGTTATAACTTCTTTTTCTTCTGGTTTGCTTTCTGCAATCATCAAGGTAATCGCAACTAATGCATTATTAGCAATGCGCTGCGACCCATCTTTTCGATATAATAACTTATTTCTTTCTAAAAATTGCAAAAAGATAACCGCAGCAATACGCTTATTACCATCAACAAAACTATGATTTTTTACCAGAAAATAAAGCAAATTCGCTGCTTTTTCTTCCAACGATGGATATAAATCTTTACCGTCAAAACTTTGCGTAATTGCGTTCAAAGAACTATGTAGACTCTGGTCTTTTTCAGCACCAAACAATTCAGAAAACTTAGAAAGTTCACGCATTTTATTGATTATATCTATAGCCTCATCATATTTTATTGGTTTGGCTCTTCCCTTGGTAATCTTGTATTTTGTTACCCGCTGATGATCATAGTCATCCAATAGCTCAAGCGCATAGGCATAATCAGTTATAGTTCTGAGTATAGCTGTTGCCTCTTCACCCGATAAATCTTTCCGTTTGGTAATTTCTGAGGCCAATTTCAAAGTCTTCTTTAATTCTGCAAGACGTTTGGGGTTCTGAGTATATCCCTTAACTAAATGATCCCGCAGAATCTTAGTCGCCCAAATACGAAATTCTGTTCCCCTCTTTGAATTTACCCGATAGCCAACGGAGATAATAGCATCAAGGTTATACCAATCAACTTGGTAAACTTTGCCATCAGCGGCAGTTGTTGCATTTTTTGCAACAACTGAATCAGAATCAAGCTCTTTTGTCTTAAATATATTGCGTAAATGTCGAGAAATCACCGACTTATCACGCCCAAACAGCTTAGCTAATTGATTAAGATTTAACCAAAGGGTCTCTTGTTCCAAAGCAGCTTCCAATTTGACGGAACCATCTTTAGAACGATATAAAACCAGCTTATTGTTCTCGATCGTTTTCTTCATCTTTTCCTCCGTCAATTAACCCTACAGCGAACATATATTACCATTATTTTTTAGACATTATGAGCAAAACAACATGCTTTTGATTAACCGATCCCATGGCACATTCATGGCACACTTCGCGGCAAATCATGGCGACTTTTAGCGAATAATTACCATTAAGAAATCGAAATAACTGATTGTTTTAATTGTGGTAATCGATCGCGCTCGATCGCCAAATATTAATCGAAATAGACTTAAAATCCCTCGGGAGTTAAATCCCGTGCCGGTTCGATTCCGGCCCCGGGCACCAGTTAGTGCAAATTATGCACCAACTGCCATTACTTGAACTGTTGCATATTTTGCAATAGTTGCCCTATTCAGCTTTATTGAGAGTCGTTTCTAACTCCCGCAATGATTTCACCATCTCATCAAATTTTGGCGGAGATTCATAAAACATCCCTGCTTGAATCATTTTATTAAAATCTTTTGCTAAATTTACCTGATTAATTTCGCTTGGAATTAAATTAAATTTACCATTTAAACAATCATCATAGTTTGTATAACTTGCATTGAAAAAAGCTTTTTTATGCTCTATTACACTTTGTAAAATATCTGTTGAAGATGAAGCTTGTTTGCCAATATCAGAATTATATAGCATAAATAAATCATACCAATGCCTTGATAATCTTTCAGGATTTTTGTTAAACCGATTACGATGACATTCTACGTGCATTAATGTGGCTTTTTCCCAAAAAGTACGTACAGGCGACAAAATATCAATCTTTGGCTTAGGCAAAATAATGTTTTCATTGTCTACTACACGACCCAAATAAGTAACGATATCGTGTTTTTCGCATGGCTCTGTGCTATTTCTAATTCCAAATTCAATTAAAACGTGATCACGCAAATATCCTAACTGTTGACTAACAATACTGGGATAATAAAATTGCAATCGCTCACCATCATCATTTAATACAATCTCAAATGATTTTGTATTTGGAATTTTCAATAATTGCGCATGCAAATATGGAACCACTGTTTCTGATACATAAATTTGCAATTGTTCTTTTAGCTTATTACTAATTTTTTTAAGTTGCGAGCGACTAGTATTTGTTAAATCTAATTCTTGTCTAAAATTAGTATAATCAATAGTGATGTCTATATCCTCAGAAAAACGCTTAATTAAATTAAAAACTTTAGACAAAGAAGTCCCACCTTTAAAAGCCATTTTAATTGGCAATTTAAATAGTTTTTCAAGCAACCAACACACCCAAAAATCTTTTTCGATAATCATATCTGATACATCAAATTTATTACCAGCCATATGAATTAAGTTTAATTTTTTCTCTAACAACAAATTTAAAAAGCTTTTATTCATTTTTTCCTCCTTTTTGATAACGATAAAAAACATCTGCCATCCAATCAGGCATGTTTTCAATTAATTCTAATACTGATTTAAATT
>JASFHH010000074.1:0-6552 GCA_050123335.1 Gammaproteobacteria bacterium
TTCCAATTAGTTATATCATCATTAACTTGTTTATAGGTATCCCATATGTGGTTATTATTTGTTCCTATTTGCTGATTCCGAATGGTGTTTGTTACCTCGTTATGTTGTATATTTAAATAATCCTTAGTTTCAACATATGCTATAGTCCAACAATATTTAGGCATATTAGCTCCTTTTAATTTATCATTTTGTTTTAGAATTTTTCATCTTTTGTTGTCATCCCTGCGAAAGCGGGGTACAGCACAGGTTATTTATTTTTCTGGATCCCGCGATCAAACCGCAGTATGACAATTAAGAGTGCCTCGTAATGAATTCGGTAAAACTTCGCAGATTTTAATCTCAATAAATGTTCCAGTCAAGGCTTTATCGCCAGCAAAATTTACCACGCGATTGTTTTGAGTTCTGCCGGTTAATTCGTTTGGATCCTTTTTTGATAATCCAGTTACTAAAATGCGTTGTGTAGTATTTAGCATGGATTGACTAATTTTGTCGGCATTTTTTTGAATTTCTTGCTGCAAGATTTTAAGTCGTGATTTTTTGGTTTGCAAAGAAATGTTGTCATTTAATTCAGCAGCTTTAGTTTCAGGGCGCGGACTATACATGAAGCTAAATGAGTTATCGAAATTAACAGTTTTAATTAATTGCATTGTTTGTGCAAAATCTTCTTCAGTTTCATTTGGAAAACCTACAATAAAATCGGAAGATATGCTGATGTTTGGTCGCACATCGCGCAGCGCATTTATTTTTTCAATGTAGTCTTCGGCAGTATAACCGCGTCGCATCGCACGCAAAATTTTATCCGAACCGCTTTGCACTGGCAAATGCAGATGATCAACAATTTTGTTTATCTCACCAAAAGCTTTAATTAATTCATTTGAGAAAAATTTTGGATGGGATGTGGTGAAACGAATTTGTTTGATTGCATCGATTGCGGCAACTTCGTGTAATAAAGGAATGAAGTTATCATAATTATTTACGTTTTGGCCGAGTAAATTTATTTCTTTGACACTTTGGTTTGCAAGAGTTTTTATTTCACTAAGCACATCTTGCATTGGTCGACTAATTTCGCGGCCGCGGGTAAATGGCACAATGCAGTAACTGCAAAAATTATTACATCCTTCCATAATGGTAACAAAAGCAGTTGGGCCATCTGCGTGTGGCGCAGGCAAATTATCAAATTTTTCGATTTTCGGAAAAGAAATATCGATAGATTTTCGTTTTAACATTTCTGGCAAGCGATGCAAAGTTTGCGGGCCAAAAACCAAATCAACATAAGGTGCGCGTTTAAAAATGTTTTTACCTTCTTGTACTGCAACACAACCGCCAACACCAATAATTAAGTTTGGTTTTTTTTGTTTAATTAAATAATAACGGCCTAAATCTGAAAAAACTTTTTCTTGTGCTTTTTCACGCACCGAACAAGTATTTAATAAAATTACATCAGCATTTTCGGGCGAGTCAACACGAATCATGTCGCACTTGTCAGATAACAAATCGGCTAAACGCTTTGAATCATATTCATTCATCTGACAACCGTAGGTTTTTATAAATAAATTTTTCATGTTTTATAACATTAGCAATGATTGTGGGTTGTTTTTTTCGACGACTAGCGCCCAAGGATGAAGGCGCGGGAGGCACATGGATGTGCCAGGGAGGAGAAAAAAACAACCCACAATCATATGCGTATTTGTAAGAAAATGAATGCTCATGTAAAATCAACCGGTCGGCAAAATGTTTCTTTGATAAACGGTAGTAATACAATGGAGCACAATATTAATAATGGCAAAATGCTTAATGCTAAATGATAATTAACAATATTATAAATTCTGACATCATGTTTCATTTTACCTTGCCATAAAAGATCAAGCACAATACCGATAACCGGCTGCAAAGTGGCGCACCAAAACATATTTAACATATTAGTAAATCCAATCGAAGTTGCGCTGTAACGTGCAGGGTTGATTTCTTTTACAACAGCGAATGCTAAAATAAAACCACTGGATAAAAAGCCAAAAGCAAATAACAATATTGCCAGGGTGTAGTTGGATAAATTTTGGATATAAATTACGCTGGTTAAAGTTATTAATCCTCCAATTGCACTGATAATCATTGGTGGTTTACGTCGCGCTAAAAAATCAGATACCCAGCCAAAAAATGGGCTTCCAAACATCCAGCCAAAGAATATTGATGAGATAATGGCGGCGGCGATAGGTTTGCTGATATTATGAGCGTGCATTAAAAAAGGTACACCCCACAAGGCGCCGAATATTGGAGTGGGTGCGTATAAAAATCCTCCAAACAATGCAGCTAGCCAGCTTTGTTTGCTGGTAAGAGTATATTTTAATCCAGTTAAAATTGAAGTTTTTGCATGGTGTGGCTTTGTTTGCGCGTTTGGGTTGCGTACGATCAACCACATTAAAATACTAAATGCAATGCCAATTACAGCAAATATATTCATGCTGGTTCGCCAGCCGAAATGATTTATCATAAGCGCTAAAGGTGATTCGCCGCTGACCGCACCAAACATACCTATAGTTACAGTTAAACCAGTAATTGCGGCGAAGCGTTTTGGAGAAAACCAAAGTGAAGCGACATTAAAACTGCCGACTACAGCAAATGATGATCCAAGGCCGATCAAAGCGCGTGAAAATACTGCTGCGCTGAATGAATGGGAAGCGGCAAAAATCACACAGCCAATACCGCACAGCGCAGCAGCCAAAGTCAGCAGCCAGCGTGCGCTGAAGCGGTCGAATAAAATGCCTACAGGGATTTGCATTATCATATAAATGAAGAAATAAATTGAAGCAAAGTTGCTGATCGCAGTGGCGTGTACTGAGAAAGAACTCATTAAGTCATGCACCATTACGCTGGGTGAAACTTGTAATAGAAAAGTATAAAAGTAAAAGATCGCAGTTAAGCCCCAGATTATCCAGGGGAAAATTTTAGAATTTTTGAGGGCATTATTCATAAGCGCTATATTATAGTTAGATTTTGTGCAATTTCCTAGCTTGTTATTAACTGTTTGATTTTAAAAGCAAAAGGTGTCAGACACCAATGATGTCTGACACCTATGGCAAAATTGCTAATATGTACTATAAATATGCTCATTATTTGCTTGACTTAGACGCTATAGCTCAATAAAATGCACGCACTTAGCAGTAAACAATTGTTTACCGGTATAAAAATAAAAGGGATGCTAAACCTATTTAAAGCAAGTTATAGTGTTGTATATCCCTTAAGTTATTGAATTAATAGAAAAACCACCTTTCCATTAGTGGGAAAGGTGGTTTTTGCTGTATTTACATTAAACATAGAGCGTACGTGAAAAGCGTATAAAAATTTGGATTAAATTATTATGTCGACAATTAGTGCCTATGCAGTTGGAAAACAAAGGCGTCAAATGAAGCCACAGAAGGTCAAAACTCCTGCGTTGATGAAATGTCCGCAAAAACGAGGAGTATGTACTCGTGTTTATACCACTACCCCGAAAAAACCAAATTCGGCATTACGTAAAGTTGTACGTGTGCGGTTGACTAATGGTATGGAAGTGACTGCGTACATTGGTGGTGAAGGACATAATTTACAAGAACACTCAGTAGTATTGATTCGCGGTGGTCGTGTTAAAGATTTACCAGGTGTGCGTTACCATGTTGTTAGAGGTAGTTTAGATACGGTTGGGGTTGCCAACCGTAAGCGTGGACGTTCAAAATATGGTACACGTCGTACCAAAGGTGGAAAGAAAGAAGAGAAATAGGAAAGATTAATAATGTCTAGACGAAGAAGAGCTCCAAAGCGGGAAATTTTGCCAGATCCGAAATACAAAAGTGAGCTGATCGCAAAATTTGTTAACCATGTTATGGTTAGTGGTAAAAAATCGGTAGCTGAAAAAATTGTTTATGGCGCGTTGGATGTTGCGGCCCAAAAATTAAAAGATAAAGTTAAACCAAAAAAAGACGAAAAAGGCGACGAGGGTGGCGAAGCTGGTGGAGTTGGCGGTGCTGGCTTAATTGCATTAACCTTATTTGATCAGGCATTAGGTAATGTATGTCCAACGGTTGAAGTTAGATCGCGCCGTGTTGGTGGTTCAACTTATCAAGTTCCGGTAGAAGTGCGGCCAGTTAGAAGAATTGCTTTGGCAATGCGTTGGTTAGTTGATGCAGCGAAAAGTAGATCGGAAAAAACTATGGCGCAGCGTTTAGGCGGCGAAATAGTTGATGCTTACATGAAACGCGGTAGTGCGATCAAAAAACGTGAAGATACGCACAAAATGGCAATGGCAAATCAGGCGTTTGCTCATTATAGATGGTAATTTAGAAGGTAAAGTAAGAATGCCAAGAACAACACCAATAGAACAATACAGAAATATTGGCATTATAGCTCATATTGATGCTGGTAAGACTACTACGACTGAGCGTATTCTTTTTTATACTGGCATTTCACACAAAATTGGCGAAGTGCATGATGGCGCTGCTGTTATGGACTGGATGGAACAAGAACAAGAACGTGGAATTACTATTACTTCTGCGGCTACAACTTGTTATTGGTCAGGCATGGCTCAACAATTCAAACAACATCGAATTAATATTATTGATACTCCTGGACACGTTGATTTTACTATTGAAGTTGAACGCTCTATGCGTGTGCTTGATTCTGCAGTAGTGGTTTTTTGTGCAGTTGGTGGAGTTGAACCACAATCTGAAACAGTATGGCGCCAAGCTGATCGTTATGGTGTGCCGCGTATGGCTTTTGTAAACAAAATGGATCGTGTTGGATCTAATTTTTTACGTGTTGTTGATCAAATTAAAAATCGTTTAGGTGCAAATCCTGTACCATTGCAATTACCAATTGGTGCTGAAGAAGGTTTTGAAGGTGTAATTGATTTAATTAAGATGAAAGGAATTTATTGGGATGATGCAACCCAAGGTATGAAATTTGAGTTGCGTGATATTCCATCTAATATATTAGATGATTGTAAAAAGTGGCGTGAGCATCTAGTAGAATCAGCAGCAGAAGCAAACGAAGAATTAATGGAAAAATATCTCGAATCTGGTGAGTTGAATGAAGAAGATATTATAAAAGGTTTGCGTCTACGCACGCTTGCAACCGAAATTGTGCCTGTATTATGTGGTACCGCTTTTAAAAATAAAGGTGTGCAGGCAATGTTAGATGCAGTAATTCAATATTTGCCTTCGCCGATTGATGTTCCAGCTATTCAAGGAGAAGTTGAAGGTAAAGAAGAAAAAGAAAGTCGTAAAGCTGATGATAACGAACCATTTGCAGCGTTAGCATTTAAAATTGCGACAGATCCATTTGTTGGCAATTTGACTTTCTTTAGAGTTTACTCTGGAGTGGTAAGCTCAGGTGATAGTATTTACAATCCTACCAGGCATAAAAAAGAGCGTATTGGTCGAATTGTACAAATGCATTCTAATAGTCGTGAAGAAATTAAAGAAGTTCGTGCTGGTGATATTGCTGCAGCTGTTGGTCTTAAAGATGTTACCACCGGTGATACTTTATGTGCGCAGGATCATCCAATCATCTTAGAAAGAATGGAATTTCCAGAACCAGTTATTCATGTGGCGGTTGAGCCAAAAACTAAACCTGATCAAGAGAAAATGTCAATCGCTTTGGGCAAGCTTGCAAAAGAAGATCCATCTTTCAGAGTTAGAACAGATGAAGAATCTGGTCAAACTATTATTTCTGGTATGGGTGAGTTGCATTTAGAAATTATTGTTGATCGGTTGCGTCGTGAATTTAAAGTTGAATCTAATGTTGGTAAACCGCAAGTTGCGTATCGCGAAACTATTAGATCAATGGTAGAACAAGAAGGTAAATATATTCGCCAAAGTGGTGGTCGCGGTCAATATGGTCATGTTTGGTTGAAGATCGAACCGAATGAACATGGTGCTGGTTACGAATTTGTTAATGCAATTGTTGGTGGTATCATTCCAAAAGAATATATTCCTGCAGTTGATAAAGGTGTACGCGAACAAATGGAAAATGGTGTAATTGCCGGTTATCCAGTGGTTGACGTAAAAGTTACTTTATATGATGGTTCATTCCATGATGTAGATTCTAGTGAAATGGCATTTAAAATTGCAGGTTCAATGGCATTTAAAGAGGGAGCTAAAAAAGCTAGCCCAGTACTATTAGAACCAATTATGAAAATTGAAGCTGTCACACCCGAAGAATATATGGGTGATGTAATGGGCGATATCAATCGTCGTCGTGGTATTGTGCAAGGTATGGAAGATGTACATATGGGTAAAGCAATTCGAGCTGAAGTTCCGCTTGCCGAAATGTTTGGATATGCAACTGATTTACGATCCATGACACAAGGGCGCGCAACTTATACAATGGAGTTTGCTAAATATTCTGAAGTGCCAGTAAATGTAGCAAAAACTATTATTGAATCGAGGAATTAATTAATGGTGTCAAGTCTAGACTTGAGACTTGATTTGATTTTGATTTGGTTGCCAAGTCTCAAGTCTAGACTTGACACCTAGGAGGAATAGACAAATGAGCAAAGAGAAGTTTGAAAGAACGAAGCCG
>JASFHH010000075.1:0-6480 GCA_050123335.1 Gammaproteobacteria bacterium
TGATATTCTTTTGCATATGCAAAAATTCTCGACATGAAATGTTTATCTGTCCATGGCAACCATTCTCCAGGAAAAAAATTCACATACTGAATTACTAAAGATTTGCTAAAACTTTGTTTTAATGCCCTCATATTATTAATCACGGCATTAAAATATTTTTCAGGAGTAAAACCAAGCGGTGCATGTTTGCCGGCTGTTACATCAATAGCAGTTTCAGGTAAATTAATTGCATAAACTTTACCATCAAATTTATTCGCTAAAGCTTTAAATAACAAATGCAAGCGAATAGCAACCGCGGGATCCCAAGCTCTCGCAACCCAACCCTCACTAATGTTTTTCTTAATGCCCCCTGCAGAATCAACTTGCGGAGCAACCCCACCGTGGTATTGCGAATCTTTCACGATATATGCTGGCACATTAATTGCACGAGGCATAAATGAATTATATTGCAATTGAACAACAAGCTTTTTATGAATACTAGTTAAATATTTCAAATCATTTTGAATGCGCGCAAAATTATAAACACCTTTTTTCGGCTCTAATTCTCGCCATGAATATCTTACTTGAGCACCAGTTATTTTTGGACTAGTTAAAATAGATTGGTATTTTTTTAAAGCCGTCGTATGTGTCGCTAATTTATTTTTAGGAAAACTTTCAAAATACAAAAATATTTTTGGCTGATTACATTTTGCCAAAGCAATGTCGCTTATCACAAATGTACATATCATCAATAAAATAATGTAAAAATTTTTTCGCATATTTCTCCCCCTGCATGGCATTGCGAATTAAAGTAACTTCTGATTTAAACCCTATTATATAGCATCGCTCAAACAATCATCAACTGATACTTGCCCTAATTACCACAACCCCATATAATGATTCCTCAATGAAAAAACCGAACAAAAACCAAACCATGCCCAAACACGTTGCGATTGTTATGGACGGCAATGGCAGATGGGCAGAATTGCACCATAAATCACGTTCAGCCGGGCACAAAGCTGGAGGAGATGTTGTGCAAAAAGTTATCAAATTTGCTGCTGAAAATCACATCGAAGTTCTAAGTTTGTTCGCTTTTAGCACAGAAAACTGGAAACGGCCGCAACAAGAAATCAATTATTTAATGCAGCTTTTACTAAAAGGCCTCCAGGATGCCACTCAAAAATTACACAAAAATAACATTCAGCTAAGATTTATTGGTGATTTAAGCCGATTTTCTGTTAAACTGCGTCAACAGATAGAAAAAGCAGTAAAGCTTACACAGAACAACACCGGATTAAAATTAGCTATTGCGGTTAATTATGGCGGACAGTGGGATATTCTACAAGCAACTAAAAAAATATCCCAAAAAATTGCCGACCGAGAAATCACCGCAAAAGATATATGTGTAGATACTTTTGCTAAATACTTAGCAACCGCAGATTTACCAGACCCGGATTTATTTATTCGCACCAGCGGTGAAAAACGCATTAGTAATTTCTTTCTGTGGCAATTAGCTTATACTGAATTATATTTTACTGACGTATTATGGCCCGATTTTAATGAACAGCATTTTCAACAAGCATTAAATGATTTTGCTAAACGTAAACGGCGCTTTGGAACAATATAGGGTATGCTAAAACTACGACTCATCACAGCTTCATTATTAGTAATTGTAACACTTGCAGGAATATTTTTTCTGCCGTTATCTATATTTGTAATTGGAACAACCGCAATTATGCTATTTGCCGCATGGGAATGGAGCCTATTAATCGGTTGTAAAAAATTTTTACATCGCACACTTTATGTTTTATTTATCGCAGCCATTTTATGGAGTTCCTGGTATGCTGCAATTACCCCTATTTTAATCGCAAGCCTAATCTGGTGGATTATTGCAGCCAGTTTAATCATCACTTACCCAAAATCAACCAAATTATTTTCTCAAGGTATTTATGCGCGCGCGCTTATGGGTGTCTTTACTTTGGTCCCATGCTGGCTATCATTAATCATCATAAGATCTGCTGAAAATGGTACCGCAATCTTAATCTTTATCCTTTGCATCGTCTGGAGCGCAGATATCGGCGCATATTTTAGCGGAAAGTGGTGGGGCAAACACAAACTTGCACCCAAAGTCAGCCCCAACAAAACCTGGCAAGGTTTATATGGCGGCATATTACTTGCAATAATTGTTGCAGTAATCGGCTGTATAGTGTTCAATATGTCCCCATTATCATGGGTAATTGTTATTATGTTATCGATTTTAGCAGTGTTGTTTTCTGTAATTGGTGACTTATTTGAAAGCATGTTAAAACGCCACATAAATATTAAAGATATTGGCGGTTATTTACCTGGACATGGCGGTTTATTAGACCGCATTGATAGTTTAACTGCGGCCTTGCCAATTTTTTTATTAGGCTGCCTACTATTTGGAAAGATGTAAAAATATGAAAAGAATATTAAGTTTTTTATCATTATTAGTTCTATGCATATCACTAACTGTATATGCCAGCAATAGTTTTATCGTAAGAAATATCCAAATTAGAGGCTTACAAGGAATTTCGCGCGCCACTGTATTAAGCTACGTACCAGTAAGAATTGGTGATCGTATCGACAGCAAAAAAACCACTCAAATAATTAATAGCTTATTTAAAACTGGATTTTTTTCCAATGTCACTTTAGACAGAAGAAATAATACTTTAATTATCAACATTCACCAAAGACCTGTCATCGGACAAATCACCATAACCGGCAATAAGCTTATACCCACTGATAAATTAAAAGAAAATCTTAAAAAAATCGGATTTACCGAAGGACAAACATTTGATCAATCAACCTTGACAAAAATCAAAGCATCTTTAGTCAGACAGTATTTTATGGTTGGTAAATATAATGCCCGCGTTACCACACAAATCAAACTACAAAAGCGTAATCGCGCAGCAATACACATAATCATTTCTGAAGGAAAAACCGCAAAAATTCATTCAATTAAAATTATCGGCAATCATTTATTCTCGGAAAGCACTTTACTGCATCAAATAAAACTGGCACCGTCGAACTTGTTGTCATTTTTCACTAAAAGCGATCAATATTCACCTGATAAATTATCTGCTGATTTAGAATCGTTACGTTCATATTACATGAATAAAGGTTACATAAAATTCAATGTTATTTCTTCGCAAGTTTCATTAACCCCTGACCGCAAACATGTATATATTACTATTCGCATTCATGAAGGCGGCCAATATCGCATTAGTGGTTTTACTATTACTGGAAAAACCATTATATCAAAAAGCAGAATTACTAACTTAATCCAAAAGGAAATTAAAAAAGGAGCAGTATTTTCACGTAAAAATTTAATTCAAACATACAAAAACATTTCAAGTGTGTTGGGCGTTAAAGGATATGCCAATGCATCCGTTAATGCTATACCAACTATTAATGATCATAATCATACAGTATTTTTAACATTTGTAATTAAACCTGGTCAAAGAATTTATGTGCGGCGCATTACTTTTTCTGGTAATTATCGCACTAATGATGAAGTACTTCGTCGTGAACTACGTCAAATGGAAGCAGGATTATTATCATCACAAAATATAGATGAATCTAAAAGAAATTTACTAAATTTGGCTTATGTGCAAAATGTAGAAGTTACCACCACACCTGTACCAAACAAACCAAATCAGGTTGATCTTAACTACAAAATTACTGGAAGATCTCCAGCTACAATTGGAGGAGGCATTGGTTATTCACAAATAAATCATTTTTCATTAAATGCTAATGTCACGCATAAAAATGTGTTGGGCACCGGTAATTGGTTATCACTTAATGGATACTATAGTCACCCGCTAATATCATTAGATTTAACTTATTACAATCCTTATATCACACCTTCACACATCGGCCGCAACATTCACGTTTATGCTTCCAAATTCGATGCTAACAAAGCTAATGTTACTGACTATGCCACTGACACCTATGGCATTTCGATTATTTACGATTTCCCTCTATCAGAACATCAAACTTTTTCATTCGGTGGTGGAGTTGAACATGACGTACTTGATTTAGGTAGCAATCCTCCTACTGAGTCACTAACTTTCAGAAACAAATATGGGAAATATTTTACTCAAGGACAAATAAATGCAAGTTGGGCATTTCGAAACTTTGATCGTTGGTTATTCCCTACCAGCGGCTCAATGTTATCCGCAAGCTCAATACTTGCAGTACCATTATCAAGCAAATCGCTTGAATTCTATAAAATTGACATTGGTGGAACTTTTTATCAACCGCTCTATAACCAATTTATTGGCAAATTAAGCGCAAATGCTGGTTATGGCAACGGTTATGGTAAGTATAATACCTTACCATTCTTTAAAAATTATTATGCTGGAGGTTTTGATACCGTACGTGGTTTTGAAGGCAATTCATTAGGCCCTAAAGATTCCAACGGAGATGCATTAGGTGGAAAATTTATCTATTATGGCATCGCGGTATTATACTTCCCAAACCCATTCGGCCAATCATTACGTACTGGATTGTTCGTAAACGGCGGTAATGTAAATAACAGAATTAGTATGAATAATATTAGATATTCTACTGGTCTGGAAGTAGATTGGCGAAGCCCAATGGGAGTGTTGAATTTTGCTTTTTCTAAAGCATTAAACGCACGCCCTGGAGATGATACTGACGTATTTGACTTCACAATTGGAACAAATATATAACACACTTAAGGAGAACACACATGAAAAAAATCATTTTAATCTGCATCGCAATATTTAGCATAGCTTTTATTACTAATAGTTATGCAGATACCTCAACCAACATTGGTGTACTGGACGTGCAAAAAATCATGCAAAGCTCACCAAAAATCCAAGCTGCCGGCGAAAAGCTTAAAGCAAAATTTACCCCGCAACAAAATAAAATCATGGCCAAACAACAAGCATTAAAAAATTTAATGGACAAATATAATCGTGATGCGCCGATTATGAGTGATTCCGTCAAACAAAAATTAAAAAACCAAATCATCGCAGCACGCAAAGAATACACTACTATGAGCCAAAATTTTGAACAAGAATTAATGAAAGCTCAACAACAAGAAATGCAAAAATTAACAAATGATCTTCAAAATATAGTTGCTAAAATTGCCAAAAAAAATAACTTGAATATGATCTTAACTAAACAAGCTATTATTTATTCTGGAGATACTAAAGATATTACTGATCAAGTTTTAAAAGCAATGAAATAAGTGCAATTTCCGCGTTTGGCGACGCATGAAATTGCAGAAATTAAAAACAAGATAATTGTGTCGCTTTGCGGAGTTTTATTTTAATTTTATTACGACTTTCTCACAAAGTGTGAAACTCGGTTGATTTTAAGTGGCTAATTTATGACAACTTATACTTTAGGTGAAATTGCAAAACTCATTCAAGCAAAACTTACCGGTGATGAAAATCTTGTTATCACCGGGGTTGCAACTTTGCAATCTGCCAATGAAAAGCAAATTAGTTTTTTGGACAACAAAAAATATGAAGTATTTTTAACTACCACTAAAGCAGCTGCCGTTATTTTAAACGATAAAAATGCAACGTCATATTCCGGCAATGCTTTAATTGTCGAAGACCCTTATTTTGCTTTTGCAAAAGCCACTACTTTATTTATGCACATACCACAAGTTGATAACGGCATCCATGCTACTGCCGTTATCGGTAAAAATTGCAAAATTGCTCCATCAGTAAAAATTGGGGCAAACGTGGTAATTGAAAATAATGTCTCTATCGGCGCTAATACACAAATTCATCCCGGCTGTGTAATTGGTAATGACTGTCAAATTGGCGCTGATTGCTGTTTATGGCCAAATGTCACGATATATTACAAAACCACAATTGGCAATCAAGTTAACATTCATAGTGGAGCTGTACTAGGAGCAGATGGATTTGGATGGGCACAACATAAAGGCCGATGGCATAAAGTACCGCAATTGGGTGGTGTTACAATCGAAAACGATGTCGATATAGGAGCTAATACTACTATTGATCGCGGAGCATTAGAAGACACTGTTATTGAAACTGGAGTTCGATTAGACAATCATATTCAAGTTGCACATAATGTAAGAATTGGTGCGCACACAGTGATAGCTGGGTGCACAGGAATTGCCGGTAGCACTACTATTGGCAAACATTGTATGATAGGCGGTCATGCTGCAATTGCCGGCCATTTGAAAATTGCTGATCATGTTATTTTAACTGGCACCTCTGCTGTTTCAAACTCCATTAAAGAAGCCGGCATTTATTCTTCGGGCGTCCCATGCATGAAAAATAATGATTGGCGAAGAAATACCGTTAGATATATACACCTCAATGATATGGCAAAAAAATTGAAACAAATTGAGAAAGAAATTATAGGTGTCAAGTCTAGACTTGAGACTTGATGTGTGGTGTGTCAAGTCTCAAGTCTAGACTTGACACCTATAGGAGAAACGTTATGAATGATATAGCTTTAGATATC
>JASFHH010000076.1:0-6436 GCA_050123335.1 Gammaproteobacteria bacterium
ACAAATGGGGAAAGGTAGTTTTTGAAAAACTTAGCAAGTAAACCATCTGGGGCAAAGAAATAACTAAAGCTGGTTAAACTTACATCATTGCTACAGGTATTATCGAATGGAAAGCGATTAGCGATTTGTGCATTATATTGCGGTAAAATATTTTTTTGCCATGCGTCATTTATATAATTTTCGGAAAGCATAAGCATTAAATGCCATGCATTAGTACCAAGATCGTATAGCCAGCTTTTAAGTGGTTCAGGATAATTTTGTGATATTTCCAGTAAGTGTTCAATTGGATCGTTTTCTTTGGCACCATTATTAAACATGCGCATGCTAGTCATAGTAAATACTAATTTATCTGTATTAGTATCGCTGATAGGTTGTAAGTAGATAGCAAGATTTTTTAGGGCAACAATTACATTTTTTGAAGAGTTTTGCTGTGAAATATCATTAGACAGAGCGGCAAAGTTTTTTAATGTGGGACTAATTGCGGCAACTTGCGGCACAATATTATTTTGTATTAGTTTTGCCAGCGAAAGTAATGGCGAATTATCATTACTAAGAAGTTGTACAGCAGCAGCTAGGTTATTGATCTCGGTAAAGTGCACCATTTTTATATTGCTAATAAATTGCAGCCAAGTATTCGCGTAGTTTAATAAATATTTATCGGTTAATTGTTGGGTAACTTTATCAATATTTAATCGCGAAAATTTAGTTTTGCCTAAAACCCAATTTCCTTTTATTGTTTCAATAGCTGCAGTATTAATTAAATCCGGGTAAATTTTTGCAAAATTCTGTGCGGTATACATGCCTTGAATGGTGTTATCATTATTAACAAAGGTAAAAACATAAGCGGCTTGGGAGTTAGTATTTAAGTTTAATGACAATAATTTATTATTTGTAGACTTATTAGATAAAATGGCGAATGCAAGGTCAACAGGACTTAATCGTTGTAAGTGATTGCGTGCCGATTTAATTAAGTGTTTGTTCAATTTAATTTTTGGAGTATTCTGTTCTAGCCAATCACTTAAATATGGAAGTATATCTTGATTTGTTTTGGATTTGTCGTTGGTCAAAAGCATGTATAATGAGTTTTCTAAATAAGTGGCATCGTATTTTTCGGCAGCCCCTAACATCAAATAGCTTTTTAAACTGTTGTATAAAGTAGCGGGAGGTAATTTTGGCGCGCGGAGATTTTTTTTCAGTAAAGATATGATCTTTGGCAGCATAATAGAATTTAACTGTTTACTATATAGTGCGGATATTTTTTGTTGTAGTTCGCGATTTGCTTGATTTGGAATTAAAGTAAACCAGGGGTTTAGATTAGCTAGGGTCGAATTAATTTGTTGTAAAGTAAAGAGAGTATTAAATTTTTTATTTTTATTGTTGGATAATTGATTGTCAATTATTAATTGCTGCGCTTGGTCAATAATGCTTATTTGACGATTATATTTATACCAACACATATAGGTAAAAAAGCCAATTAAGATAATTAATACCGGATAAATAAATAAGCTAGGTAAATTGCTGCGATAGAATAAATTTCTTTTTTTTGCGATTGGAATTTTTTCCGCAAGGAGATGATTACAAAATAAATCATGCACAAAGTAAGCTTTGTTATTTGATGGTTGGATGTTAATTAATGAGCGGCAAGTTGATGATACTGCATCATCGTGTTCGTAACAATCCGCGATTTTTTCTTGTGTGGCACTAACAAAGAATACGCCAGCAGGGCAAAATTCCTTGCCAAGCTTACGAAAAGCATTATTTAATAAATAATTTATCGGTTTTTTTAATTGCGCTATTTTGTTTGGGAATTCATTGATTAAAATGCGTTTGTTCTGATTGTGTTCGTGTTGCAAATGCCAGATTAGTTGATCATTTAAGCGACGAACCATTTTGTTAAAAATTTCGTTGAAATTATCCGCAAAGGTTTCATCAGTGATTTTTCTGATTTTAATTAAGTTTCCCCAAGCTTGTTGGCGCTCTTCACGGCTTAAATCATCAAAGTATTCACGAAATCCAGTGATTAAATCGCTTTTATTAAAGATGAGATATGTGGGTATGTTCGCATGAAACACTTTTGTAATAGTGGATAATTGTTCGCGTATTGTGCGAAAAAAATCTTGTTTTAATGTTTTTGATTTACGCAAGAAATCGTTTAGATCTACAACCAACAATATTCCAGCAGGCCGCACTGAGTCATTATGTTTCCTGATTAAACGGAAAAAATATTTTTGTATATTATTTATTTTGTTTTTGGTGATTGTGAAATATTTACCAGGTGTGTCAATAATTACCGCATGTTCTGTTGCCCACCAATTATAATTCTTGGTTAGTTGAATTTTTTCAGCGTCTTTGTTTTTTTGGCTCAAAATAAATTTAAGCTCTGATTTGGCTAGTAACGTAGTTTTACCAGAGTTTTGTGAACCGAGCATGATATAATATGGGAGAGAGCTTAATGTAGGTTTTTTTTGGTTTTTTATTACCCCAGTTTTTTCTAAGAAACGAATTGCGTCTTTAACTCGTTTTTTTATTGCTCGTTTTGTGTCATTTTGTAAGTAAAATTTTTTCATTTTGATGCTGATTGAATTTGTTGAATTAATTTATTGGAATAAGTTTTTAATTTGTAGTTAAATCCCCCATATATTCCAAGCACAAGCATAATTGCTATAATTATGGTGCGCCAAATAGGGAAAGTTTTATATTTTTCTTTACTGTAAGTTCTATTAAATTTAATGGTAGGTGATAGGCGTTTATCAATTTCATCTCGGTGTGCACGTATCATTTTATAAGTGGCATCAATAATTTTTTGTAAATTTAGTTTTTCTTGTGGTTGATGACGGAATTTTCCAGTGAAACCCAGGGATAAGCAAGTATACATTAATTCGATGTTATCAATAAATTTATTTGGGGCGCGGCAAATACGATCCAAAATAGTAAAAAAATGTTCATCAGCATTTGCATGTTGCTGCAATTCTTGCAGTAGAGGATGTTTTTGCCAATCGCATTCTTTTCCCCAATGGGTTTGGCTTATGATTTCATCTATGGTGGCACTGATTGCATAACGGCTAATTAGAATATTATCGGTATCATATCGCAGCGTTTCAGCTTTAATTTGAAATTTATGAATTTCATTGAGCAGATGTTTGCGTAAATGTGAAACGTCTGCGCAATTTTTTTTGCGTTTTAAGTGCGCTATTTCGGAAAACAATATATTAGCAGCATCAATTAATAAGTTTTTATTGGTTAAAATTGTGCGACGATTTCCATTGAATGGTTTTGTTTTGAGATTATCAAATGTGCACGATACTGAATTTGTGATAAGTTCTGATGTCATAGTAATAAGCTTTTATACGATTTGCTTTTACCATGATACTAGAAAGTATATAGAAAGTATAGATTCCCCCGCGTAAACGCGGGGTGCTTTACCGTTACAGCTCCAAACGGAGCTTACCTAAATCCTGGCGTACTTCGTAGCAGCTTAATCAATATCTTTTTAAAATATTTTTGGGCACCAGGATTTAGAATCCGGCGGCGGTATTTGCAAACCCAAACCACGTGATACTTTGAATAATATGTGCTGTATTATACCACCACCGGACCTCATTCACCCACGGCTAAAGCTGTGGTGCTCTGTCTTCGGCCGCATAGAACCTGACACTATTCCTAATAATTAATCTAACATGCCGTAAATTTTAAGTTTTTTGCGCAAAGTCCCGCGGCTTATGCCAAGAACAATTGCTGCTTTAGATTGATTGCCTTTAGTATATGACATTACCGCTTCGAGCAGTGGTTTTTCCACTTCGGCAAGCACCATTTCGTAGACATTATTAACAAAAGTATTGCCGACTTTGTCGAAGTAGCTGCTAATGGCTTCTAGTACATTATGGCTTAATGGTTTTTGTTGTGCCAATAGGCTTCCTGTTTGTAATGACTCAGCTTGTTGTTCTGATAAAGCAGATTCAGTTTCGATCATGTTCATAATTTTATATCCTTAAATTAATATCTGTTGTTTAAATGTCCAGGTTGATTTTTGAACAAAAACAGAGTGTATTATATCACCAGTTGCCAGGTTCTCAAGCATGATTTGATTAAAAATATCGTATCGGCAAATGAAAAGGTTGATATCAAAATACCGCAAATATGGAGCATTTGGGTTAATCTCCAAAAATCGAAAATTTGTGGGAATCTAAAAAACGTAAATCAGTTATAACACATCAGCAGAGTGCTCTTGGGTTTTGCTCAGGAGTGCTTATTTTGAATGCGCTAAGAGGTATGTAAAAAAGCACGGAAGACGCTGTCATTTTATGGCGATCGTCATAGCATATTCAGAGCAAATAACGCAGCTAAGCCTAGCTTGCGCCCCTTCAAGAATTAAAAACTCGAATAATTTGTTATCATTATGCGCTGAAACCCCCTACTTTTTATCATGATATGCCATATAAACTGTATCATGGATACACCAATCACAGCGTTGGATTCTTTTTGCGTGTTCGTTTGTCATTTTTGAATAAACTTTAATTGGTCATAGCTAGCGATAAAAATATGCCAACCGTATTTTACCGCTGGATATAATTTTGCTATAGGCAACGGTAAATGCTTTGCAATGTAATTATTCTCATGGGTTATTATTTATAGAGTAACCTTGTAAAAGCGGGGTTGTTTCTTGAGGCTTAATCTGTATTCCTTTCTTTACTAGATTTTTCTTCTGTCCACTTTTCTTTAGTATTTTTTTCTTTTTATCTGTATCAGGGTATTTTATAACAATAACTTCCTCTTTCTTTTCGTTCTTTTTGCGGGTATTTGGTGGCTTACCTCCATCTGCCAACTCATCAACTATTTTTGTATAACTGTTTTTGGCGTCTTTCCTTAATTTATTTACCCCTTTCCTGTTTTTCCGTTTTCTGCAACAAAACAATAATTCCCCTAGTTTTCTAAAGAAAATAAATTCTCTTCGTATTTTAGCTTTTTTGATGGGTTCAATTATATTTGTTTTTTTCTTTTGTTCTGGATTTTTTCTTATTTCACTATTATCCAAGGTTAAGGTGCTTTCATTTTTTCGCTTTCCTGGGTTTTTTACTGTAATTGGCTTAATTATATTAATAATTTTCCTTTGAATTTTTTCAAGAACTTTCTTTTCTTGCTCTTTTTTCTTATTTAATAAGGATTCTTTATGATCAAGGAATTTCTTTGCTTCTGATTTTTCAATCAAACTATTTAATTTATTAAATAATCCTTTTATTACTAATTCATAATCAACGTGCTCGAGCTTTCCCTTTTTGTCTTCAGATTGCTTAATCTTAATCCCTTGTTTTGTAGTTACATTCCTTATTTCCTGTTGATTTTTTGAGGCAGACATGTTTTTTTTGAGCATACCAAGATAACTTGATACGCTTTTTTTTAAGATTTTAATCTTATCACAATTACTATTAAATTTAGATAGTGATTTTATTATCTTTTTTGTTTTCTTTTTTATTCTATTTTTTATTCTCTTTTCTGCTTTCTTTTCTACTTTCTTTATTTCTTCTTGTGTCCTGCATTTTTTTTGTTTAATCTTATTTTTTTGTTTATTTATTCCTTTCATTAAATTAGAATAATAAGCGATAATACTACGAGAAATAAAATCTATACCTTTCTTAGTATCTACATATGCCTTTTCTCCTTTTAATTTATTAATTTCCTCAATAAGCGCATCCAATTCTTTTAGAATAACGTCTTCTTTTAGAATAACGTCTCTAAATTTTTTATAAATTAATTGTAAATTATCATCGGCAGTACTATAAATATAATTCAACATTGGCTGATTCAGAATTTTATACTCATTAAATATCTTGAATATTCCACAAATTTCATTAGAAACATTAATGAATTTACTTAACTTAAAGCAATTATTTGCTGTTTTAATTTTTTTATCTTTAGATTCAGCACACTTAGACAATGCGTCTATTATTTTATAAAACTGTTGAAGTTTTCCTATTCCATCAAGCTCTACAACTTTCTCAAAAGTTTCTTTAGATAAAGATTTCATAGCTAACAAACGTCTAACGCCTCCTACAATCCTCATAAACTTCCCTGTTTTATACTTTGTCCATAAAAGCACTCTGTCAAAATCAACTACGCCCAATATTTTATCTAATTCCCCAAACTTTTTAGCAATCTTACCTAAATTTTCCTTTTGATGGGGGTTTTGCAGTTGTTTTAAAATCGATTCTATCTTTTGATCATTTTTACCATAAAGATAATCTAACATTAGCTGATTAAGAATTTTATACCCACTAAGTATTTTAAATATCTCGCAAATTTTATTAGGGACATTAACGAATTTACTTAACTTAAAGCAATTATTTGCTGTTTTAATTTTTTTATCTTTAGATTCAGCACACTTAGACAATGCGTCTATTATTTTATAAAACTGTTGAAGTTTTCCTATTCCATCAAGCTC
>JASFHH010000077.1:0-5323 GCA_050123335.1 Gammaproteobacteria bacterium
AAAGCTAAACTTGATTACTCTAAAGGCCGATAATACTGATCTTCAGTATATTAATGATAAATTAGAAAAACTTAAATTATCAAAAAAACCTATTTTTCAATCCTCACCGCACACACTTTGGTTTCCGGAATTTTTGCTACCGGATCGATCGCACAATTAGTCAAAACATTAGTTGGTGATTCGGCAAAGTGGAAGGTCATCGCAACAATTCCTGGCGGTGTGGTGTCGGTAATTTTGGTTTTTACTTTGATTTCACCGCGACGGGAAATAACGCGAACTTCTTCACCATTTTTAATTTGCAGATTTTCCGCATCTATTGGATTCATTTCCACTAATTCGCAGGGCATTAACACATTTAAGCCTTCTACCGCGCGTGTCATAGTGCCGGTGTGGAAATGATACAAACTTCTATCAGTGGTTAAAATCAGCGGATATTCTTTATCCGGTAATTCCATGGGTTTTTTATAAACTAGCGGCATAAATTTGCCTTTGCCGTTAATGGTCGCAAATTTGTCTTTATGTAAAAACTTAGTGCCCGGATGTTTTTCATCCAAACAAGGCCATTGAATGCCTGCCTTTTCAATACGCTCATAATTTATGCCGCCATAAATTGGCGCTAATTTTGCAACTTCCTGCATGATTTCTTCTGAAGTTTTAAAATCAAATCCTTTAGCATTTAAACGTTGCGCTAAATCACAAATGATTTCCCAATCACCACGGGATTCTCCAATATTTTCAATTGCACGTCTCACGCGTTGTACTCGTCGCTCAGAACAGGTAAATGTTCCATCTTTTTCGGCAAAGCTTGCAGCTGGCAAAACCACATCTGCGAGTTTGGCAGTTTCAGTCATAAAAATATCTTGCACCACAAGAAATTCAGTTTTTTCTAACGCGGCTTTCACATGATTCGCATCAGCTTCACTTAAAATCGGATTCTCACCAACAATATATACTGATTTAATTATGCCATTATCAATTGCGGTTAGAATTTCTGTGTGAGTCAAACCGATTTTATCATCTAATTTAACTCCCCAAGCTTTTTCAAATTTCTTTTGCGCATCTTTATCAGTAACTTTTTGATAACCCGGATAAACGTTTGGTAAGGCTGCCATGTCGCATGCGCCTTGCACGTTGTTTTGACCGCGTAGTGGATTAACACCAGTTGATGGTTTGCCAATATTACCAGTTAACATGGCCAAATTGCTGGTTGCCAACACATTATCGGTTCCACAAGTATGCTGTGTAATTCCCATTGCATATAAAATTGAACCTGGTTTTTCGGTTGCATAAATGCGCGCTGCTTCGACAATTTTTTCTTTGGGAACACTGGTGGTTTTTGCAACATATTCTAAATCAAAATTTTCTAAAGATTTTTTGAAAGCATCAAAATTTTCACATCTTTCTTTAATGAATTTTTCATCATGTAAATTTTCATCTAAAATTACGCGTGCCATACCCATCATCAATACTACGTCAGTGCCTGGTTTATGCTGCAAAAATAAATGCGCATGTCGGCATAGATCAATCCAGCGTGGGTTGGCGACAATTAATTTACAGCCTTTACGCGCTGCGCGTTTTACTTGTAATGCAATAATTGGATGTGCTTCAGTGGTGTTGGTGCCAATCGCAAAAATACATTTGGCTTCGCCAATTTCATCATTTGAGTTTGTCATTGCGCCGCTGCCAAAACTTTGTGCGAGACCAGCAACAGTTGGTGCGTGACATAAGCGTGCACAATGATCGATATTATTGGTTCCCATTACTGCGCGCGCAAATTTTTGTATTACGTAATTGTCTTCGTTAGTACATTTTGCCGAAGAAAACATGGCAAATTTTTCTTTTTTGTAATTTTTTAATTTATCTGCGATCAAGTTTAGTGCTTCATCCCAGGTGCTTTCTACAAATTTTCCATCGCGTTTAATTAGAGGTTTAGTTAAGCGATGTGGGTTATTAACGAATTCATAACCAAAGCGTCCTTTTACACATAAACTGCCGTGATTTGATGGGCAATCACGATTACCACGCGAGCTTATGATCTTGTTACCACGTACTCCAAGAATTAAACCGCAACCACATCCGCAATATGGGCAAGTGGTTTTTATTTCGCGCGAAGGTTGTTCGCATTTTTTTAAAGACAAAGCGCCAGTTGGGCAACGTACTACGCATTCGCCGCAAGATTCACAGCGTGATTCGACCCACGGTTCTTTATTAAACGGACGAACAGTTGAATCGTAGCCGCGATCTGCGTAATCAATCGCATGAATTTCCTGTAACTCATCGCAGGTTCTGATGCAAAGTTTGCATAAAATGCATTTATTAGGGTCGTAATCGAAAAATGGATTAGAGCGGTCAATCAAGAAATTGCGTGAAGATTTGATGAATGGTTCTAAATCTTTGTCGCGTATCCCGATATAATTAGCAGCTTTTTGTAATTCGCAGTGAGTGTTTTTGCCGCATTCTAAGCAGCTGCCGCAATGATAATTTAACAATAATTTGATAGTAGTGCTGCGTACGGTATTAATTATCGCAGTTTCAGTTTTAACCTTCATGCCTTCAGCAACAGGGGTATTGCATGCGGTCACTGGTCCTTTAGGATGGCCAATATCAACTAAACACAATCGACAAATTCCGACAGGTCTTAAATCTGAGTTGTAGCAAATATTTGGAATGTAAATATTGTTTTCCAAAGCAGCTTGTAAAATAGTTTTATTTGCATCAGTTGTAATTTTTACTCCGTCGATGGTGAGATTAATTTTTTTACTCATTGTCGTCACCTCCTTCTTTGAATTGTCCCGGAATTTTTACTACTGCCTTTCCTGTAACTGGACATACATCTAAACATGCTCCGCATTTAATGCATTTTTTCTGAATAATTTTTTGTGGTTGTTTTTTCTCGCCAACAATTGTTTTGGTGGGACAAATTTTAGTACATAGTTGGCAACCAATGCATTTATCCGGCAAAATTTTATAATGAATCAATGCGCGGCAAACTCCTGCCGGGCAGCATTTATCACGGATATGCGCTTCATATTCTTCTCTGAAATAACCTAAAGTAGTTAATACCGGATTTGGTGCGGTTTGGCCCAAGCCACATAAAGAGCCTTTAGTCACGGTTTCGCACAATTCGGTTAACAAAGTTATATCTTCGGGCTTGCCTTCACCGGCACAAATTTTTTCGAGAATATCTAACATTTGTTTGCTGCCTAAACGGCATGGGGTGCACTTGCCGCATGATTCTTTTTGGGTGAAGTCAATAAAATATCTGGCGACATCGACCATGCAGGTTTCTTCGTTCATGACTACCATGCCGCCTGATCCCATAATGGAACCAGCTTTAGCCAGTGTTTCAAAATCAACTTGAAGGTTTAAAAATTCTTCCGGTAGACATCCTCCAGACGGACCTCCGGTTTGTACTGCTTTAAATTTTCCATCGGGAACGCCGCCGCCAATGTCAAAAATGATTTCACGTAAAGTTGTACCCATAGGTACTTCAACTAAACCGCAGTTAGCAATATGGCCAGTTAAAGCAAAAACTGCAGTACCTTTGCAAGTTTCTGTACCGATGCTGGCAAACCAGTCGGCGCCTTTGTTAATAATTACTGGAATACTTGCTAAAGTTTTTACATTGTTGATTGTGGATGGTTTGCCCCATAAACCAGATATTGCTGGATATGGTGGTCGTGGATTTGGGCGGCCGCTTTCTCCTTCTATCGAAGCCATCAACGCAGTTTCTTCGCCGCAAACAAAAGCGCCAGCGCCTTCTTTGATGTGAATAGTAAAATTAAATTTTGTGCCTAAAATATTTTCGCCCAAGAATCCTTTTTTTTCAGCTTGTTGTAACGCTATTCGCATACGCTTAATCGCTAGAGGATATTCTGCACGAACATAAATATAAGATTCGTCAGCGCCGATGGCATATGCTGCAATTGTTAATCCTTCAATAATGCTGTGTGGATCGGCTTCCAAAACACTGCGATCCATAAATGCGCCAGGATCGCCTTCATCAGCGTTACAAATCATATATTTTTTATCGCCAGGTGAGTTGTAACAAAATTCCCATTTAGTTCCGGTAGGAAAACCTGCGCCGCCGCGCCCGCGCAAACCAGATTTTTTTATTTCTTCGATTACTTCTTTGGGCTGCATTGTAGTTAAAACTTTTTCTAAAGCTTTGTAGCCATCTTTAGCAATATATTCTTCAATTTTTTCTGGATTGATTATGCCGCAATTGCGTAAGATTACGCGGTGTTGTTTGTAGAATGGAATATCTTTAGTGTGTACAATTGGTTCATTGGTTTTGGGATCTTTATACAATAAGCGCTCAACTATTTTGTGTTCTTTGAAATGAGAGTTTACTATTTCATGCACATCGGAAGGGCCAACTTCAGTATAGAAAATTCCTTCTGGTTCGATTACTACTAAAGGACCGCGTTGACAAAAGCCATGGCAACCGGTTAGTTTTAATGAAACATTGGTTAAGTTTGCGGTTTTTATTTCTTCTTCAAATTTTTGCATAATTACGTCGCTGCCGGCAGAAATACAACCAGTGCCCAAGCAAATTGTTACTTCATAGTTTTTTTGATTCATTTGCTTTCTCCTTCTTTTTTTCCGCCTAACTCATCAATAATGTCGATAACTTTTTTTGGAGTTAATTTGCCGTAAGTTTTTTTGTTAATTACCATTGCAGGCGCCAAACCGCAAGCGCCGATACAGGCAACAGTTTCTAATGAAAATTTACCGTCTTTGGAAGTTTCTCCTTCTTTGATGTTTAGGTGTGCTTCGATTTTTTCTTGAATTTTTGGTGCGCCTTTAACGTGGCAAGCGGTGCCGCGGCAAACCATGATATGATTTTTACCGATGGGGGTGAAACGAAATTGTGTGTAGAAAGTTGCAACACTATAAACACGGCTTTCAGGTATATTGGTAAATTTAGCGATAGCGAGCATTGCCTCGCGGGATAAATAACCGTGTTCAGCTTGCACAGCTTGTAATAACGGAATAAGCTCACTTTCAACACCTTTAAATTTAGAGAAGATTTTTGTGAACGATTGTGCCATAATGAGTTGCCTTTTATATTGAAATAAGCGCAAGATTAGTATGTTAATCGAGAGTCGTCAATCAAATTTTTTAATTGACTTAAGATAAGCAGGCGATTAAAATAAAGTAACTCACCTAAAGTGAGTTACTTTGGGTGAGTTACTTTAGCGAGGATAAAATGCTAGAAAATTTTGCCAAATATTTTCCTTTGGGATTGGCTAAGAAGCAGGCTTTTTGTAACAGATTAATAGAACAAGAGATTTTAGCTAAAAATATCAGGAGTATTGTT
>JASFHH010000078.1:0-5115 GCA_050123335.1 Gammaproteobacteria bacterium
CATAAATAAACTCCATTTTTATGTTTTTCATCAAAAAATGTATATTAATAGAGTTTTTTATGAATTTCAAAGACTTAGCGTTACCGCTGATGCAGCTAATTCCTTCCTATTTATGCAACAAAGCCTCAAAAAATAGCTCATCCAATCAAATAACCGTCAAATAAGATCACGCCCAATAGGCTTTTTGGTATATTTATTATTCTCTATTTGCCAGATTCGGGCAAATAGGGCATAATAAATATACCATGGATACTAAAAGCATCGGTACAGAATACCGCCACAAATTAGCAGAAGTAGTCAATGCATCAAATGGCATTATTACTCCTATGCTAGTTTCCAAAACCCTAAATGTTTCCCAGCAAGAAGCAGGACGCTTACTATCTCGCTGGAATCGTCAAACCTGGGTCAAAAGAATCAAAAAAGGCGTTTATATCCCAGTAGCAGCAAATGATATCACTGGTAACTTATCAATTGAAGAACCTTGGATTTTGGCAAACAACCTTTTTGCCCCTGGCTACATTGGCGGATTCAGCGCAGTAAAACATTGGGATTTATCAGAACAAATTATTGAAGTAACAACTTTTTTCACCACAAAAAAAGTTAAAGAACGATACTTGGTAATTGGTGATTCCCGATTTCGCCTAAAAACTATTTTACCGTATAAAATTTTTGGCACCAAAAATGCTTGGGTGGAAAATGTTAAAATTCCAGTTTCAGACCCAACAAAAACTATCGTTGACTTGCTAGACGATCCAACCTTAGTTGGTGGTATGCGGATAGTTAAAGATGTTGTCCTGGAATATAAAAAATCCGAATATTTTGATTTAGATAAATTAATTTTATACGCAGAAAAAATGAAAAACAAAACTATTTTTAAACGTTTTGGCTATTTAATGGAAAACATTGGCTTAAATGAAATGATCGACAAATATAATTTAACTGATAAAATATCAGCAGGTTATTCAACTTTTGATCCTGGAGTCAAAAATAAATCCATAGTTCGCAAATGGAAACTATGGATTCCTGAAATTTGGAAAAATAAAAATGATTGATAAAAATGAAATTATAACTTTGGCTAAAGCCTTATCATTACGACCTGATACCATAGAAAAAGATTATGTTTTAAGCTGGATTTTATGGGGAATATATAACGATGCTGATCTAGCGTCCAAATGGGCATTCAAAGGTGGCACCAGCTTAAAAAAATGTTTTTTTGAAACGTTTCGTTTTTCTGAAGATCTAGATTTTACAGTGACAGATCATACACATTTATCAGCTGAATTTTTACATGAAAAATTTGATGTCATTACCAGCATTATTAATGACCAAGTTGGTATTGAATTTTCCAATAATTTATTCAAATTTGATATAATTGAAAAAACCACAGGGAAATTATCAGTTCAAGGAAAAATTCACTACAGAGGGCCTATAGGAAGCAAACGTAGATTTAACTCGATCAAGCTCGATTTAACAAACGATGAAATTGTTGTGTTAAATACGAAAAAAATGGAAGTTTACCATCCATATTCAGATATGCCAAAAAACAGCATATTTGCTAATTGCTACGCTTTTGAAGAAGTAATTGCAGAAAAAATCCGCGCACTTGGCCAACGGGCAAGACCTAGAGATCTATATGATGTCATTCATTTTTTTAGAAACAAAGAAATGATAAAAAACCCCAAATTAGTTTATGATACATTGGTTAGAAAATGTGATTATAAACAAATTAATGTACCAACTTACAAATCTATAGAACAACACGAAAAATTGGAAGAACTGCATGAACAATACGTACACATGTTAGCACATCAACTACCAACCCTTCCACCCATAGAATCATTCTGGAAAGACTTAAAACCTTTTTTTAATTGGGTTGAAAATAATTTTCAAGAAAAACACCCAGCATCTTCACTTGCAGTTGACGGTGTAATCTTTCAACCTGGCCGCATAACAAACGCTTTTGCAGCAGATACTTTAATAAACAATATCCAATATGCCGCAACAAATAGAGTTTGTATTAAATTCATCTATCATGACAAAATACGTACAGTTGAACCGCTGCGTATCGAAAAATCAAAAGCAAACAATCTGATTTTATTAGGCCATGAAAGGGAAAGCTCTCAACCAAAACGTTTTTCACTGTCAGAAATCTCAAAATTTGAGATAACCAGCTTGCCCTATGAAGAAAGAGGCTACCCTATAGAAATTAATGCAAGCGGAACTGTGGCTATTCACCTAGTTAAAAGAAAAAGATAGTAAACATCTGGTCAATCATTAATTTTTAGGTTACCCCTAAAATTATGAAGATATGACAATTCACTAGTTTTAAAATAGATAATAATAACGATTCTGCATTGTTATTAAAAGCCAAACCCAAGTCCTTTTTTATGTTATCTATGCTCCAAACACTGGATGGTATAATACTCATATAATTTAACCCTGCCAAGGTAAATCATTCGCATCTATAGTTTCTTCTATTTGGCCAAATATATCATATTCTTTTGCTAACGCAGACATAAACTTTTCAAAGTGTTTATGCACATGGTTTTTTACTTTAATAGAAGTTTCTATTAACGGTTTTTTTAATACAATTTTTTGTTCTTTTTCTTCGTAGACAATCGGATTAGTGCGAATAACAGTATATTCTCCCATGTCTCCATCAAGATCTATATAGGCAGGATATTCGTACTTAATATAAATTAATTGTTCAACGTTTTTATCCCATAAAAAAATTTCTGCTTCTGTAGAATATTCGTCACACATACAACTTCCCGGGGTTGTTATGTAAAATTCAAACGACTCAGGGATGTTATAAGACTTTAGCAAAGTTTCCAATTTGTTTATGTCATCATCCAGCTTTTTACAATTTTCAGCAATATTCTCAATTATAAATTTATTTTGGTTGCGGATTGCAATGATTCAGAGAAAAAATCGTTTATTTTTTCCTGATATATTTTTGCGGCTTTTTGAAGTGCGTTTTTTACATCTGGATTTTTAGATAATTTTACTTTTTGTGATTCTGATAATTTTTCTTCGTTTTTTAAACATTCTTCATACACTTCATCATCCATTTCTTTCAAAAACTTTTCTAGCTTATTTTCTAGCTTGCCGGTTATCATAACAATAACTTTGTTATGATCTCCTTTGAATTTAATAGTTGACTTTTTTGAATTATTTGTAGCCCCGCTGAAATCTAAAAATTTACCAATTTTTATGTCTCCAAAAATAGATTTAAATATCGATACCACTTCATACCCCCAAATTCATTTTTTAAACTCATAAGAATCAAATAAATTGTTTGCCATGATAAATTTGCTCCTTATTTTCCAAAACCAACGATTGCCAATATGCCAAAAACGATAATAATAATCCCTGAAATTCTATTAATCCATTTCATTATTTCGGCATTAATTCTTTTATGTGCAATGCTTACCAAAGAACTTAAAATTAAATACCATAATAAAGAGTAGTAATATCATTTATCTTTTCTCATTTAAATTGGGATAATTTCAAGAATACTAAACTCTGTATCCGTAGAAAATATGTTATTTATTTTAAGATCAGCTTGCGCAAGTAACGATGCAAATTCTTCTTTTGTTCTTTCCTTGCTGCCAAAAAGTAGCAACATTAACATATCAGAAAGCTTTACTGCATCATGTGGTTTGTCTGGAGAAATAATTTGCTCCATAATTAAAAGCTTATTATTCCCGCGCATTATCTTACGACAATTTTTTAGGATTTTTATCGCATCATCATCTTGCCAATCGTGTATAATTGACTTCATCATATATGCATCAGCTTGTTGCAGTATAGCCGTGAAAAAATCGCCACCAATAAATTTACATCGATCACTTAATCCCGCATCCTTGATATTTAAATCTGCAACGCTTTTTACCTCCAATAAATCAAAAATATATCCTTGAATATTTTTATTAGCATTAAGTATTTCTAAGATAAAATTTCCATTACCCCCGCCAATATCCACTATGGAACCAAACTGTGAAAAATCGTAGCTCTTTATTGCTGATTTAAACACGGGCGTAAATTTTCCCACCATATATCGATTAAAATTTTTGCGCGAAGTTTCATTTTGCTTAAGATATTCAAAAAATGGCAAATTAAAAGTTTTTTCGAAAGCAGGTTTGCCAGTTTTAATTGTATAAAGTAAGTTTTCAAATGTTTTAAAATAGCAATCTTCTTCGTTTAGGTACCGAGCCATAGGATATAATGAATTTGGATTGCTTGATACCAACATTGAGCCCAATTCGTTTAACTCAAAAATTCGATTTTCCTTTTCCTCAAAAATACCATAACTTACAACTAACCTTAATAATCGATATAAAGCATTCTCATTGGTTTCAGTAAGCTTTGCCAATTCGTTACTTGTTTTTGCACCGTCATTTAAGTGATCGGCAATTTTAAGCTTCGCAACTGCCGCAAGACATTGTACAAACAGCGGACTCATCAACATAGATATCATATCATTACGTAATTTTTCCATTACAATCTCCTAATATTATTTTTAAAACTCTTTTCTCAAATACAGCTTTGCCATATAGCCTTCATTTGCATATCCGAGTGATTTATAAAATTCGTGCGAACCATCTTTTTTGCGTCTAAGTCCAGAAGTTAAATCAATCACGCATGGACTCAATTCCTTTGCAACATCTTCGACGAACCGCATTAATTTTTTACCAACGCCTCGTCTACGATACTTGTTATCAACAACAATACCTTCTATACGCAACCTTACTTTAGGCAAAACAAACAACATGGATTTTGACCAAGCAACCCAGCCAACGATTTTATCATCTTGTTCTGCAACTGCTACACCATAGCCATCATTATCAACAAAATCCGCAAAACGATTTTGCATAAACTCTAATTCCGGAGGATAACCAAGTTGCGCCATCAATGGTATTAATTGAGGAACATCGTCAATATCGGCTTTTCTTAAAATCATGCTTTGGCTTTTTCCTTTATTACTAATTGAAGAATTTTAGTCAAAAAGTCTTTGAGAGTCTACGTATTACGATCTTAATGAATTGTATAAAAACTATACTAAATGAGATTGTTTTTGCCTGCTCCTATCTACAATACGTCTACATTTGAAAA
>JASFHH010000079.1:0-5077 GCA_050123335.1 Gammaproteobacteria bacterium
AAAATAACAAAATTAGGCGGCTCAACTGACAAAGGAGATCCATTCCATAAAGTTAACATACAAATATCCTGTTCTTTCAGCCATTGTTTAGCATCAGCCACCGACGCAGCTCCCGCACTATACTGCTCATAACTATTTGGATCCATAAAATGCCATTCATTACCATCGTTATATAAATATTGCACTTCGATTTCCACTACATCAGCACCTTCAATACTTTCACCAGATTTAAAAGTACGCTCAATTACGCGGCCATTTTTTAAATTTCTAAATTTAACTCGGTTAAACGCTTGCCCTTTGCCAGGTTTTACAAATTCATTTTCTAAAATACTGCACGGATCACCATCTAACATTACTTTTAAACCGCTTTTAAATTCGTTGGTATTGTAAGTTGTCATATTTTATTTACTCCTAATTTATTGCTCCATATTCTAACAACGTCATAAAATAGTTGCAAGCCATCTTGCAAGTAATAAAAAGCACTAATTTGCTAAATTTTTTCTTGCAAAAAACTAAACCATCGACCATAATAACAATACACAGTCTCTGTACCCGAACTGTCCCCTAAGGGTGTGCTTGGCTAGAAAGCTCTAGTCTAGGATACAGAGACGAACTTTCATTTAAACGACCAAATATTTGCGATTTTCCCTCTAGATTCTAAAATGTTCAACCACCGTTTATGATCCTTACGGCTACTATCATGTGATCTAGCAACCGCACCAATTACTATATCCGCTAATTGGATCAAATTATCACGTTTAGAATCAACAAATTTTAAACTTATTATTTTTTGATTTCCAATATGATTTTGCAAATATTTTCTTAAAGCAATCCTAAACATATTTGTCCCACTACCATCGATCTTTATCCTAACATTCTTAAGCAATTTATTGTCATTCTGCATTAATCTTTTCATGCAAGTTTTATAAAAATTTTCCTTGTTTTCTCTAATATAATCACTATAAATATTCTTTTTATCTACAACTAACGCATGTACCAAAAAATCATATTTACATATTTTATAAAAAAATCTATCTTTTATGCTTGAACGACTTTTACTAAATTTAAATTCCTGTCCAATTCGTAATTTGTCTCTTAATTCAGCAACATGCTTACTAGCTTTCTCAGCTTCAACAAGATTAGCAAAAACAACCATACCAATAGTAAAAAATGGTGAAGAATTTTTTGTTAATTTAAACCCTGTGTCTCCGCTTTCATCAATTAGTACTAACATTATTATTTCCTTCAATATAAGTTCTATTTGCATTATTAACACCATATCCCTAATAACAATTAGGAAATTGGAAATTGGAAATTTTAGAAATACAAATTATGAATATTAGATTACCAGAATAGTTTTTTTGAAAATTGTTATTATAACATGAATGTTGAAAATTACTATAAATACAGTTTTACAATAAGTAATTAAAACGCGATTTAATCTTTTACCTTCTTCACGTAATCACAATCTTTCTGCGGGCATACTTTTTCTTTGCCACGCCGTTTGGTAACTTTTATCGTTAAAATTGGCCATTTACATTTAGGACATTTTTCTGCAATCGGCTCATTCCAAACGGCATACTTGCAATCCGGATAACGCGAACAAGAATAAAAAACCTTACCATAACGTGATTTGCGCTGCAGCATAGTACCCTTTTTACATTCCGGACAAGTAACTTTAGTGTCTTTTGGCTTTTCCAAAGGCTCAATGTGCTTGCATTTTGGATAACCACTACAACCAATGAATTTTCCATAACGCCCATGTCTAATAATTAATGGCGATCCGCATTTTGGACAAGTACGTCCTTCTACCACTTCCGGCTCTACTTCTTCTTCACCTTCCAAACTACGCGTGTAATCACATTCTGGATAACCAGTACAACCAATAAACCGACCTGCTCTACCCAATCTAATTGAAAGTTTTTTCCCGCATTTCGGACAAACCTCATCTAATTCTTCCTGGGTTACATCTTTACGCTGCACTGTCTCATCAATATGATCTACTCTTTCTTTAAATACCGTCCAAAATGATTCTAATAACGGAATCCAAACTTCCTCACCACGTGAAATTGCGTCCAGATCATCTTCCATCTTCGCAGTAAAGTCATAATCTACATAAGTACCAAAATATTTAGCTAAAAATTTACTAACAATCCGGCCAACATCCGTTGGATAAAATCGTTTTTGTTCTAATATTGCATACTCGCGAGAAATCAAAGTGCTAATAATTGAAGCATAAGTAGATGGCCGGCCAATCCCCCGCTCTTCCAAAGCTTTAACCAAACTTGCTTCTGAATATCTCGGCGGAGGCTCAGTGAAATGTTGATCAGTTATAACATCTTTTAGTTTTACCTCATCCCCTTCTTGCAATGGCGGTAAAATTTTATCTTTACCATCATCCTGGTCTTTAGATTTTTTATCGTCATTACCTTCCAGATAAACTGTCATAAAACCAGGATGCACTATCGTTGATCCATTGGCACGAAAACCATGTTTCTTCCCGCATCGCAAATCCACCGCGACTGTATCCAAAGTAGCATGAATCATTTGCGATGCTACTGTACGTTTCCAAATTAAACTATATAATTTATATTGATCTACTGACACAGTTTTTTTAATTGATTCTGGAATTGCTGATGCTCCCGTTGGACGAATTGCCTCATGCGCTTCTTGCGCATTTTTGGATTTAGTTTTATATATCCTCGGACTTTTCGGCAAATTATCTTCGCCAAATTTTTCTAAAATCAACTCTCTAATCTCTGCAACTGCTTCTTGCGCTAAATTGACTGAATCAGTTCGCATATAAGTAATCAAACCTGCTTCGTAAAGCTGTTGTGCAATTCGCATAGTACGCTTAGCACTAAAACCTAGTTTGCGCGCTGCTTCTTGCTGTAAAGTTGAAGTAATAAACGGCGCTGCTGGATTACGTTTACGGGTTTTCTTGTCAACCTTGCTTACTTGTAATTTACCATCAGCAGCTTTTAATAAAGTTTGTTTGGCTTTGGCTGCCTGCTTTTCGTTAACAATCGTAAATTGCTCAACTTTTTCACCCTGATATTCAATTAATTTGGCATCAAAAGCTTGTTTTTTGAAATTACATGCCGCTGCAATGGTCCAATATTCTTGTGATTTAAACGCCTCAATTTCTTCCTCACGTTCCACAATCAAACGCAATGCTGGACTTTGAACTCTACCAGCCGATAAACCACGACGAATTTTTTTCCATAACAAAGGTGATAAATTAAACCCAACCAAATAATCTAAAGCTCGACGCGCTTGCTGCGCATTAACTAAATTCATATCAATGGTGCGTGGATGTTCAATTGCATTTTTTACTGCATTCTTAGTGATCTCATGAAAAACTACACGATGAATTGATTTATTCTTTAATGCCTTGCGTTCTTGTAATATTTCCAAAATGTGCCAGGCAATTGCTTCACCTTCACGATCAGGGTCAGTAGCAAGATATAAACTACTTGCCTTTTTAAGCGCTGCACAAATAGCATCCACATGTGGCGCATTTTTTTCGATAATTTCATAGTGCATCAAAAAACCAGCATCTGGATCAACTGCGCCTTTTTTAGGTAGCAAATCCCGCATGTGGCCATATGACGCCATTACCAAAAAATCTTTCCCTAAATATTTTTTTATAGTTTTAGCTTTTGCTGGTGACTCCACAATCACTAAATTTGCAGCAGCAGTTTTAACTGGCTTTTTAGCTTGTGTTGTTTTTTTAGCTCTTGTTTTAGATTGAGATTTTCCGGTTGTTTTCTTAACCACATGTTACTCCTAATTCTGCTCGTTCCCAGTTTCCAGTTTCTTGTTTCTAGTTTCTGCAACTTCTGCTCCCCGAGCAGAAGTTACCACATATCCCCCAGGAACCTGCTTTACATGACCCGCTAATTCTAACATCAACAACATTGATGAAATTTCACGCGAGGTAAAACCGGTTCGCGAAATTAATGTATCTACAGCTGTAGTTTCAAAACCGATGGAGGATAACAGTTTCTCCTGGTCCTCGTCTAGTAATTCCTGTTTATTATCGACCTCCATTTTCTGCTGCTCAATTTTTTCACTACCAATAATCTTAGTAGATAATTCTAATTCTTCCAGAATATCCTGTGCTTTTTCAACTAATTTCGCCCCTTCGCGGATTAATTTATGACAACCGCGCGACAAAGGATTATGAATCGACCCCGGAATTGCAAATACTTCACGCCCTTGCTCACCAGCGCAACGAGCAGTAATTAACGAACCACTACGTTTTGCCGCCTCCACGACTAACGTCCCTACACTAAGTCCGCTGATGATACGATTACGTCGCGGAAAATGATCTCGCTTGGCTTGTGCATACAATGGAAACTCCGAAACCACAGCTCCCTGCTCAATGATTCTTTCAGCCAACGCTCGATTCCTGGCGGGATAAATTTGGTCAATACCAGTACCAACCACCGCAATTGTACTACCAGTTTGTAATGCACCCTCATGACTCGCTGCATCAATTCCCATAGCTAACCCACTAGTAATTACCAAACCGGTCATAGCAAGATATTGAGCAAACTGAAAAGCGATCTCCTTACCCATTGGAGTAGGATTTCTACTGCCAACCATCGCCAATTGCAGTTTTTTTAAACAATTCAAATTACCATGCACAAATAACACAATTGGCGGCGCATTAATATTGCGTAATAAGTCAGGATAATCATCATCAACTAATGTCACAATATGATGATTTACTACTTCAGCCCATCGCAATTCATCTTCAACCAAACGCCAATCAAGTCGCTTAAGCTGCTGAATTGATTCTGCAGAAAACCCAGCACGACTAAGTAACGCCTTCGAAGACGATAAAAAACCCGCTAAATCATCATATTGAGATAAAATTTCAATATCTCTCGCAGTTAATCCGGATAAACGATTAAGCGCCAGGTATAATTGTAATCTGTTCATATTATTCATTTTTTTAATTTCACAAAATTTTGGTTCTTATAAAGAGTTTTTGGGTATCTTTTTTCTCCTCCCTGGTACATCCATGTACCTCCCGCGCCTTCATCCATGGGCGCTAGTCGTCGAAAAA
>JASFHH010000080.1:0-4939 GCA_050123335.1 Gammaproteobacteria bacterium
ACGTTTTAGATAACGACTAATAGCCCTACGTGCCGCTTCAATTTGACGAGCTGTAATGCGAGCACGTGTAAGTGACTTCATGCCGAATTCACCAAAGCTTACTTTGCAGCCACGCGCTAAACCACGATTACGGCCTTTTTGCATTTTTCTGTACTTTGTTTTCTTTGGCTGCAACATTCTTACATTCTCCGTTTATTGCTTCGTAGTTTCTTCTTGTTGTTCTTTTACTTTATCACTCAATACTTCGCCTTTAAAAATCCAAACTTTTACGCCGATAATACCATAAGTAGTTTTTGCTTCAGCTAAACCATAATCAATATCTGCACGAAAAGTATGTAACGGAACACGGCCTTCTCTGCTCCATTCACTACGTGCAATTTCTGCACCACCTAATCGACCACTTACACAAATCTTAACTCCTTTTGCTCCAGCACGCATTGCATTACCCATCGCTCGTTTCATTGCGCGACGAAAAGCAATACGTCGCACTAATTGCGAAGCAATTCCTTCAGCAACCAACTTTGCATCAAGTTCTGGTTTGCGCACTTCTTCAATATTAATTTGCACCGGCAAACCTAATTTTTTATATAACTCATTACGTAAATTTTCAACTTCCCCACCGCTCTTACCAATAATTACACCTGGCCTGGATGTATAAATAATTACTTTAACATTACGTGCTGGCCGCTCAATTTCAATGCGGCTTATTCCTGCAGCAGCTAATTTCTTTTCCAAAAATTTACGCACTTCTAAATCAGCACAAACTGTATCAGCATATTCATTTGAGCTAGCATACCATCTAGATAACCAATCTTTTACGATGCCAAGTCGAATTCCAATTGGATGAACCTTTTGACCCATTATTTTTTACCCTCTTTTTTATCCGAGACTGTTATCGTAATGTGGCATGATCGTTTTAAAATACGATCACCTCTACCTTTTGCCCTTGCACGCAAACGTTTTAAAGTTACTCCCTGATTAACATAAATTGTTGCAACATAAAGCTCATCAATATCAGCACCTTCATTATGCTCAGCATTTGCAATAGCTGACTCAAGAACTTTTTTAACCGCTTTTGCTGCCCTCTTAGGACTGAAACTCAGAAAATCAAGCGCACGCTCAACATGCTCGCCCCTAATTTGATCGGCGATCAAACGCGCTTTTTGCGGAGACAATCTAATATGTTTTGCTATTGCAGAAACTTCAACCATTTATCATTCCTTCTGTTCTTTTGCTTTTCTGTCACCAGAATGTATTTTAAACGTACGGGTTGGCGCAAACTCACCTAACTTATAACCAACCATATCTTCAGAAATATAAATTGGCAAAAAATTACGTCCATTATGTACCGCAATCGTTAACCCAACCATTTGTGGAATAATCATAGATGCACGCGACCAGGTTTTAATCGGTTTTTTACTTGACTCAGCAAGCGCCTTCTCTACCTTCTTTAATAAGCCTGCAGCTACAAACGGCCCTTTTTTAATCGATCGTGACATTATTACCTATTCCTTCTTTTTTCTACGCTTAACAATATATTTACTAGTACGTTTATTTTTTCTGGTTTTATAACCTTTAGTCGGTTGACCCCATGGCGACACAGGATGACGTCCGCCAGAAGTACGGCCTTCACCACCACCATGCGGATGATCAACTGGATTCATTGCTACCCCGCGCACATGTGGTTTTTTCCCTTGCCAACGTTTAGCACCAGCTTTGCCCAATGAACGCAAATTATGTTCGCTTTTGCTTACCACACCTATCGTAGCACGACAATCAATTAATACTTTACGCATCTCTCCCGAACGTAACTTCAAAGTAGCATAATTACCTTCACGCGCTACAAACTGTACATATGTACCTGCACTTCGAGCAAGTTGTGCTCCCTTACCTGGTCTTAGCTCAACACAATGAACCACGGTTCCAACCGGAATATTACGCAAAGGTAAACTATTACCAGGATTGATAGGAACACTATCTCCAGAAACAATTTCACTACCAGCCCTAACAGTATGTGGAGCAATAATATATCTTCTTTCGCCATCCATATATAATACTAATGCAATGTAAGCACTACGATTAGGATCATACTCTAAACGTTCAACCCTACCAATTACATCAAATTTATTGCGCTTAAAATCTATTAAACGATAACGTTTTTTGTGTCCACCACCTCTATATCTAACTGTCACTCTACCTAAATTGTTGCGTCCTCCCGTTTTTCTTTTCTTTCTTACTAACGGTGAATAAGGACCCTTATGCAACTCAGGGTTCACAACTTTAACGGCAAAACGACGTCCAGGTGAGGTTGGTTTTGTTTTTACCAATGGCATAAGCTATCTTTCCTCTATTCCTTACCAACAAAACTAATATCATGACCTTCGGCTAAAGTCACATATGCTTTTTTCCAATCTTTGCGTTGTCCAGGACGATAACGAAACTTCTTTTGTTTGCCTTTAACATGACAAAGATTTACTGCTGTTACTTCTACTTTAAACATCTGTTCTATTGCTTGTTTAATTTCAGCTTTAGTGGCACTTGGCTCTACCTTAAATACAAATTGACGATATTGGTCTGCAACTATCGTGCCTTTTTCTGAGATCACTGGCGATAGAATAATTTTCATTAAACGTTCTTGATTCATCCTAGCCATTCCTCTATTTGTTTAATTGCAGCTTCTGTTACAATCACATGATTAAACTTAATTAAATCCATAGGATTAATGCTCGGAACATCTACAATTGTAACTTTTGGTAAATTACGCGCAGACAAATATAAATTCACATCAACTTTATCATTAATAATTAACGCATCCTGCACTTTATAACCGCGCAGTTTTTCCAATAAACCTTTAGTTTTAATTTCTTTTAGCTCTAAATTATCTGTAATAATCAAACGCTCTTTACGTAATAATTCAGACAAAATACTCGCAATTGCATTACGATACATTTTTTTATTTAATTTTTGCGAAAAATCACGCGGTTTCGCCGCAAAAGCTCTACCACCACTACGCCAAATTGGCCCTCTAGTCGTTCCTGCTCTTGCCCGACCAGTACCTTTTTGACGAAAGGGTTTTTTACCACCACCGCTAACTTCTGAACGAGTTTTTTGTGCTTTAGTTCCTTTTCTCATTCCCGCTTGATATTTAATCACTGCTTGATGGATTAATGCTTCATTAAAATCTTGCGCAAAAACTTGTTCAGATAATTCAATCTTTTTTGTTTTGTCACCAATAACCGAAACAGCTATTCCCATTATTTTTTCTCCGTGCGAGTTTGCCTGCGTAAAGATCGGCTCGCAGGCATTACAGTTACGTAATTACTCGGCGCACCAGGAACCGCACCTCTAATTAATAATAAATTACGTTCAGCATCAACTTTTATTATTTCCTGATTTTGTACACTACAACGCTCATCACCTAAATGACCTGCCATTTTTTTGCCTTTAAATACATGAGATGGTGATTGGTTTTGGCCAATAGAACCAGGCGCACGATGCGATAAAGAATTACCATGTGTAGCATCTTGGCTACGAAAATTATGTCGTTTAATAACCCCAGCAAATCCTTTGCCTTTGCTAGTACCAATCACATCCACAATTTGCCCCGGTTCAAACATTGTAACTGTCAATTCACTTCCAAGTTTAAATTCTTGTTCACCCGCATCTTCTAAACGAAATTCTTGCAATATATCCCCTGCTTCTACATTTGCTTTCGCAAAATGACCCGCTAACGGTTTAGTTACACGCGTAGATTTACGTTTCCCAGCTGTAACCTGGATTGCTTGATAACCATCTGTCTCCACTGTTTTAATTTGCGTAATTTTATTTGGTTGCGCTTCAATTACCGTAACAGGAATTGATACACCATCTTCAGTAAAGATTCTTGTCATTCCACATTTGCGTCCAACTAAACCAATTGTCATCTCAAAACCTCATTATTCTAAACTAATTTGAACGTCAACCCCTGCAGCAAGATCCAATTTCATTAACGCATCTACCGTTTTGTCGGTTGGTTTAATAATATCAACTAAACGTTTATGAATTCGAATTTGATATTGATCACGCGCATCTTTATCTACATGAGGAGAAATCAATATTGTAGCTCGCTCAAATTTTGTAGGAAATGGTATTGGGCCATGCACTTGCGCACCGGTCCGCTTCGCAGTTTCTACAATTTCCTTGGTTGATTGATCAATCAAACGATGATCAAACGCTTTTAATGTTATGCGAATTCTTTGATTTTTTGTTTCTGCGTTCATTGTAGTTTCCAAAGGTGTCTGACACCGCAACGCGGTGTCAGACACCATATTAATTACTCAATAATATCGATCACAACACCTGCGCCAACTGTTCGGCCTCCTTCTCTGATAGCAAAACGCAAGCCTTTCTCCATCGCTATCGGCGCTACTAACGTCACTTCCATCTTCACGTTATCTCCCGGCATCACCATCTCTACTCCTTCCGGCAATATCACTTCTCCTGTAACGTCTGTCGTCCTAAAGTAAAACTGCGGCCGATATCCTTTGAAAAATGGCGTATGTCTTCCTCCTTCTTCCTTGGTAAGTACGTAAACTTCTGCGCTAAACTTCGTATGTGGCGTGATGCTTCCCGGCTTCGCTAATACTTGTCCTCTCTCTACGTCTTCTCGTTTCGTTCCTCGTAAAAGAACTCCTACGTTATCTCCCGCTCGACCTTCGTCCAGAAGTTTTCTAAACATCTCAACCCCTGTACAAGTAGTCTTCTGCGTATCTCTTATCCCTACTATCTCTATTTCTTCTCCTACTTTTATAATTCCTCTTTCGATCCTTCCCGTCACTACCGTTCCTCGACCTGATATAGAAAATACATCTTCTATCGGCATCAAAAATGGTTGATCCACTGGTCGATCCGGTACCGGAATATATGCATCCATCGTCTCTACTAATTTCTCGATCGATTG
>JASFHH010000081.1:0-4882 GCA_050123335.1 Gammaproteobacteria bacterium
TTTGGTGCGTAAATTATATGATGCGCCGGAAATTATCGAGAGGCATCGGCATCGTTATGAAGTTAATAATGATTTAATTAAACAACTGGAAAAAGCTGGAATGGTGGTTGCCGGGCGTTCTAAGGATGGCAAGTTGGTAGAAATGATTGAATTGCCAAAAAATGGCTGGTTTGTTGGTTGTCAATTTCATCCGGAATTTACTTCTAATCCTCGTGATGGTCATCCATTATTTATTGGCTTTATTGAAGCGGCTATGGGTGTCAAGTCTAGACTTGAGACTTGATGTAGGTTAGATTAGTTGTCAAGTCTCAAGTCTAGACTTGACACCCTCGGAGTAAGTATGAAGATAAACAACATCAAAATTAGTTTAGACAAACCATTTACTTTAATCGCTGGTCCTTGTGTGATTGAAAATGAACAATTAGTTTTAGATACTGCAGGTTTTTTAAGAGAAATAACTAGTGAATTAAATATACCATTTATTTTTAAGGCTTCGTTTGATAAAGCTAATCGCACCTCAGCAAAAAGTTTTCGCGGGGTTGGTTTTGAGAAAGGTTTGCAGATTTTACAAAAGGTGAAACAACAATTTAATCTTCCAGTTTTAACTGATGTACATGAGTCAACTCCGATTAATGAAGTCGCTGAAGTTGTTGATGTTTTGCAAACGGCGGCGTTTTTATGTCGTCAAACTGATTATTTGCAGCGTGTAGCAAAAGCGGGTCTTCCGGTTAACATCAAGAAAGGCCAATTTTTAGCGCCGTGGGATATGCAAAATGTAGTTGATAAAATGCGCTCGGCAGGCAATGAGAATTTAATGGTTTGTGAGCGCGGAGTATCGTTTGGTTATAATAAGCTTATTGTTGATATGCGGTCTTTAGTGATTATGCGTGATACTGGTTGTCCGGTAATTTTTGATGCGACGCATTCGGTGCAAGAGCCAGGAGGTTTGGGCAAAGTTACTGGTGGGCAGCGTGAATTTGTTCCGGCGCTTGCACGCGCTGCGGTTGCGGTTGGTGTTGCCGGAATTTTTCTTGAAACTCATCCGGATCCTGATAAAGCTTTAAGCGATGGTCCTAATATGTGGCCATTATCTAAGATGAAATCGTTGTTGGAAATGTTACAGCGGTTGGATAATATTGCGAAATCAAGTTAATGGTGGTTTTGGAATGTAAGTTTTGGATTGAGTTTTATATTTAATATGATGTTCTTTTTTCTCTTTATTTTTTTGATTGAAGAAAAGTGTTGTTTGCGGTTTGGTTTTGCTTGTTATTGTGTTAACTGATTTAGGATTAGGGTCTTTTTTAAGTTTTTTTTCGATTTTTTTTATTGAAGACGAGTTGAATTTGTTATTTTTTGCTGAAACGTCCTGAATTTTTTGATTATTCTTCTTAAACCCAAATTTAGATTTTAAATTATTCCAGAATAATATTATTTTCTTCTCAACTTTGTCGAAAAAGTTGTCCACAGTTTTAGATATTTTTTGTGTTTTTGTTATTATTTTTTCCCAAAATCCAAGTGTCTGTTTAGATGTTGGCGCTTTTGGCATGCTTGCATATTCAGGCATTGCCTTTTTAAATTTTTCTGTTGTTACTAATTCATATTCTCTGGCAGCGATTTCTTTTTGGATTTGTTTGGTTTTTACAGATGAGACAATGCCTGATATTACAGCTCCGCATAGTAAAGAAACCCCCGTGAGTGTTCCAGCGATGCCAACCGGCGGGCAAAAAACACAAAAAGGCACAGCAATGGCGGTTATAATTGTTCCTACAGTGCTTAAACCGGATGTTCTGGCATTATTTTTTTGTTTAGTTTCATGCAATTCTGTTTTTTTGTTCTTTAAAATTTCATCTTTTTTTATGATTTGCATTATTTTAGATTGGTCTTTTTCTTCATCTTCTTTGCTAAATTGCTTTTTTGCTTTGTTATTTTGCCATCGGTTATAAACTTGCAGGACATATCCTCCGGCAAACGTTGTTGCGCCTAAGCCGCTAAGAATTCCTCCAACAATAGTAAGAGGAACACCTACGGGGGAACCTATGATGCTGCTGGATAACAATGAGCCTATAGCAAAGGTAATACTGCCAATGGCCATCAGTCCTGCGCCTCCGACAACAAAACCGGTAGAAGCAGAACGCAATTTTTCTGTTTTGTAACGTTGTTTACTATCGCGTAGCTTTTTATTGCGAATTCTTCTTAATTTTTCGCTGCCTAATAAAAATGATTCCTCTTCTAATAATTTTTCATTGGGGCTATTTGCAAACTTTTCTATTAGGATCATATTTTTGTATTCATTTGCATACTTTTCTATTTCATCCATGTCTTTACAAAACTGGTTTATTTTTTTATATTTTTTTAATGCATGTTTGCGCTTGGAGTTATTTTCAATAGCATTGGAGGTTCCCCATATGGAAGTCCAGATGCCGGAAATTGTTTGTGCTGCTGTACCAAAGATTAATGGTATTAATGGCGGAAGAACACAACCGACTAAAATTGCTCCAGCAGTTATGGCTGCTATTCCTGTAATACCACTTATTCCAAAAACGACATGTTTTATTACGCCAAATGTTGTTTGTATTTTTACTTCTTTTTGTTTGTTATCAAATATCCATAAATCTTTTATCCATAAATCTTTTGGATTATTATTTGTTAATAAGATGTCATTTATACGAGCTTGATGCTGAAGGAGTAAAAATCTCTCTTCCCATTTTTGAATGTCTTTTATGCTTAAAGCAATTCCTTTTGTGTTGCACTTTTTTGTAAACCATTTTCTTATTCCGGACGTATTTTTTTGGTAGATCCTGTCTTTCAAAAAAGCCGTAATTATTTCTTCTTTAAATTTTCTCCTGGCGAGTTTTCTTTTGCGATTATCCAGAGTGATCCTAATATTATCGGGGGCGGTGATAACATTCAATCCATCGTCGACAAACGCCATAGAGTTGTTGATTATATCAAGGAAAAAATTCAGGAAAAGGGATGTGTTGCAATTCCAATTACTATCCAGCATGGTTGTGGGCTTGTCTAGCCGTTTTATTTCTTTCTTTTGTTCTTTAAACATGTAAGTGCCACCAAAAACTGTGTAAAAACAATATAGTTATCATAAAATGTACATTTTTTTGTCTGTTTATCAGTATAGCATAAAACTTGCACATTATAGCGAAAAGTATTACGAAAAACATATCTTTTTTCTTACAAATTTGGGTGGTAGGAAATGCTCGCAAGCAAAGATAAACCTCGCAACTTGAAGTATGATTGGTATATAATATCTTTTTGAATAATCGTGAATCAAACATGAGGTTTGGCATTGAAAAAAGACTTATTAAAAAACTTGGTTTTATGGGCAATTATTGCGCTAATTTTAATTGTGGTATTTAATAGCTTTGGGCCAAGGCAGGCTCCGCATGAGCAGTTTATTTATTCGCAATTCTTAGAACAGGTGCAAAAAGGCAATATTGCGTCGGTTACGATCGAGAATCAGAATGTTGCTGGTAAGACCAAGGAGGATAAAACGTTTAAGACGTATATTCCTGCAGAATATGGGCATTTATTGGATGAGCTCAATAAAACGAAGGTTAAGGTAACCATAAAACCGCCGGCGAAGCGTAGCTTTTTACTGCAATTGTTAATTAGTTGGTTTCCGATTATTTTGATCATAGCAATTTGGATTTATATCTTGCGGCAGCAAACTGGCGCTGGTCGCGGTGGTGCGATGTCATTTGGGCGCAGCCGTGCACGATTGCTAAATGAAGGACAGGTAAAAGTTACTTTTGCTGATGTTGCTGGTTGTGACGAAGCTAAACAAGATGTTGAAGAGCTGGTTGAATTTTTAAAAGATCCAGCCAAGTTTCAAAAATTGGGCGGCAAAGTGCCGCGTGGAGCATTATTAGTAGGTGCTCCAGGAACAGGTAAAACTTTATTGGCAAAAGCAGTTGCTGGTGAAGCCAAGGTTCCATTTTTTAGTATTTCTGGTTCGGATTTTGTGGAAATGTTTGTGGGTGTTGGAGCTTCCAGAGTACGAGATATGTTTGATCAAGCGAAGAAACAAGCTCCATGTATCATCTTTATTGATGAGCTTGATGCAGTTGGTCGACATCGGGGTGCAGGTCTTGGTGGTGGTCATGATGAACGTGAACAAACCTTGAATCAGTTATTAGTTGAAATGGATGGTTTTGAAGGTAAGGAAGGAGTTATTGTTTTAGCTGCAACTAATAGGCCTGATGTATTAGATCCTGCTTTATTACGGCCTGGGCGTTTTGATCGACAAATTGTTGTGCCATTACCTGATATTCGCGGTCGAGAGCAAATTTTAAAAGTTCACATGAAAAAAATTCCGATGGCAAAAGAAGTTAATTTGGCAATTATTGCACGTGGAACTCCTGGATTTTCAGGGGCGGATTTAGCTAATTTAACCAACGAAGCTGCATTAATTGCTGCGCGTAAGAATAAAGCTAAAGTTGATATGGATGCGCTTGAGCAAGCCAAGGATAAAATTATGATGGGTGCTGAGCGTCGTACTATGGTAATGAGCGAAGACGAAAAGAAACTTACTGCTTATCATGAAGCTGGGCATGCAATAGTTGGTAGGTTGATACCAGAGCATGATCCAATTTATAAAGTGACGATTATTCCTCGAGGTAGAGCGTTAGGTGTAACTATGTTTTTGCCGGAACAGGATCGTTATAGTATTACCAAATTAAGGCTAAATAGCCAAATAACTGCTTTATATGGCGGTAGAGCTGCTGAAGCGTTAGTATTTGGTTCAGAACGTATTACAACTGGTGCTGCCAATGACATAAAAAGGGCGACAGAATTAACCCGTAATATGGTAATGCAATGGGGGCTTTCTGATAAATTAGGTCCATTAACCTATGGTGAAGAGCAGGGT
>JASFHH010000082.1:0-4855 GCA_050123335.1 Gammaproteobacteria bacterium
TAGACCGCCCTGGATGCGCGGTCGGGAGGCACATGGATGTGCCATTGAGGTTTAAAACCTATCAGCAATAACTTAATAATGCTACCTTCCAATACCAATATATTGAAAACCTAAATCTCGAAGCTGTTGCGGATCGTATTGATTACGACCATCAAGAATTAAATTGCCACGCATTATAGTTCTAAGTTGCGCAAAATTAGGATGACGAAACTGTTTCCATTCAGTAAACAACGCTAACACATCAGCGTTTTTAATTGCATGATGTTGATGCTCAACTAGCTGTAATACTCCTTGCTCAAACCATTCCGTTGGTAATATTTTACGTGCCGCCGGCATTGCAATTGGATCATAAGCTTTAATTGTAGCACCTCGCTCAATTACCGCATACAAAAAATCAATCGATGAAGCTTCACGCATATCATCTGTTTCTGGCTTAAACGCTAATCCCCACATTCCAATAGTTAAATTCGAAAGATCTTCACCAAATTTAGCGATTATTTTTTTTGCCATAACTTGTTTTTGATACCGATTCATCTCATCAACTGCAGATAAAACTTTAGACTCAAATCCACAATCTTTTGCTGTATGAATTAACGCTCTAACATCCTTTGGAAAACATGAACCACCATAGCCACAACCAGGATAAATAAATGAAAAACCAATCCGCGAATCTGAACCAATACCTTGACGAATATTTTCTACATCTACATTTAAAAATTCACAAATATTAGCTATTTCGTTCATAAAAGAAATTTTGGTTGCAAGTATTGCATTTGCCGCGTATTTCGTCATTTCTGCGTCTCTAACACCCATAAAAATAATACGCTCACGATTTCGAGTAAACGGCGCATAAAGTTTTCTCATAACATCACGTGCTTTTGTACTATCAGCACCAACAATAACTCTATCAGGACGCATTGCGTCATTTACCGCATTACCCTCTTTTAAAAATTCTGGATTACTAACCACATCGAATTCTAAATTAAGTTTACGTTGCTGCAATTCATGTTGAATTGCAACCTTAACCTTTTCTGCAGTGGTTACTGGCACCGTGGATTTATTCACAATAATTGCGTAATCCTTAATATATTTTCCAATATCTTTAGCCGCAGTTAACACATATTGCAAATCTGCTGAACCATCACCATTACTAGGCGTTCCTACTGCAATAAAAAATATTGTTGGTTGAATCTTAAGTTCCTGCAATGAACTCACAAAATGTAATCTTTGCGCTTGATAATTTTTTTTAACTAATTCTTCAAGACCCGGTTCATAAATTGGCATGATACCTTGTTTTAATTTTTCAATTTTATTTGCATCAATATCAACACAAACAACATTATTTCCCATTTCGGCAAAACAAGCGCCACTTACTAAACCAACATAACCTGTTCCAATTACTACTATGTTCAAAACTGATCTCCTAAGATTTTTCTAAAATCATCTGCTAAATCCGCACGCCTTAATGCATATTCAACCGTCGCATGTAAAAAACCAATTTTAGTGCCACAATCATACCGCGTACCATCAAATTTACACGCATAAACATCTTCGTTTTGCATCAACGCGGCAATTCCATCCGTTAATTGAATTTCGCTGCCGCTGCCTGGCGAAACTTGCTCTAACAAATTAAATATTTGTGGCTTTAATATATAGCGACCTACCACACCAAAATTTGATGGGGCATCAAGTGGCTCAGGTTTTTCTACAATACCGTAAATTTTGGCTGCAGGATTTAAAGCATCATGCACATCAACCACACCATATTTTTTACTATCCTCCAGCTGAATCTGCTGCACTGCAACAACACTAGAATTTGTTTGTTGATATACATCAATCAACTGCTGCAAACAAACCTGTTTTTTTGCATAAATTAAATCATCCGGTAACAAAACTGCAAATGGCTGATCTCCCACAACTTCTTTAGCACATAAAACAGCATGCCCTAAACCTAAAGCCTCTTGCTGCTGCACAAAAACACATGTGATATTTTTTGGCAAAATATTTTTAATCTCATCTAAACTTTCTTGTTTATTTTGTGCTGCTAATATTTTTTCTAATTGAGGATCTGACACAAAATGCTGTTCAATCGCAACTTTTGAACTATTAGTTACAAAAATTATTTCGGTAACACCTGATGCAATTGCTTCATCAACCGCATATTGAATTAAAGGCTTATCAATAATCGGCAACATTTCCTTAGGAACAGCTTTTGTCGCGGGCAAAAATCTAGTACCTATTCCTGCTACCGGAAAAACCGCTTTTTTAACGCAATTATTCAGTCCTTTCCCAGGAACGCTCATTAACGCCGCATCTTTAAGCGAAAAATTCAATTTTAAATGCTCATTTACTCCCATGTAAACTCCGCTTTAAAATTTAATTTTTCTCTTAAATCTACAGCATTACTGAGCGTTCTCATAAACTGCAGGACTGGCACTCTAAATAAATATTTTTTAACTTCAACCATTATTAATCCTCAATATTTGCTAATTTACGCTCCCAACGCCAAGCATGTTCAATAATCGTAGCCAAATCAGCATATTTTGGCTGCCAATTCAGCTCTTGCTTAGCCAACGTTGCATCTGCAACTAAAACTGCAGGATCGCCTGCTCGCCTCGGCGCATCAATAACAACAAATGATCTTCCTGTTATTCGTTTTGCCGTATCAACAACTTCTTGTACCGAAAAACCATTACTATTACCTAAGTTATATTTTTTGCTAACCGAATCTTTCAATAAATTCGCAAGCGCTAATAAATGTGCATCACAAAGATCCACTACATGAATATAATCACGAATACAAGTACCATCCCTAGTATCATAATCCTTTCCAAAAATTCTTACATTATCACTTCTACCACTAGCAGCCTGCAACACCAAGGGAATTAAATGAGTTTCCGGATCATGATACTCGCCAATTCGCAATGAAGGTTCAACCCCTGCAGCATTAAAGTAACGCAAACATACCGATTTCAAGCCATACGCATAATCATAGTCATCCAAAATTTGCTCCACCATCAATTTAGTTTTTCCATATGGATTGATCGGATTTTTAGGATGTGCAATATCAATCGGCGAGTATTCCGGATTACCATAAACTGCAGCGCTTGAAGAAAAAATAAAATATTTAACCCCTGCACTCAACATTTCATCTAACAAGTTAAGCGTATTGCAAACGTTATTATGATAATATTTAGCAGGATTCGTTACTGATTCACCAACTTGCGTACATGCAGCAAAATGCATCACTACAGCAAATTGGTGTTGATTAAATAACTGCTTAAGTAACTTCCTATCCGCTAAATCACCTTCAACAAACTCAGCATCTAATACTGCCTCGCGATAGCCGGTAGATAGATTATCCAACACTACTACGGAATAATTGTGCTTACGCAAAATATCCACCATATGTGAACCAATATAGCCAGCCCCACCAACAACTAAAATTTCACGCATAAGAAAATCGTCCCCAGATTAATTCATGAAGAGTATAATGTATTTTATTGATTTATGAAAGATCCGATGGTTTTTTTTCAAGCCGTTCTAATATGGATTTAACTTTCTGACTCTGGTCTTTACGCGCCACCAATACTGCATCCTTGGTTTCAACCACTATCATATCCTGAACACCGATGGCCGCCAAAGTACGCCCTTCAGATCTAAGATATGAATTATTAACTTCATCAATAACGACATCCCCTACTTTGACATTATTATCATCATCCTTAGCACTTACCTCAAATAATGCGGACCAACAACCTACATCAGACCAACCAACATCCATTGGCACAACACAAGCATCATTGGTCTTTTCCATGACCGCATAATCAACTGAATCACTGCGGCATTCACTAAATATTTCTTTATCGAGACGAATAAAGTCAGGTGTGGAAACACGCGCTTTAAATGCTTTACAACAAGCTGCTAAAATATCAGGGGCATGTTGATTCATCTCCCGCAAAAAACGCGAAGCACGAAACATGAAAATACCACCATTCCAATAATAATTTCCAGCTTCCAAATAATTTTTGGCTTTTTCTAAAGTTGGTTTTTCAACAAAACTATCAACCACCCGCACACCATCGGCTAATTTTTCTCCTGCTTGAATATAACCATAACCGGTCTCTGGTTTGTGCGGAACAATACCAAAAGTAATTAATTTTCCAGCTTGCGCGTATTTTGCAGCTTTATCTACTGCAGCCAAAAATGCAACTTGATTAGCAATTAAATGATCTGAAGGCAATATCAACAAAATCGGATCGTCACCATTGACCATCGCCTGTAAAGCAGCAATTGTTATCGCCGGCGCGGTATTTTTCCCTACCGGTTCCAAAATAATTGCCGAACTTGTAACATCTATTTCCTGCAATTGTCTAGCGATTAAAAAACGATGATCTTCGTTACATATAAATAACGGCGGTAAAGAATTAGGAATATTTGCAACCCGCATGATTGTATCTTGAAACAAACTATTTTTGTCTAACAAACGCAAAAATTGTTTGGGCCGATCTTTGCGCGACAATGGCCACAAACGCGTCCCAAAACCACCAGAAAGAATTACAGGTAAAATCATTAAAATATCCTTTATTTACGCGGTTTATGTTTTCCTGATTTATGGTGATCGCCTTTATCAGCTAAATGCCAAAAAAGAATCATAGTTACAATAACTATCGCCAAACCGATATAAGGAGCAATAATATTAATCATTTAGATTTGCGTCTCCCTGATTTATGGTCACCTTTGTCTGCTAGATGCCATAAAATAACAATGCCAACAATAACAATGGTTAAACCAATATAAGGAGCTATTATATTAATCATTTTAATTACCTCCATCACACAAGCCAAAATACCAT
>JASFHH010000083.1:0-4708 GCA_050123335.1 Gammaproteobacteria bacterium
TAAACGGCTAAGGTGCTCAGCACTTTTATAAGCAGCAATACGGCCGGTTATTCCTAGTAAGATATTTTTTTTGGTAAATTCCATAAAATTGCTCCTAATAAACCTAATGGTGCAACAATAATCGGCAGATTAATGTTAACAGCAGCTAACAGGCCGCCAATAATGCCAGTTGATGACCATACAATTGTTACGATGATATAATTTATTCCCATTACTTTGCCTTGGTCATGTTCGGATGCGGTATCGGAATAAAAAGTTGTAATTAAGCTATAAATAATTACGTCTCCAATTGCAATTGGAGCTGCAGCAAACCAAGTTAAAGTTTGGCTAAATAAATTTGCAGGTAAGTGATTTGCTAAATTAGCTAATAAAAACCCAAAAAATTCTGCGGTAATTGCCAAATATAAAATATATTTTGCTGCAAATAGTTTATCTAATATTTTCAAACCAATCGATGAAGCAAGTGCTAACCATGCGGCTATTAAAGCTACGAATATTCCAATAGTTTGCGGCGTATAATGAAAGTGTATTTTTAGTACTGGTGGAATAAATTGATAATAGATGCGCCAGCTAATTTGTGTTAGTAATAACAGCAAAGAAATTTTTAAGATTTTTGGGTTTTTAAATAATTGCAGCACATCGCTAAAACTTACTTTTCTTGCAGCAGGTTTAGTTAGTGTTTCTTTAAAGCCAAAAGCAATAAATAATAAAGTTAATAAACCAAAGCCTGCAGCAATTATAAAAGGTAATGAAAAATTCAGTTGTTGAAAGAAAAATCGTTTGGCGAAATATCCGCCAATTATTGGTCCTAAAAAAGCCCCGATGGAAATATAGAATTGCAAATATCCCATGTTAATAATTTTGTTTTTCTCGTTGCTAATGTCGCCGATTACGGCTAAAGCTGTTGGTTGAATGCGTGCACAAATCCCGTTGATTATGCGGCCAATTACCACTAAAGCAATAGTTCCGTAAAGAATTCCAAGAGTGGCAAATATTGAAAAAGCCAAAATACTTAGAGAACCAAACAATAAGATTTTTTTGCGCCCATAATAATCAGATAGCCAAGTTAAAATTGGCACGGTAAATATTGCGATAATAAAAGGTAATGAATTTAATAACCCATACCAATAACTGCGAACTGCATGAGTTGCGGTTAATGCAAATAATGAAGATTGTTTGTCAAAACACAAGAAAGTCAAAACTGGGAAGCCGATGTTCATCCCAATTTCATCGAGAAATATAATCCAAAAAATAGGTGCCCGTCTCATGATCAAGCCCTCATGTATATTATTATGTAAATAGTCATCGCTCTTTGAGTCGATGCGAGGTTATGGTAATTAATTGGGCTGTAAGTGTCAAGGCTTGTAGCGAGCATATATAATCCGCGCTCAGTAAAGGCTTTGGGTTTATATGTCCGTCCATCACCGAGTGGGAGAGGTGAGGTCACAATTTGTGACCTCACCTCTTTCCACTCAAGATTGGTTAAATCTATGATATAACCATCTGGGAATTTACTGGCTAGAAATGGCATATTATGAGATTATATAAGCTATATATCCATCGTAGTTTGAGGGTTTTTTATGAAAAAATGGTTAATTATTATTGCTATTATTATTTTACTGGTTGTGGTTGGGATATTTATGCATTCCCGCAGCAAAACTGGTGTGTCGAAGTTAACTGTTACGGTTAAAAAAGGGACAATTGTTGAAAAGGCACAAGCAGTAGGATATATCAAGCCACTTAATTCGATTACGGTAAAATCACAAATTGGCGGTATTGTGGCAAAGATTTTTCATTACGAAGGGGAATATGTTAAGACTGGAGAAAAATTGTTGGAAATTACTCCAACACCTTCGCCGGTTGAGTATGCCACCGCTTATGAGTCGGTGCAAGAAGCAAAAGCAGTTGAAAAATCTTCATTGCATGATTTAGAGCGTTACCAAAAAGCATTGAAAGGTGGATTAATTTCTAAAAGTTATGGTGAATATATAACTGCGAAAAAATCTTATGATACTGCGAGATCACAACGAATTCTTGCTGAGCAAAAGTTAGCTTTGCTTAAACAAGGTGGAACTACCGTTGCAGGAGAAAAACTTGCAAATATTATTGTTAGTCCAATTGAAGGTTATATTTTAAATCGTGATATTGATGTTGGTGATCCGGTGATTTCATTGAGTTCAGCCCAGTCATCGACAGCGTTATTTACAATTGCAAGTATGCAAACTATGATGTTTCGTGGTGAAGTTGATGAGATGGATGCGGCAAAAGTGCATGTTGGTATGCCGGCAGTAGTTATAGTTGGTTCAATTCCAAATGTAAAAATTAATGGAATATTGACTAGAATCTCTTTGCAATCTGAACAGCAAGATATTGCGCAAGGCGGCACTTCAGCAAATGCTGATTCTCCTTTTAGTGTAGGCTTTCAAGTTGAGGTTACTAAATTGCGAGTGCCTAAGGGAATAATATTGCGTTCTGGTTATTCAGCTACTGCAGACATTAAAATTAAAACCGCTAAGAATGTGTTAGTTTTGCCTGAAAGGGTGATTCATTTTAAGAAAGGGCAAGCATATGTGTTAATGTCGGTTGAAGGTCAGCAAAAACCAAAAAAACAACCAGTAAAGATTGGTTTAAGTGATGGTATGCGAGTGGAAATTCAGCAAGGGTTAAAACTTGGTGACGAAGTTTTAGATATTCCAAAAACTACCAGCGTAGCTGAGAAACAGATTAAGCGTAAACACCGAAAACGTTAAGGTGTCTGACATCAATGTATATTATCAACATTTGCCAACAGATTTTGCGTGATATGTGGGCGTATAAATTGCGTTCGATACTTGCATTATTTGGTATAATTTGGGGAACGTTGACAGTAATTTTATTACTTGCTTTAGGTGTAGGGTTTCGTCAAGTTAGCGAAAAAAATATGGCGCAACTTACTGATGGAACTTTTTTTGTAAGGTTAAATCCGACCAGTAAAGCTTATCGTGGATTTCCTGTAGGTCAAAAATTAAATGTCAAATCCAGCGCGATAATGGAGATGCAGCAAGCGGTTCCTGACATCATTGCGATCTCGCCAATTTTATCCACAGATTTCATAGTTAGTTATACAAAAAATCAAACAACCACTGCAATTCGCGGGGTTTCTTCCAGTTTTTCTAAGTTACGTAAAATCGATTTGATTGATAATAGTCGTTTTTTTAGTCCATTGGATGTAGAGCGTAAAAGTCGCGTAACCATCTTGGGATATAGTTTAAAAAAGAGATTGTTTGGTGATGAAGAAGCTTTAGGAAAGAGGGTAGCAATTAATCATGTGCCGTTTACGGTGATTGGTGTAGTGCAAGAAAGTGGGAAGAATGTATATAACTGGTACGATGATCGCGCAATTATTCCGTACACAGCTTTTATTAGTTTGCAGGGAGATAAAAATATTTATCGTTTTAGTGCATTACCTAATCCTGGGCTTGATCCGCAAGTAGTTGAGCAGGAAATGCGAGCGTATTTGGCAAACAAATATCATTTTGATCCAACGGATACAACGGCAGTAGATGTATTTAATACCACGAAAATTTTTCAGTTTTTTAAATGGTTTTTCTTTGGGATTCAATTATTTTTAGGTTTTTGTGGAGCTTTAACTTTAGGAGTTGGCGGTTTGGGTGTTGCTAATATTATGTTTTTAATTGTAAATGAACGAACGCGTGAAATTGGTTTACGCATGTCGGTTGGCGCGCGTGATTGGCATATTATGTCACAAGTGTTGTTGGAAGCTTTAATTATTGTTGGTTTAGGTGGATTGATTGGTTTTGGTGCCGCTTATTTAACAGCCTTCATTTTAGCGCATGCACATGCGTTAGTTTCTAAATTAGGCGCACCAACGATTTCTGATACGGTAGTAATAATTACGATTAGTATTTTAGCGTTATTGGGTTTGCTGGCTGGATATTTTCCAGCAAGACGAGCTGCGCATATGGATCCAATTGAGGCGCTGAGAAGATGATGTTTATACAATATTTTAAAATGAACAGGCATACCTTTCGGCAAGCTTGTTTGCAAACGCGTCTTTTAAATCACGCAACAACATGGCGTGATTTAAAAGTACGTCCATGTAATACTTCGTTCGCGCATCCATGCGCTCAAGAGTTTGCAAACAATCTTCCCTGCAGTATGCTAATTTTAAAATATTGCATAAATCATTTAAGGGATGGTTAAAGTATGAGGTTAGAAAAAACCAGAATTATTTTAACAATTTTAGCAATCGCTTGGGGAACGTTTGCGATTTCAACTATGTTGGCGGTTGGTGAAGGTTTGCGTATCACTTTTGCTAAAGCGGTAGCGGGTGCTGGGCGTAATTTGTTAGTAGTAACTGGTGGTCAAACTTCAAAAACTTATCGCGGTTTGCCAGCAAATCGAATTATAAAATTAAATAAACAAGATATTAAAGCAGTTAAAAAAAGTGTGCCTAATGTAGCATTAATTAGTTTGGCATATGGTGTCGGAAAAACTATGCAGTATCATGATCAAAGTATCAGTACTTTTATTAAGGGAGTTGAGCCCAAATACAATGTTATTCATATAATTGATACAAAACCTGATGGTCGATTTATCTCAAAACTTGATATTATAAATAAAAATTTTGTAGTGGTTTTAGGTACAAAATCGGCGGAGCAGTTATTTCCTGATGATCCTGATCCGGTTGGTGAGTATGTTTTAATTA
>JASFHH010000084.1:0-4552 GCA_050123335.1 Gammaproteobacteria bacterium
ACATAAATAAACTCCATTTTTATGTTTTTCATCAAAAAATGTATATTAATAGAGTTTTTTATGAATTTCAAAGACTTAGCGTTACCGCTGATGCAGCTAATTCCTTCCTATTTATGCAACAAAGCCGCTACATTCTATAATTGAAGCGAAAAGTCAGGGCAAACGCATGAAATTTTTTTATATTCCCAAAATTTTTAATAAATAATTTTTGTCCCATCCGGCCTTAAGACGCTTAGTCTGTATACCTCCTTTTAATGTCCGTTCTTTTTTAAGCAGCATAAGCGCAATTCTTCTCAACAAAGAAAAGTTTTCAGCAGAATCACCAATACGAGATCTGCATTCATCTTCCCGAAATCCAACGTCAAGACACCAATGTAAATTATTCTCAACCGACCAGTGACTCCTAATAGCACTCAAAATTTTTTCAGCATCCATATTAAGTGAACTAATATAATACCGTGACTCATTTCTGACTTCTCCAGTGGCTTTATTGGTAACCTCGCTGGTCACCATCACTAAACTCTGCAAACCCTTCCACTTCAATTTGAATTTCCATAAATACATATGCGGCAAAACATAGCATGCCCTTTGTTCAACTCTGCCGTGACCTGCATCCGTTGACTCGTATTTGTCATAAACCATATTGTTAAAGTCATTTTTTAAAGCGAAATTAAAAGTAGCTTCTATAGCTTGTTTTAGCTCCTTATGGTTATCTTTTACAGCCAACAAATAATCTCCGCCTTTAAAATGTATTTTATCGGCTATTTTCTTTTGGCAGCCCATTGCGTCAGTTGTTACAATGCATCCCTTAACTGATATTATCTCTAATAATTCTGGTATTGCTGTGATTTCATTAGATTTATCTTGCGTTTTTTGTTGACCCAACAAAATTCCGTTTGCTGTAGCCCAAGCATGTACCATGTTGATTGCTGCCTTATTGCTTCTTCTATCGAAAGATCTTCTAAGAGACTTGCCGTCAATTGCTATTACTTGACCTTCGGTAATTTGAAATACTTCTTGAATCCAGGAATGAAAACATCTTTGAAATTTTGATGCCGAAACAAGCGAAAACACTCTCCTGAATGTATCGTGCGATGGTATACCATTAGGAAGCTCTAAAAACCTCTTAAACCATTCATGGTTAATTTGACCATATTCTTCTATTTGCGTCCATTTATCTGCCCCACAGATTACCGCGCATATCGCAACAACAATAATATCTATTAGCTTATGCTCGGTTTTCTTTAACATTCTTGGGTCTGACAGATCTGCAAAACATTTAATTATTGATATTTTTCCCATAACCGCTCCTTTTTCCGTTTAAAAAGAAGTTTCTTATATCTTTTTTACAAAATTTTGAAAATCTTTATCCCCGCAACTTATTGATTATTAAAAAAATTTCATGCGTTTGCCCTGGCGAAATGGCTATATTTTAAAGCCTTAAGCTTTCCTTAAGATTAGTGGTCTATAGTAAGTATGGCTGCAGTTAACATAGCTGTGTTTGAAAAAATTAAAAGTGTAAATGCACTTGCAAATCGCTCACGAATCTTAGACCAGATCTAAAATTTTAACGATTTGCTAAAAGAAAAAAGGTATAAGCATGCTGAAACCTAATGATACAATCAATTTTTGTATGAGCAATAGTGAAAGCAATAGTATTTTTTTGAAGCGTTTTAAAAAAAAGGTAAGTGGGGAGTCTAAAACGCAAGATAAAAAGATAAAAATAGCTTTTGCTAAAAGGGATAATTGTATAGATAATGATGTTATGCAAGTAGTGGTTAAAATACTTCAAGATTATGGTTCTTCTAAAAATATTTATTTTGATTTTTCCAATCAAATCATATCTGATGACGCAATGAAGCTATTATTTGGTGTGGTTGAATTAGTAAAGTGTTCTCAAGGACTTCAGTTTTCTTTTCGTAATAGTTTTTTTAGTGATAAGCATATGTTGCTTTTGGGGAAAATATTAAAATCGGGTAAGTGCCCTCAGGATTTTAAGATCGATATTTCTAACAATGTCATAAAACAAGAAACGATCGAAGAATTTTGTAGTATACTAAAATACAATTTACCAGAGATGCCGCTGGGCTTGGTTATTGTGAGTGATTATCTAAGTATAAGCGATATAATTAAAAATTTTGACGATTACCTCCATGTGTCGATCTCTGAAAGAGCTTTGAAGTTTATGGCTATGATCTGTGAAAATAAAGACTACAAAGGGCAAGAGATCTTACAGTACTATGAAAGCGGCATTCCTGGCCTAGCCAAAGATGTGTTAACACTAATATTTTCATTTATGTGTCCTATGCCTAAAAAGCAAAATAAAGCTAAAATTAAAGTTAGATCTGAATTTCATATGGAAGTAATAAAAAGAATTATTGCAAAAACAATTTTAGCACAAGAAAGTAGATACGATAGTGCAAAAAAAGTTTCAAAAACTATTTTACGAAAAAGTAAAAAAGCGAGGGGCAACACAAAAGAACCCATGCTTGTTAAAATACTTTCAGAAAATACAAAGAAAATAGAGAAAAACTATGCAAATAAAAGAAAATATACAAAAGAACATATGAGTAAATATATTTATAATATTTTAAAGGGTAAAAAACTATCCGACAAAAATAAACTGAGCAAAGAAGAATATTGGAAAATTCAACGAGCTTCCGGATCTTTCCGAAATATGTTAAAGGATGCCAATTTATCAAGGGATGATGTAGTACTTTTGATAAAAAGATATCGCGGTGCTACAAGAAAATTCAATTGGTTTGGCATGTTGTTTAGTGCAGATCCAATAAGTCATTTATGTTGTGAATATTTAAAAGATGACAACAATTTTCCTCAAAAGCAAAATAGTCTGAGAATTTAAGGAATTTTTTTATAGCAAGTTTCTTGTCGTGAATTGCACGAATTTCTGCTGCGCATTACATCGTCTTACGCAGGTTATGTTCTATATTTTTGGTTCGACTTTTTGTAACAAACGTTTTATATTTGTGCGATGTCGCCAAAGAATAAATAACATCATTATGAAAAGTGCAATTACATATTGCCGGTTAGTTAAAAAGAAGGCGTAGATCGGAGCTAATACAAAAGCAACTATTGCGGCTAAAGATGAATAGCGAAAAATTGCAGCAATTAATATCCAGGTTACAATTACCATGCCGCCGAGTTCAGGTGACAGCCCTAACATTACTCCAAGGCCGGTTGCGATTCCTTTGCCGCCTTTAAATTTAAAGAAAATTGGATAAAGATGTCCAAGAAATGCAGCAAGAGCGACAACTCCTAAAATAAAATTATCTAATCCTAAGGTGCGGGCAATCATTACTGCAACAAAGCCTTTTAAAGCATCAAGAATCAAAGTAAATATGGCTAATTTTTTACCAGCAATGCGCAATACATTGGTTGCGCCAGCATTACCAGAGCCTAAAGTACGTGGGTCAGGATAACCGAAGAGTTTGCAGATAATTATTGCGCTAGAAATTGATCCCAATAGATATGCAATAATTATGCAGATAATGTCGATTAGCATAAGTAATTCCTTTTTGGTGGTTTTAAGTTTAATATTAACAGGAAATGTATGAAATTAAAACGGAGATAGATAAATGAGCGATAAAGATACCAATCTAATTTGGCTAGATTTGGAAATGACGGGGTTGGATTTTGCTAATGATCGGATTATTGAAATTGCCACTATTGTTACTGATGCGCAATTAAATACAATTGCCGAAGGTCCGGTATTGGCGATTCATCAATCTGATGAGTTGTTAAGTTCTATGGATGAGTGGAATACTAAACAGCATAACAAATCTGGTTTAGTTGAGCGTGTAAAGCGAAGTGAGATTACGGAAAAGCAAGCTGAGCAGCAAACTCTAGAGTTTTTGCGACAATATATTAATCCAAATAAATCTCCGTTGTGTGGTAATAGTATTTGCGTGGATCGCAGATTTTTGTATCGTTGTATGCCTAAGCTTGAACAATTTTTTCATTATCGTAATTTGGATGTATCGACAGTAAAAGAATTAGTGTTGCGTTGGTATAAAGATCAAGTCCCAGAATTCGATAAAGAATCCAAGCATTTAGCGTTGAGTGATGTTTATGATTCAATTGAGGAATTGAAATATTATCGGGAGCAGGTGTTTAAATAAATGTCGTCATCCCGCGACTTGATCGCGGGATCCAGAAAAAATTAACTAAACAGCTTGGATCCCGCGATCAACTAACATGGTCGCGGGATGACTAGGGAAATTTATGAAAGTTCACAATGCTGATATTGCTGCACAATTTAATGAATTAGCGGATTTGTTAGAAGTCAAAGATGAAAATCCATTTCGGGTTCGCGCTTATCGTAATGCAGCTAGATTAATTAAAAATTTATCACATGAAGTTGCGGATTTGGTTAAGCAGGGTGAGGATTTAACTGCGTTTCCAGGTGTTGGTGATGATTTAGCCGAAAAGATTACCACTATAGTTAAAACAGGCGAATTACCGTTATTAAAGCAAGTAAGGAAAAAAGTTCCTCGTGCTTTAAGTGAGATGATGCGTATTCCTGATTTGGGTC
>JASFHH010000085.1:0-4361 GCA_050123335.1 Gammaproteobacteria bacterium
TTAAACAAAATTTATAAGTGTGAAATTTGTGGAAATATTGTGCAAGTTTTGCATACGGGAGCTGGTGAATTGGTTTGTTGTGGACAACCAATGGTTGAGCTAGAAGAACAAACTGCAGATTTTAAAACTGAGAAACATGTCCCAGTAATTGAAAAACAAGCGAATGGTTTTTTGGTAAAAGTTGGCAGTGTGCCGCATCCAATGGAAGAAAAACATTATATCGAATGGATTGAGTTAATTGCTGACGGGGTATCTTATCGTAAATATTTGAAACCAGGTGATAAGCCAGAAGCCTTTTTCTGTATTGATGCAGCTGAAGTTTCTGCGCGTGAATATTGTAACGTACATAAATTGTGGAGGAGTTAGTTATGCAAAAAGAAATGATTGATGCATTAAATACGCAAGTAAATAAAGAACTATATTCAGCTTATTTGTATCTTGGTATGGTGTCTTATTTTGAAGAGGTAAATCTTAAAGGTTTTGCTGCGTGGATGCGAATGCAGTCGCAAGAGGAAATAATACATGCTATGAAGATTTATAATCATGTGTTAGAGCGCGGCGGCAAAGCTAAGTTATTGGCAATCGATGAGCCGCCGCAGGCTTGGAAATCGCCATTAGAAATTTTTCAAGCGGCATATGAACATGAACAGAAAGTCACAAAGATGATTAATGATTTAGTAACTTTGGCAGTTAAACTTCATGATTATGCTACGCAAAATTTTTTGCAATGGTTTGTGGCTGAACAAGTTGAGGAAGAATCTAGTGTGTCAGAAGTGGTTGAAAGACTAAAATTGGCTGGCGATAAGTCAGGATTGTTGTTTCTTGATGCAGAACTTGGTAAACGTTCTGCTCCATCAGCTTCAGAGGAGTAATATTATGTCAGAGCTTAAAGGTAGTCGTACCGAAAAAAATATTTTAACTGCGTTTGCTGGTGAATCACAAGCGAGAAATCGCTACGATTATTTTGCAAAAGCTGCGAATAAAGAAGGTTATCGGCAAATTGCGGAAATTTTTGCTGAAACTGCCCGTCAAGAACATGAACATGCGAAACGATTATTTAAATTTCTTAAAGGGGGTGAGGTCGAAATTACTGCAGGATTTCCTGCGGGGGTGATTGGAACCACTATGGCAAATTTAAAAGAAGCGGCTGCAGGCGAGCATTATGAATATTCAGAAATGTATCCTGGGTTTGCTAAAGTTGCGCGGGAAGAAGGGTTTGATTTGATTGCAGATGCTTTTATGGCAATTGCAGTTGCAGAAAAACAGCATGAAAAGAGATATTTAGCATTGCTAAGTAATATCGAACAAGGCCGCGTGTTTAAACGTGATGAAAAAGTTGTATGGCGTTGTATTAATTGTGGCTATTTGCACAAAGGAGAGGATGCGCCTGCTTGTTGTCCTGCTTGCGCGCATCCGCAAAAACATTTTGAACTATTAGCTGAGAATTGGTAATGGAAAAGAAAAAAATCTTAATTATTATGGCAAGCCCACGTAAAGGCGGAAACACAGAGATATTAACTGATGAATTGATTAAGGGAATTAATAATGGTGTGGGGGCTGAAGTTGATTTAGTAAACTTGCGTGATAAAGATATTGTGGGTTGCAAAGAAATTTATGCGTGTGAAAAAACAGGTCGTTGTGTTATCCCAGATAGTTTTGATGAGATATATGAAAAATTGGAAAAGTGTGATTGTTTGGTAATTGCAACGCCAATATTTTTTTATGCTCCGCCTGCGCAGTTGAAAGCCTTAATCGATCGTTCACAAGCTTTTTTTATGCGTAAATATTTTTTAAAGGATCCTGTAGTGCCAAAAGATCAGCCAAAACGACCAACTTATTTATTAGCTTTGGGTGGAACTAAAGGCGCAAAATTATTTGACGCAACATTTTTGATTTTAGAATATTTTTTAGATAGTTTGGATTTGGAATTGAAAGATAGTCTTTTGTATCGCAGCGTAGATAAAAAAGGTGATGTTTTAAAGCATCCGACAGCGTTAAAAGACGCTTATGAGTTGGGGGTTAAGATCGCATCTGATTGATGTTGCTTATTGTCATCCCGCGATCAAGTCACGGGATGACGAATTTGCTAGGGGCTTGCATGTATGTTAACGACAAGGCAGTTGTAGATCGCGTCACATTTTTTTCTTTATTCATTTGGTTTTTAGCAGCATTTTTCTTTTTGTATGAATTCTTTTTGCGAACTGTTCTTACTAATTTAGTACACGAGCTTTTATTTTCTTTAAAAATTACAGTTGAACAATTATCGTTAATTGATATTGCATATTGCATTACTTATGGTGTGATGCAGATTCCGGTGGGAGTTTTAGTTGATCGTTATGGAGTGAAGTTAGCTTTAAGTTTTGCGGTTGCTATTTGTGTTGCTGGAGTGTTTTTATTTAGTTTTGCGCATGGGTTTTATTTGGCATTTTTTAGTCGTTTATTAATTGGTATTGGTTCAGCATTTGCATTTATTTGTTTGTTGTTAATTACATTAAATTATTTGCCAAAAAAATACCATGCTACTTTTTTTGGGTTTGCCCAATTATTAGGAGCAGTTGGACCTTTAATTGCTGGTGCGCCGACGGTTTTGATGTTGCATCACTTACATGATAATTGGAGATTTTTGTTGTTAATAGTTGGGTTGATTGGATTGATATTAATATTTTTAATTTCTTTATTTATGAAAAATAAACCTGCTGCAAGATTATGCGTACAGTGTCAAACCATACCATGTATTATTAAGGAAGCAGTTGGATTGTTACGTCAACCGCGTATTTGGTGGATTGTATTATATTCAGCGACGATTTATGTTTCGTTAGCTTTATTAGGAACTTTATGGGGAAGCACTTATTTGGAAACTCGAGGGATTCCCACAGTGCATGCTGCATTTATTACTTCGATGATTTGGTTTGGATTGGCTTGCGGTTGTCCAATTTTGGGATTGATGTCTGATTTATTTAAAAAACGTAGAATGATATTAATTTTTTGCGCGCTTTTTGGAATTGGTGTTGTTATTGCGATTATCGGTTTGCCGATCAAACATCCATTAGTTTTGTTGTTGTTATTTTTTAGTTTAGGCTTTGTTGGCGCAGGACAAAGTGTTGCGTTTGTTACTATGGCTGAAAGCGTTGGTAAAAATTTAAAAGGTACGGCATTGGGTTTAAATAATGCTGGTATTTCTTTTGCGATTGCAATGGTGATTCCAACAGTTGGTTTTTTGATTGAACATTCTATGCATGCTTCTACTGGAGTTGCTGTATTTTCTGTTAGTGATTTTCGTTTAGGTTTGACGATTATGCCGATATTGTATACAGTGTCTTTATTAGTGGCAATATTTGGTATAAAGAGTTGACAGACAAATAATAAAGTCTTAATATTGACATATATGTCAATATTAAGACTTTATTATTTATGGGTAAATATACACCACAACAATATATTGAGCAGTTTCATTTATTATTTCTTAGCCAGTTAAGTAAAAAATTGGATCAAAAGCTATATGCCATTAAAGGCGGATGTAATTTGCGCTTTTATTTCAAAAGTATTCGATATTCTGAAGATCTTGATTTGGATATCAGAATAATTCACAAGGATACTTTGCATAATAAAATAACTCGCATTTTGGAGTCGCAGCAATTTTCTCAGCTTTTGCGTTTAAGAGAAATGGTAATAAGTAATATTTCTATGCCAAAACAAACCGAAACTACGCAGCGATGGAAAATCTTACTTAAGACTTCAGCTTCAGATTTACCATTACATACTAAAATTGAATTTTCTCGTAGAAAAAAACAGTTTTCAGCAGAGACAGAATTTCAGCCTATAGATGCAGAAATAATTCAGTCCTATAAGTTTATGCCAATTTTAGCTAATCATTACACAGCGGAATTTGCTTATTGTCAGAAAGTAAAAGCTTTGGCTGATAGAAGTGAAACTCAGGCGCGAGATATTTTTGATATTTATATACTTTTACACACAAAAATACCCATAAGTAGTTTGAATAGGAGTTTAAAAACATATTTAGATAGGGCAAAAAATAATGCTTTATCGATATCTTTTGCTGATTTTAAAAGTCAGACAGTGGCTTATTTGATGGCAGATCATCAAAATCAATATGATTCGCAAGATATATGGGATAATATTTTATTGACAGTTGTTACGGCGTTAGGGGCTAAGTAATGAAAATAATGGATGCTTATCATAAAATAAAATCGTTTAATCTTCCGATTTTTAGGACTAACGATATTGCAACTTATTTGCAAATAACAACTAGTCATGCAAGCCATGTTTTATCACGTCTTGCGAAATCTGGGCAAATTAAGCGGATAAAACATGGAATGTGGGTTATACCGGAGTTAATAGAT
>JASFHH010000086.1:0-3902 GCA_050123335.1 Gammaproteobacteria bacterium
CATATCCTTCCGTAACTCTCCCATATCCTCTTTGGTCGCTAAACGATTCTCAGTCAAGTCATTAAGAACTTGCACTTGCAGCTCAGCTTGTACTTCTGCAATTTTTGGATCAACTCCAGCTTTTTTCAAACGATTAGCATATGCTAAAGTGTCAAACGCAACTTGTGCCACATTCATAACCTCCTCCCGATATTATATCCAAAAAATAGATATATTACACAAATATCAAATTAATTTTAGCGTAAAAACTACGTGGTTTTATAGAAAAATTAGCTTAAAATCATTTTTATGCTAGCAACAAACAACAAAACTCCAAAAATGCGTTTAACTAAGTTAACATTCACTTTACTCGACAATGCTGCGCCTACTGGTGCAAATAACAAGCTTATAATTGCTACACCAAAAAATGCTGGCAAATAAATATAACCGATGCTGTAAGGAATTGTTACAACATGAAAACCTGTTGTTGCAAAGCTAATTGCTCCAACTATTGCAATCGGCAAAGTGCATGCAATTGAAGTTCCAGAAGCTTTACGCATCGGTACGTTACAATAATTTAAAAAAGGAATAGTCATCGTTCCACCACCAACGCCTAATAATCCAGACTTGCCTCCAATTATAAATGCAATTAAAGATAACCATGGCCAACTTGGCAACTTGCGTGTTGGCTTAGACTTGATTAACAAAAACATCCGAAATGCCACCAAAAATACAAATACCCCAAAAACAATCTCCAAAATACGCGCGGGCAAATAACTGGCAAATATTGCACCACTTATTACACCAATTAATATTCCAGGTAATAAACACAAAAAAAGTGGCCACAAAATATTATCACGTTGATGATGCGCATAAATAGAAGAAATAGCAGTAATAATCATTATGGCTAACGAGGTTCCCTCTGCCATATGCATAGAGAAATCTTGCATTTTTGTAAAATATGCAAATACAAAAGCCAATCCTGGCACAACGATAATCCCTCCGCCAATACCCAACATCCCAGAAAGCAAGCCAGCCAAAACCCCAATTAACGGATATAATAAAATGTAAAAATTCATTAACTTCCCAACCAATCAGCAATTTCTACCCTTATCGCACGCGATATTTTGCGCTTAGCGCATCGAGCGAGGGTTGTTTGCAAACTCTTGAGAGGCATGGATGCCTCGAAAGAAGCTACACATGGACGTGCCGGCTAATTTTCCCCAAGTTAGCCGGGAAAATTAGCCAGGAGCGCGTTTGCAAACAACCCTCCAAGTGTGCGCTCGCTAGTTCGCAAAATATCGCGTAATTCTTAATTATAACAAAGATGGGTTGCAGTTCATCCAAAAATGCAGTATTTTACCGTCGCAATTTAACAAAAATGAAACGAGAGGTAAATATGTCAAATACTAGAGAAATCAAATGTGGTGAATTTATTGAAAAATTAGCATCCAAAGCACCTATTCCTGGAGGTGGTGGAGCTGCAGCATTTGGAGGTGCTATAGGTATGGCGCTTTCCAATATGGTAGGCAATTTAACTATTGGCAAAAAGAAATATGCTGAAGTTGAAGACGAAGTAAAAGACTTAGTAGCCAAAGGCGAAACGGTAATTGTCGAACTGATGGACTTAATTGACAAAGACGCGGCAGTTTTTGAGCCATTATCAAAGGCTTATGGTCTTCCAAAAGAAACCCCAGAACAAGCGGAACAAAAAGCACAAATAATTGAAAAATGCTGCAAAGATGCCTGCTCCGTACCGATGGAAATTATGCGTAAAGCTCATGCCGGAATTATGCTGCACAAAAGAATGGGTGAAATTGGAACTATGATTGCAATTTCAGATGTTGGCTGTGGTGTTACATTTATGAAATCTGCTTTAATTGCAGCAAGACTAAATGTTTTAATCAACTTTAATTTTATTAAAGATCAAGATTACATCGAAACAAACAAAAAAGAAATGCAGCAGCTTTTCGATGAAGGCTGCAAAGTTGCTGATGCAACTTTAGAATTAGTAACCAATAAAATCACTAAATAAACTAATATCAGGAGAAAAAAAATGGCAGAAGTTTTAAAAGGCAAACCAGTTGCTGATGCAATTAAAACAGAATTAACTGAAAAAATTAATTTATTAAAAAAAACCGGCGCAACCCCAAAGCTTGGTATTATCAGAATCGGCGCACGCCCAGATGATTTATATTACGAAGGCGGAGCAAAAAAAACCTGCGCTGCTGTCGGAATGGACTACGAAATTTTTGAATATCCGGAAGATGTAACCCAAGAAGTTTTTGAACAAGCAGTAACAGAAATCGCAAACAAAAAAGATATTCATGGAATTCTGTTATTCGCGCCGTTACCAAAACATTTGGACGAAAAGAAAATTCGTTCGCTCATCCCTGTAATTAAAGATGTTGACTGCATGAACATCGCTAGCGCCGGGCAGGTTTATGCCGATATACCAACCGCTTTCCCACCATGTACACCAGCTGCTTGCATGGAAATGCTGCACTTTTACGACATTCCTGTCAAAGGCAAACGTTGCGTAGTTTTAGGCAGATCTTTAGTTGTAGGCAAACCAATGGCTATGTTGCTATTACGAGAACATGGAACTGTTACTATTTGTCATTCCCGCACCGTGGATCTACCAAAAGTTTGTCAAGAAGCTGAAATTTTAATTGCCGCTGTGGGACGTGCAAAAATGGTAAATGCTGATTTCGTTAAAAGCGGACAAATCGTTATTGATGTCGGCATTAATCCTGATCCGCACAACCCAGGTAAATACTGCGGTGACGTTGATTTTGCTGCTGCAGAACCAATCGTTGAAAAAATCTCTGCAGTTCCAGGCGGAATAGGTTCAATTACCACAGCTATGTTATGCAAACATACTGTGATGGCGTATGAGTTACAATCAAAATAAATAAAACAAAGGTGTCAGACATCAGAGGTGTCTGACACACTCAAACTAATGCCGTCCAGCACGAATCAATCCGCCTAATCCTGCTTCATCCAACACTTGCTCCATGTGCCTGCGAATTTGTCGCGCATTTTCCATAATTAAAACTTCATTCAATAACTTCTTTGCGCGCTTAAAAGTAAAACTTCTAATCAGCCACCGCATACGCAGCACATGCACTGCACTCATGCTTAATATATTAACCCCCATTCCCAGCAACAAAATTACTGCCGCCGGATCACCAGCCATTTCTCCACATACGCTAACTGGTTTGTTTTCCTGATGCGCCCCATCAACTATTTGTAACAATGCGCGCAAAACCGCTGGATGCAGCGAATCATATAAATTTGCAACTTGCTCATTATTACGATCAACCGCTAAAAGATACTGAGTTAAATCGTTACTGCCAACCGAAAGAAAATCAACTTTGCGCGCCAATATTTTAATTTGGTATATAGCTGATGGCACTTCGATCATAACTCCAACTTTCGGCTTTGCTATTTGCAAACCTTCGCCTACTATTTCCTGATAAACTTTATTGAACAGTGCTAATACTTCATCAACCTGCACCACATCACCAACCATCGGAAACATAATTTGTAAATTATCAAGGCCAACACTCGCTTTAAGCATCGCGCGCAACTGACTTAAAAATATTTCCGGATGATCTAACAATAATCGAATTCCCCGCCAACCTAAAGTCGGATTTGATTCCTCAACAGGAAAATAGGGCAGTTTTTTATCTCCACCAACATCTAATACGCGCATCGTAACCGGACGCGGAGCAAAAGTACTTAACAATTGACGATAAACAATGCGTTGTTCTTCAGAAGAAGGAAAACGATCACGAATCATAAAAGGTAATTCGGTCCGGTATAAACCAACCCCTTCTGCTCCTACAGTTAACGCCTTGCCAACATCCGCTGATAATCCAACATTAACATACATTTTAATTTGATATCCATCTTGAGTT
>JASFHH010000087.1:0-3902 GCA_050123335.1 Gammaproteobacteria bacterium
GGATTATCGATCGTGGTCGTAATATTAAGCAACAACGCATCGATGATGCATATGAATTCGTAAAAAAACATGGTGTAACTTTTCATTATGATGAAAAAGATTTTAATGCAAATGCTACCAAAGAACAATTACGCGATTATTTAACCGTTTTAGATTTAGTTGATGAATTTAAAGGTGATTGTTTGGGTTGGCAATATCAATTAGGATTAATTAATTTGCGACCGCCGTCAGATTTTTCGGAAGGATTATTGAATTCAGTTTGTCGACCAGAATCAAATGGCGACACCATTGTTACTTCAACCGAAGCAGATCAGGGAAATTTAATCCCAATGGAATTAATGAAAAGAATTTTAAAAGCTAAAGGTTTGCCGCAAGGCGTGATGTTTCATGATGTACGTTGGGGTGGCGAGCATGAAGGAAAATTTATTTGGGTATTATTAAATTCTGGTTCATGTAGCGCTTATGCATTTAACCATGATTTAAATAGTTTGCGTGGAGTGCATTCATATCGGCAGCCGGCTGCATATTTTCCAGTGCCAGGTGGTACTTTTGCAGGCGAAAGTTTACCGGGCGAAATAACTTGGGCGCGAACATATTTAAAAGATAATGAATTATGGATGGATATTGGTAAAGGCGAAGTCATTAAATTGCCAGAAGAAAAACGTGATGCGTGGTGGTCGGGAACCACGCGTGAATGGCCATTTATGGCAACTGATTTAGGAATAAAACAAGAAACTTTAATGGCGCATTATTTAAGTAATCATATTGCAGTTGCATATGGTAATATTTTTGCAGAAATGCTGGCGTTGAGTAAACATTTAGGATTTAAAGTTAGGATTTTGGGAAAGTAAGTAGCAAAGAGTGAATCGGGACGTGAGCTTTACATAATTTTTATGGGGCCGGGTTTTTACTAATTACAAAGCTACCGCACTTGTAATTAGTAAAGACCCGGCCCCTCCAAGTTGCTTTGTAATCATGTAAAGCTCCGTCCCTCAAAGGAATTTTATAAGAACTGAGGGAATGATTAAAAAATTTGGGGTTTATATGGGTGCAAGGAAAACCATGAACGACTATTTCATTGGCATCGATGTTGGAACTGGTAGCGCGCGTGCAGGCGTGTTTGATTCTAATGGCAAAATGCTTGGTGTGGCAGTGCATCCAATTCAAATGTGGAAATATCAGGAAGTATTTGTTGAACAATCATCAGCGGATATTTGGTCTGCTTGCTGCAAAGTAGTTCGCGAAGCAGTTGATAATGCAAGTGTTAAACCAGAACAAATAAAAGGAATTGGTTTTGATGCGACTTGTTCTTTAGTAGTTTTAGACAAAGATGATCAGCCGGTTGCGGTAAATGCAAACGGCGAAAATGCGCGTAACATTATTGTATGGATGGATCATCGCGCAACTGAACAAGCTAAACGAATCAATGCGACTAAACACAAAGTGCTGGATTATGTTGGCGGAAAAATTTCTCCGGAAATGCAAACGCCAAAACTTTTGTGGTTAAAAGAAAATTTACCCGATGCCTGGAAACGTGCAGCGCATTTTTTTGATTTACCGGATTTTTTAGTGCATCGTGCAACCGAAAGTAATGTTCGTTCATTATGTTCGTTAGTTTGCAAATGGACTTACATGGGGCATTTGCATGCGTGGGACGATTCTTATTTCCAACAAATAGGTTTAGGAAATTTAGTTGCAGAAAAATACGCAAGAATTGGCACGCAAGTTCGATCAATAGGAGAATCGGTAGCTAAAGGTTTATCATCAAAAGCGGCAAAAGAATTAGGATTATTGCCCGGCACTGCAGTTGGTGTTTCAGCAATTGATGCGCATGCAGGTGGTATCGGTTTATTGGGTGCAGAATTAAAACAAGATAAATTAGATTTAACCAAAAGAATTGCATTAATTTCTGGGACTTCCAGTTGTTACATGGCAGTTTCATCTAAACCGAATTTTGTGCCGGGAGTTTGGGGGCCGTACTTTTCTGCGATGATTCCAGATATGTGGTTAGCCGAAGGCGGACAATCGGCAACGGGCGCATTGATCGATCATATTATTTTTTCTAATGTGTTAGCTGCGGAATTACAACAACAAGCGCAGCGAGCAGATCAAAGTATTTATGAAATTTTGCGGGCTAAACTTGAGAAATTAGCTAAAAAAGTTGAGTTTCCTGCAGCATTAACTAAAGAGTTGCATGTAATGCCGGATTTTCATGGTAATCGTTCACCGCGTGCTAATCCTGATGCAAAAGGCATGATTAGTGGTTTGACTTTGTCAAATTCAGAGGATGAATTGGCATTATTATATTTTGCGACCATTCAGGCAATTGGATATGGTGCAAAACATATTATTGAAACATTAAATGAACATGGTTTTACAATCAATACAATTTTTATTTGCGGTGGTGGAGCCAATAATCCTTTATTATTGCAAGAACATGCAGATATCACTGGATGTCCAATTGTGTTACCGAAGGAAAAAGAAGCGGTTTTGTTAGGTTCGGCAATTTTAGGCGCAGTAGCAGCCAAGAAATTTGATTCGATTATTGATGCAATGACAATCATGAGCAGTGCGAAAAAAATTATTAAACCAACGGAGAATAAAAAAATAATTGATTATCATGCTAAAAAATACCAAATATTTTTAGAAATGTATCAAGATCAGATGAAATATAAAAATATTATTTTCTAATGGCACAACAATTTAATTGCCATAATAACAGCCATAATGATAAATAATTTTTGCACCCATTCGTCGCCTTTTTTGATACCGTAGGAAGCGCCCATGAAGGCACCTAAAGATCTTCCGAGCAACAACACAATACCAAATTCAAAATTTACTAAATGATGATAAAGAAATACGATTAACGCGGTTATTACTGCAGCGAGACTGGCAATTTTTCGTGTGCCGGCAGCTTCTAAAAAAGTTTTACCAAAAACAAACATCAAAATATAATTTTCAAAAGTTCCTTGTCCGCCAATCATGCCCCCTTGAATTCCAGTTAAGAAAAATAAAATTGAGCCAATAATCATTCTGGAAACGGAATACGCTTTTTTTGCTGTGTGGCGCGCAAATTCTTTTAAACCGGCTTTTTTAATAATCATGATAATTAAAATTATTAATAAAAGTATCGCAATAAATTTATGCAAAATATCTTTCGGTACGTTAATAATAATGTGTACACCAATTAATGACCCAATAATTGAAAAAAAAGCGGCAATAAATCCTACAGTAAAATCTACTTTTTTGTCCAAATGAAATCGATATAAACCAACAGCATTTGCGCCCAAGGCGGCAAACATCGAAGTAGCGATGGCAATCAATGGTGGAAGTCCCACAAAAATTAACACCGGCAATATAAATAGCATCGCGCCGCCAACAGTAGTGCCGATAAAAGTAGCCGCAAATCCTACTAAGAAAACAATGAAGGCATTTAATAAGGTAAGATGAATCATGGCGCTGATCTTAGCTTTACCAGCAACTTGTTTCAAGTCATTATTTGGTTAAATTACCATCTGACTGCTATAAGATTTTTAGATGGTTTTTTGCTTCTATAGGAAAAATTGCACAAAATTTGAAATTTTTGAGATCCTTAAGTTTTCCTTAAGGTGCGTGTTATATACTAAGGCCAAACAATAATAAAAACCGCATTTGTGTTATTGCAGCGAACTACTATAATTCGCTGCAAAGCACAATCAACCTAAAAGAGATAAATGCCATGTCATTTTCAAAAAAATCTCAAGAAGAAATGCAACAAAAATTGTCGCAAGCCGTGAAAGACGATGTTACTAATAGCAATGTTCAACAAAAAATAAATCTTATAAAAAAAATTTGTAATAATTTTACCAAATGTTATGATGAAATAAATGCTACGAATCATTTTTTTGAATACCTTTTGAGAA
>JASFHH010000088.1:0-3851 GCA_050123335.1 Gammaproteobacteria bacterium
TCCCTCCCCAAAAGCTGAACCGTTCAAACATTGGTTAGCTAAAGTGGGTTATGAACGAATACAAGAGATAGAGAACCCCGAATTAGCTCAGGAACGAATGAAGGCTTTATATGAACAAAAAGGATACCCAAAAGATTGGATTGATAAACGTTTACGTGGGATCGCTATTCGCCAGGGTTTAACTGATGAATGGAAAGCGAGAGGTATAACCAGTCAAAAAGATTACGCTATTTTAACTGCCGAAATATCTAAAGCAACTTTTGGCATGACTCCAACTGAATATAAGAAACACAAAAATATACCGATAAAATCCAAAGTTAATTTGCGGGATAATATGACTGATTTAGAATTAATTTTTACGATGCTGGGTGAAAAAGTTACAACCGAAATTTCTGGTCAGGAGAAACCAGAAACATTTGATAAAAGTAAAATGGTCGCCAAGCGGGGTGGTAAAGTTGCAGGCAATGCCAGAAAAGAAACAGAGAAAGAATTAGGCAGAAGCGTGATATCTAAAGAAAATCATTTAGGTAAGTTGTCAGAAAATAAACAGAACATGCTTGATGGTGAATAAGAAAATGTTATATATAAACATCAAAGCGACAAGTTTTACCGGTAATTGAAAAGTTAGGTTTTTGATTATCAAGTGGTTTTGCAAGCCGTGGTCGTTTTACTACTACGCGTTTTTTGGCGCATCTGCGTGCAGTTTCGAGCAATAATTTTTCATTAATTGGTGGTTCGTTTTCAAGTAGCGTTGTTAAAATTCGCATTTCTTTTTTTACTAATGCGGATTTTTTGCGCACGGGAAACATTGGGTCAAGATAAACTACGTCAGGATGAGATTTGAGTTGTTGCATGTATTTAATATTATCAATTTGAATTAATTGTATTCGAGAAATGATTTTAATTAAAGCAGGGTCAGTTGCTGCGCGTTTCAAACCATCTTGTAATAATGCTGCAATTATTGGGGATTTCTCCAGCAGAGTTACACTGCATCCTAAAGATGCTAAAACAAAAGCGTCACGGCCGAGGCCGGCGGTTGCATCTAGCACATGCGGTTTTGTTTTAATTCCAATAGCTTTGGCAAGATTTTCGGTTTTTTGGTTTAGCTTTCGACGATAAGTAATTTTTTTTGCAGAGAAATCAACCTTGATTGGTTTTTTAGGAGCACCAATTCCAAGTTGTTGCAAATACAATCCGTTGTCATCGTAATATAAAATTAAAGAATCCTCTTGTGACAAATTATTTTTAATTGGTAAATGCAAATTTTTTGCAAGCTCATTTGTTGCTAATTGAAATTTGTCGAATTTTTGGTAGATGATAACGTTTGACACAGCTTTTCCATGTATCATTTTGTGATGTGTTTGTAAAGAAAATGAGTAAAAAAAAATTTTAAAAATTTTTAATTTTTTTAATGACTATTATGTTTTTTTCTGTGTAAAATATATTTTTCTTTTCTAAATTTATTTCATTTTTATAGAAGGTCGATCCTTTATGGCAACTGCAGCAAAAAGTAAAACGAAAAAAATAACTGTCGAAAAAAAATCTACAAAAAAAACAACGACAAAGAAAGGACGCAAATCATCTGGCAAACAATCTGCAAAAATATTAGGCCTAAAAAAAGTACAAAAGCGAGATGGTTATACTACTGAAGATTTTGATTTGGAGAAAATTACCAATGCAATTTATAAAGCGATGCAGGCGTGCGATGAAGGTTCTTATCAAGAAGCTGAATTAATTGCGAATAAAATTTTGACTGAATTAGTTAGGATTTGCAGACGCTATAAAAATTTTATGCCTACAGTTGAAGGTATTCAGGATGCGGTTGAAAAAGAATTAATTCTTAACGACTATGTTAAAACGGCAAAATCTTACATTTTATATCGTGAAAAACGTGCAGAAATTCGTCGCCGTAAAGATCTGATTCCGCCACATGTAAAAAAATTGGCCGAAGAAAGTGAAAAATATTTTAGAAATATCTTGAGCGAGTTTGTTTATTTGCGTACTTATGCGCGTTGGATTGATAATGAGGGGCGGCGTGAAACCTGGATTGAGACGATTGATCGTTATGTAGATTTTATGCGCGAGAATTTAGGAAACAAATTAACTAAAAAAGAATATCAGGAAATTCGTGAAGCAATTCTTAATCAAGAAGTTATGCCGTCGATGCGTTTGTTACAATTTGCAGGTAAAGCAGCACGCGCGACTAATGTATGTGCTTATAATTGTTCTTTTATTGCACCGTCAAAATTACAAGACTTTGGTGAAGTAATGTATATTTCAATGTGTGGCACTGGTGTTGGTTTTTCGGTTGAGAGCAAGAATATTCAAAAATTACCACAGATTGAAATGCAAACCGATGAGATGTTGCCAATACATGTAATTGGTGATAGTAAAGAAGGTTGGTGTGATGCATTAGTTACCGGGATGAAGATTTGGTTTTCGGGTAAAGATATTAAATTTGACTATTCTCGATTACGTCCGGCAGGTGCGCGACTTAAAACCATTGGTGGGAAAAGCTCAGGTCCGGAGCCTTTACGCTTATTATTGGATTTCACGCGAGAGAAAATTCTTAAAAAGCAAGGGCGGCGTTTATCTAATTTAGATGCGCATGATATTTTATGTAAGATTGGTGAAGTGGTAGTTTCAGGTGGGGTGCGGCGCAGTGCTATGATTTCATTATCAGATTTGGATGATATTGAAATGCGTGATGCAAAAAAAGGTCAATTTTATTTTACCGAACCGCAGCGTAGTGTGGCGAATAACTCTGCTGTTTACGAACACAAACCAACTAATACAGAATTTATGGATGAATGGATTGCTTTGATGAAAAGTGGTTCTGGTGAGCGGGGAATTTTTAATCGCGGTGGCTTGATTAAAACTCTTCCAGAAAGACGAATTGAATTTTTGAAAACCAAAAAAGGCATTATTAATAACGGCAGAATTGTTGGAATTCTTGGTACTAATCCTTGTGGTGAAATTATTTTGCAATCCAAAGGTTTTTGTAATTTGTCTGAGGTGGTTGCACGTGCTGGCGATACTGAGAAAGATTTAATGCGTAAGGTTAGGCTTGCTACCATTTTAGGTACTTATCAGGCAACATTAACAGATTTTCCTTATTTATCTAAAGATTGGAAAAGAAATTGTGAAGAAGAAAGGTTGTTGGGGGTTTCAATTACTGGGCAGTGGGATTGTAAAGCAGCACGAGAAGCAAAAGTTTTAAGTAAACTGCGTGAACGAGCTATTGAGGTCAATAAAACTTATGCGAAACGATTTGGAATTACAGCTTCTAATTGTATTACTTGCGTAAAACCTTCAGGCACAGTATCGCAAACAGTAGATTGTGCGTCAGGCATGCATGCCAGGTATGCGCCGTACTACATTCGTCGTATTCGTATTTCTGCAACAGACGCGTTATTTAAAATGTTAAAAGACCAAGGGATTCCATATCATCCAGAAGTTGGTCAGTCAGAACGGGATGCGACTACATTTGTGCTTGATTTTCCGGTTAAAGCTCCAGAAGGTGCGATCTTTAGAAATAATCTTACTGCGCAAGATCAATTAGAGCATTGGAAAAAAGTAAAAACTAATTATACGGAACACAATCCATCAGTAACAATTACAGTTGGTGAGAATGAATGGATTAGTGTCGCGAATTGGTTGTATGAGGATTGGGATATTATCGGCGGACTTTCTTTCTTGCCTAAATCGAATCATATTTATCAACTTGCTCCATATGAAGAAATTAGTAAAGAGCGTTATGAGGAATTACTTAAGCGTTTTGAAAAAGTTGATTTTTCACACATCGTTCTTTATGAACATTCCGATGAAACGGAGGTTAAGCGTGAATTAGC
>JASFHH010000089.1:0-3763 GCA_050123335.1 Gammaproteobacteria bacterium
TGGGTATGTGGACAAGCCCGAAGGACACAACCAATGCTCTTTGGAACGAGTGATAAGTTATGGAAAAAATGATTATTTATTTACTTTTTTGTGTCACAATGCATGGTTTTTTGTGTATCTTGTTTGCAAAAACGATGTTTATAATTCATAATTACAAAATTACTTCCCCTAGGGTTTCGACGCTAGGGCACAAGGCTCCTTTGGGAGCCTTCGTTTTTTATCTATAATTTAAGAAACAATTTTGACACCTTTTTCTAACGGAATTTAGATTGTATTTTATGTAAATCATATATATTATGTCGTCATGTTGGAAAATTTGATACGTTTTTGTGGATAATTTTTTGAGGGATTTAATATATGGGGCTTAAGCATCAAGCAAGGATTGAAAAACTAAATTGGAAGCAAGCAAGAGCTGCTGTATCAAAAGTTCATCCTAAGCTGTGCAAAATAATTGATGAGTTAAATCCGAGCGATGGTTTTGCTTTATATAAAGCATATTATCCATTCGGCGCTAAAATCCTGCAAGCGGGTACATTGTATTTGCCTTCAGATAGCGGTCGTGTAGTTCCTATAAATTCTTCTTTTATTTCTAGCAGCATGCAGGAAGATTTTAAAAGACGATCAGCTCCATTATCTCTTGTTATCAAAAATTGTAACGAAGTTTTTTATGAAATGCCGGATAGGGTAATTTGTCTTAATTTATTCAAGCCTGGTTATATTTTTGGGTTATGGGAACATTTGGATCCGCAGCAATCGTATTATGTGAAATGTTTGTGGACAATAGTTGCTGGTGCTAGGTCACTATATTTGTTGCCAAAAATAACCGATGTAGAATCACATAAAGTTTTGCGAAAAAAGTATGGTGTTCATGCTCGCATACCAAAGACTTTTACTGAGGAATGGCCGGTTTTAACGCAAATTACCAACAGTCAGCATTTTGATGATGAGTGGTATAGCGAGATTTTGTTTTTTTCTGATAAGTGGATGGAGATCGCAGTCAAAGATCCAGCATGGAAGGATTTTTACAATTTTATGCTGCAAGATGGTTGGGATCAATCTCAATATTGGCGCAATAAAGTAACTTTTGATATTGTTTGGGAATTTTTCATTAATCAATTAAAAGAACAAAATTTAAAGCCAAATCCATATTTAGTACACATAGTAAAACATATTGTTTTGGTGGGAACAGGGGTGCTTCCTGCTTTTGCTCCAGCTATAGATGATTCTTGTGCGCCTGTTGAGAGTTTGCAAAAAGTATTTATAAATGATTATAAATTACGAGATTATATTCCCACTATTATGCAACCTGCTGTTTTTGATCTAGATGTTAAAAACAATTCACAATATGTTTATTATTCTATGCAACAACCAACACTTTTGGAAACTTCTTTAGCATCAAAGCATTTACAAAGTATCTTAAAAGCTATGCCTGAAATTGCATATTTAGTAGATTCTTTTAATATTGAGGTCGAAGATGGAACGATAAAAGCCACGGATACGCCAATAGAAACGTTTACTAAAAAAGTAGTGTGCGATTATTTCCATAACGAAGCGAATAAAAATACAGAAGGCGTTAAGCATACTAGAGAAATGCCTAAAGTTGATAAAGCGTTAGTTCATTTGCCCAAGGGTTGTAATAGCAGAGTCTTTGCTGAAACCAGTCGATTTTTAAAAGGCTGTGTGCGGTTTTCGTTAAAAGAAAAATCTGACTAATTTGGTTTTATGCCTAAAACTGTGAAAAAAATTATGCCGTATAAAAACATATTGTCTTTTTCCGCTTTATATAAAGAATCTAGCATTTGCAAGGCTTCGTTTTTTGTATATTTGCCTAATTTATATAAATCATAAATCATGCGCGGATAGTCGATCATTTTATTTACGATCTCAAGACTTTTAACTACATATGCATCGGGAATAACTTGAATATTAACGAGACCATTTTGTTTAAATTTGTACTGTAATTCACGTCCAATAAATGGATTAGCAACGATATTTTGCCATCGTTCTTTTAAGATGGGAGTAAGTTTGTTATCGTATGGATATAGTATAATTGAACCGACATCTATATCAGTAATACAAATTTTGCCATTTGGTTTTGTCACACGAACCAATTCGCTTATTACTTTATCAGGATAATTTTGACTTACTAGTAAGCGATCAGCGTAACTAACGTCAAAACTATTATCGGGAAAGTTTAAATTTGTAGCATCTTCATTTAAATATTTAACATTTTTTTGTTTTGATCGACTTTGTGCTTTTTGAAGCATTAGTTTGCTTTTATCAACGCCAATAACATTCCCTGTTATGCCTACAATATTTCCCATGCGCTCGATATCATGGCCTAGTCCACAACCTAACTCTATTACTTTATCACCTTGTTGCAATTCTAATAAATTTATGGCTCGAGTTTTAATTTTTTGTATATCTGGCAAATTATATAAGTCATACATTGATTGAATTAAATATTCAGCATCAGGACTATCGTCCAGGTTTGCAAAATCTCTGAAATTAAAAGGCTTGGGGAATTTACTTAACCTTTCCCACTCTTGTTGTAGGTTGATGTTTTTCATTAGAGTCCATCTCTTTGTTAAATAGTGAGTTTTATAGTTCTGCCTCATAATTTCGACCAAAAATATCAAGCGCTTTTTTGGATCGGAAATAATGGTTTTTTTCTTCGTATTTCAATTACTTTTGTGATGTGCCATATTTACACATGTGTTTAATGTGCATAAATTACACATCAAGCAAAAGTAAAGAAACGGTAAATATAATTGTTTTTTTAATGTTTAACAACGAAAAAGGATGCAATAACATGCAATTTATAGGGAAATTATCCCATGTCGTGCAAACCAGATTTAATCAAGAAAAAAACATATCTATTTTAATTGCACTAATTAATGAAACTCAATGTGTGAATAAATATGAATGCAAATATTAAATTACAAGATGTTACCGAAGAATGCGTGGCAAAAGCCAAAGCAACTTTGGATTGTTTATTAGCGGCAGAAGATAGTCAGATTGAACTTGATAAAGAAACGATCTTTAACGCTGTGTGGTCAGCGCGTGATAATTTGCAAGAAATAGCAAAATATCACGCGGCATTAAAAAACAATTTTGGAGAGGCAGTCTAAAAGGAGAGGGGTTTAAAAGGAGGTTAAGTAATGCTTATTTTAACTAGAAGAGCGAATGAAAGTATTGTTATTGATAATGACATTGAAATAACAATTCTCTCGACTTCAGCAAACAAAGTACAGATAGGTATTGATGCGCCTAAAAATATAGAAGTTTTTCGCAAAGAAATTTGGCTACGCATTCAAAGCAAAAAAAATCAGGCGCGCGATGAAAACATTGATTTATTAACCGGAGGGGATAATCAGGAGGTTCAACAATGAAAGCAGAAAAATTATTTAAATTGGGATTAAGAGCTTTAGCGGATAACCACATTAATTTTGCTAAACTTTATTTTGAGCAAGCGCTTTTATGCGGACATGAATTATCAGTTAGATATCATTTCTTTCTTTGTCGCACTGAAGATAAATCTTTAGCGAGAGATATAATTTTGTGTGCCGAAAGGAAAATTTAAGTAATAAAAACATAAAAGACAAACTAATATTTATTTTAGCAAATTAAATCATGTGGGTATGTGGACAAGCCCGAAGGACACAACCAATGCTCTTTGGAACGAGTGATAAGTTATGGAAAAAATGATTATTTATTTACTTTTTTGTGTCACAATGCATGGTTTTTTGTGTATCTTGTTTGC
>JASFHH010000090.1:0-3737 GCA_050123335.1 Gammaproteobacteria bacterium
TCCTACGCATTACGCACCCGTCCGCCACTCGCCGGCGAGAAAGCAAGCTTTCTCCCGCTGCCGTTCGACTTGCATGTGTTAAGCGTGCCGCCAGCGTTCAATCTGAGCCAGGATCAAACTCTCTAAATAAAAGTTTGCGCTGCTAATAAGGTTAGCAGCAATCCTTCTCGGAATGAAAATTGACTTATTTGCAATACCCACACGTATTGCTTACCAAACATATTTTTAAAGAACATAGTACAAAAAATGTACTTTTTGTTGCGCACAGCAACAACATCACCCAACTGGGCAGAACTACGCATTTTAGTCTAAAATTGGTCCTTGTCAATCAATAATTCAAGGAAAAGATAAATGAATATTTATCTTTATGGTCACAAGATAGATAATAAGTATAGCAAAAACCTACTTTCCCGCCAGTTTGACTTTAGCAAATCGTCTTTTGCCAACCTGATAAACATGCGACGTACCTGCCTGAATTTTCAAACTCGTATCCTCAATCTTTTCACCATCAATTTTGACTGCACCTGCTCTAATCATACGTAAAGCTTCGGAAGTACTGGGAACCAAATTCACCTGCTTCAATAAATTGGCGATCGACAAACCTTCGTTTGGCGCTTCTAATTCCACTTCTGGTATATCTGTTGGAATTGCACCTTGTTTAAAACGCGCAACAAAATCCTGATGTGCTTTGTCCGCTGCTTTTTGGCCATGAAATCTTGTTACAATCTCTTCCGCCAATTTAATTTTCACGTCTCTAGGATTAGCACCATCGGCCACTTCTTGCTTCCATTTATTAATCTCTGCCATTGGTCTAAAACTTAATAGCTCCAAATAACGCCACATCAATTCATCAGAAACAGACATCAATTTACCAAACATTTCATTCGGAGACTCAGTAATACCAATATAATTATTGAGTGACTTTGACATTTTTTTCGTGCCATCTAATCCTTCAATAATCGGCATCATCAAAACATTTTGCGGCTTTTGTCCATGTACTCTTTGTAACTCACGTCCAATCAATAAATTAAATTTTTGATCAGTGCCGCCTAACTCAACATCAGTATGTAAAGCCACCGAATCATAACCCTGCACTAATGGATATAAAAACTCATGAATGGCAATCGGTTGTTTTGATGTATAACGTTTATTAAAATCATCACGCTCTAACATACGCGCTACTGTATAACTAGAGGCAAGTCGAATTAAATCCGCGGAATCTAACTTATGCATCCATTCTGAATTAAAGCGTAATACAGTTTTTTCCGGATCTAAAATTTTAAATACCTGCTCTTTGTATGTTTGTGCATTAGCTTCGATTTCTGCACGGGTTAACGGTGCGCGGGTAACATTTTTCCCCGTCGGATCACCAATCATTGCAGTAAAATCACCAATCAAAAAAGTTACTTCATGGCCAAGATCCTGAAATTGCCGTAATTTATTCATCACTACTGTATGGCCAAGATGCAAATCAGGCGCGGTTGGATCAAAACCTGCTTTGATTTTTAGTGTACGACCACCAGCCAAACGCTCTTTAAGCTCGTCTTCAATGATAATTTCTGCCGCACCGCGCTTGATAATTTCTAAAGCTTCTGTCACCGAAGTCATATTCACCTTTCCTCAAATTTTTATTGACCTTGTCAATCGCAAAAGCTATGGTGACCCATATGTTTCGCAACGAACAAGACAATCAAAACACTAGAACTCAAAAATTTCAACCATTTTTGTTCATAAGTTGTGCAATCACTATTGTGCTAATGTTTATTATCGGCATTTGCATTGTTACAAAACCACAACATCGCATTATACATACCTTTAACCATCTAAAGCTACAGGTTTCACGTATTTCTTTACAAGATGCTCAAAAGCCACCGTGGAGAACTTTTACTGTGAAAACCGGGGATAATTTACAGAAAATTTTCACGCGCGCCGGGATTGATCAGGATACTTATTATAGCATCATCAAATTAAAAGATGCCAAATCATTATTAGTCGACCTGCGCCCCAAACAAACTTTCTATTTATTATTCGACAAACAACACAATTTATCCAAACTTATTTTTCGTTTAGATAAATTGAAATATCTTGAATTAACTCGTAATGATAACAAATGGTCAACCGATCTTATCACTTTGGAGCTGAAAAAAAAGCTTAAAACTGTTGATGGTTTTATTCAGCAATCATTCGATTTGGCAACCAAACAATATAATGTTCCAAAACAAATTACAGCAAATTTAGTAAATATTTTTGACTCGCGTATTGATTTTGCCAAACAAATTCGCCCGCACGATGAATTTAAAATTATTTATGAACAATACTACGCTGATAAAAAATCAATTAAACCCGGAAACATTATTGCTGCAGAATTAATTAACCGTGACAAAACTTATTATGCTATTCGTTATCAATCTGCGCATAGATCAGCCGGTTATTATATGCCTAATGGCAAAAATTGGCATCTGGCTTTTATACGCGCCCCTTTGCATTACAAGCGTATTAGCTCACCATTCGGCGCACACCGTATGCATCCAATTTTGCACATCGTAAGACGACATGAAGGTGTGGATTTAACAGCGTCATTTGGCACGCCAATCAAAGCTTCGGGTGATGGCCGAATAGTTTATCGCGGCCGTAAAGGCGGCTATGGCAAAGCTGTCATTATCCACCATAGCCGTAAATACACAACTTTGTATGCACACATGTCACGCTTTGCATCTGGACTACATGTCGGCAGCTTTGTTAGAGAAGGCGAAATAATTGGTTATGTTGGCATGACCGGACTTGCCACCGGCCCGCATGTACACTACGAATTCCGCATTTACGGAATCCCACATGATCCGATGAAGGTAAAACTTCCCCAATCGTCGCCAATTCCCAGAAAAGAACGAAAAGCTTATTTGGCGTATGCTAAAGAAATGGTACAACAACTAGATCACTTAAAATCTTAAACCCATATTACTCATTTAGGATTAGAAAAAGGATGTAAAGATATTAGTTTTACCCTATAAAATAAGGTATAATCTTGCAAGTTTTAGTTGTTCAAGGAACAAATCGATAGGTGAAAGCTAAAAAAGTAGTCAAGTTTTACAACAAACGAGAAACAGCAGAACAATGGATCAAAGAAGGCAAGAATGCTGTAAAATGGACAAAGCTTTCCTGCAGAAGATTTGTAGCTAATGAAGTTAGGTTACAGTTATTTGGTCTAGCTTATAACCTTGGCAATTTTCTTAGAACTTTAGTATTATCAAAAGTAATAGCTAAATAGACATTGACCAGCTTACGTGAAAAATTAATCAAGCTAGACGCCAAAGTAATCAAACACGCCAGATATATCAGATTTCAGGTAGCTGAATTTATTGCAACAGGCATTACAATTAAAAAAATCTTGAATAACATTAAGAGGTTACGATTATGCACTGGGTAACGACAGCAGATAATACGCGTAATTCGCGTAATAAAACTAATGATGTCAATAAATGATATTTTGATGGGGGGACGATAAAATGCCAAGTAGATCTGTGACCAAAAATTGGCAAAAATATGTAAAAACACAGATTTTTAAAAGAAAATTGCAAAAGAGCTACAAAAAGAAGAAAAATCGCGAAAAAAGCCTGTTGCCTCACGAAATTACCTAACTAAAGAAATGTAATCGGTTGTAAGATATATGTATACGTTGCCTCATAAATCACCTAACTAAAGAATTAGTAAGTTATTGAAAAATGGTAAAACAAAAAATA
>JASFHH010000091.1:0-3708 GCA_050123335.1 Gammaproteobacteria bacterium
ATTGGCAAATTCGTTGACGAAGCGTTATTTAAAGATTGGCAAGATTTTTGTGGCGTGCTACACAAAGAATATGATTTTTATAAAAATGGTAAGCCGATAGTTGATAAATGGATTATGAGAGCAAAGTTGTATGAAGACTGTAAACGGCAAGATAAATCTTTTGAGCTGGAATTAGAAAAAGAATGTGCAGAAAAATTTTTAGATAGACTCCAAGAGAGCGGCGCTTTGAATGAAGCTATATTTTTTAGAAAGCATGCCAAAGTTGAGAGAAGCTATCAAGATATGGTATATAAATGTTTGACGAATTTGAATCCAGATGATGTAAACTACTTTGATCTGCAAGATTTAAAAATATTATGTAAGAAAAACATGTTGAAGATAAACAAAGAACTATTAAACCTTCTATTTAAAAAAGGGCATAATAAAATTTTAAAATTATTCCTTGACCAAGGAGACATCCCGGAATTATTTTATGACAAAGCCAGACAATATAAAAAATATCAGATGATTCAATTATTAGAATTATACAAATTTACGCAATCTAATAAATACAAAATAAAAAAGAGTAGTCATTTAACTGATAGAGCTATGGTGGTGCTATTTTGTAATGAAAACTTAATGTTGATGCAATTTAATAACAAAGGCATGCTGCAAAAAAAAGATACTATATACAGCAAGGTAAAAAATTTTGCTATGTCAAGCACGCGTAAGCACTTTGTCATAGTTAAAGCAAATGAGTTATTTTTCTATAAACACAAAAACATATCTTATATCAAGAAAAAGAAATTTCTTCTACATGTTGCCGGTAAATTTAAAGGAGATGAATTATTGGCATTGTCATCTAATGGAAAATACTTAGTGTGTTGTTCGGGAGTTTTTGTGGCGGCGTATTCTATTTCCAAGCGAATAGAACCTTTATTAACAAAATATTTACCTTTAATTCACAATGCGCAACCGATTGACATAAAAATTGATAATAACGCCTTAGTGTCATATAAGTTTTTCAAGCCTTACAATGAAAGACAAGTTGATGAAAAAAAGGTTTCGTTACAGGAATCTTTAACACAATCGGTTGTGCCTGACCACAAGCTTTAATTTTTAAAAAACTTTAAATATCGTACAAGCCCTGACCAAGTAAAAAATATACGAGTAATTTTTACGGGATTGTGTTTTTTCTAGTTTAAAGCAGGCTATATCATAGAATTAACTGATATTGAATGGCAAAACTTAAGGTCACAATTTGTGACTTCAAGTCATGGTGGGTATTCATATAAGCCACAGCCTTTACTGAGGGCGGTTTGTATATGTTTGCTACGATTCTCAAAAGTTTTCGAGCGATCATTTTATGGTAATAATGGAAAAATTAATCCAGCGCATGAGTTGGTTTTACTGTGCTCCATTGGCGGCAGCCTGGGCACAGCCAATGGATTTTTTTTGCGGTGAAGCCGCAGTTGATACATTGGTATGGAGCATGTTTATCTAATAACTTTTGTGTAAGCCGTTGTAAAATTAATAAGTCATCTTTAGCTTTTCCTTCAGTCATGGCTAAATGCAATTCAACTAAACGATGTACCCCGGCAACCGAGGGGTGTTTGCGTACATAATCAGCTACAAAGCTCGCTGCAGCTTTATTGCCACGCCATTGACGCAATTCTTCGGACAAAATTACTGCAATTGGTAATTTTGGTAATTCTTTTAGAATATCGCGAAAATACATAACTAATTCAAATTCTTTGCTTAAGGCTTTATAAGATTGTGCTAACGGTAATAAGGTTTCAGCAAAAAAATCTGGATTTTGTTTTTTAATATTTTTGAGATGATCAATTGCATGTTGATGTCGATTAGAGTCTGCTTCGACTTTAGCATATAATAAACTGGCACGTGCGCAATTTGCATCGTTGTCCAAAGCTTGTTTTAAGCATTTTGCTGCACGTTTAAGATGATTATTTTGTATATTTATTGAAGCCAACTCGCAATAGTGATGAGCAATAGCAACATTCATAGTTGTACCAATTCTTTCAGCAATATAAATTGCTTTTTCCCATTCGCGTTCTTGCTGATAAATATCTAATAGATGTTTCAAGCTTTCTTGCATATAAGCATTAAGGCTCACTAATTCTAAAAATAGTCTTTCGGCACGATCAAGTACGCCTGCGCTCAAATAGTCACGGGCAAGAGCTAATAATGCTTGATTACGAAAATTTACTTCTAAATTTGGTCTTGCAATTAAGTTTTGATGAATGCGAATAGCACGATCAACTTCACCGCGTCTACGAAATAAATTGCCTAATGCTAAGTGGGTTTCAATTGTATCACTGTTAACTTCCAACATTTTAATAAATAAATTGACTGCCTTGTCATGTTCATTATTTAATAAAAAATTTAATCCTAATAAATATTCTGGCGGCAAATGTAAATTTTTATATTTTTTTCGATTTTGATTTTTGCCGCGAGATGCAGCTAGCCACCCTGAAGCGGCGGCCATTGGTAGTAGTAAAAGCCATAAAGAGTTAATATTCATTAGTGTTCGTCTTTGATTGGCATAGTGCGCAAGTTATTTATTTCTTGTTCAGCAATACGTAGTTTTCTTTTGGTGCGTCCTAAGTTAGTGTGTAAACGAATAAGTGATATGAACAAAGCCAAGAAACCAATAATTAATCCTATCCCAAAGGCCAACATTAACAGAAAAGATAGTGGAAGTTGTTTAACTCCAATATAGTAGTTTACCGCGACAAGCGAAGAGTTCATAATGGCAAAACTAATTCCAATGAGAATAATTAACAAAAAAATCAAATATCCAAATATCTTCATGATGTTCTCCTAGGCGAAAGAGAAGGTGTCTGACACCGCGTTCGCGGTGTCAGACACCTTTTTTATTTATTTTCCATTTTTTCTTTTAGCAAATCACCCAAAGTGGTTTTTACAGCTTCTTCTTCTTGTTTGTTTTTTTGTTCTTCAATGATGTCGCGTTCTTTTGCTTTAATTGATAAATTAATATATCGGCTTTTGCGATTAACTCCGATAATTTTGGCTTCAATTTTATCATCTACTTTTAAATGTTGCCGTGCATCGATTCCTTGTTCATCAGTGATTTCGGTGGCTTTTAATTTGCCTAAAATCCCAGGTTCTAATTCTATTTCAGCTTGGCTTGCATCGACTTTTGTTACTTTTCCTTTAACAAGAGTTCCTTTAGGATTTGCTTCAGCGTAATTAGTAAACGCATCGGCTTCTAATTGTTTGATTCCTAAAGAAATGCGTTCGCGTTCCGGATCAATTACCAAAATTACTACTTCAATTTCATCACCTTTTTTATATTTACGTATTGCTTGTTCCCCAGGCTCTTCCCATGAAATATCAGATAGATGTACTAACCCATCGATGTTGCCTTCTAAGCCAATGAAAATACCAAAATCGGTAATCGATTTAATTGTACCTTTTAATTGTTCGCCTTTTTGATGTTTTTCAGCAAAAGCAACCCAAGGATTTTCTACACATTGTTTCATTCCAAGGGAAATACGACGTCGTTCTTTATCAATTTCTAATACAATAACATCTACTATATCGCCGACTGATACTAATTTGCTTGGATGGATATTTTTGTTAGTCCAATCCATTTCAGACATGTGAACCAATCCTTCAACACCATCTTCAATTTCTACGAAGCATCCGTAATCAGTTAAATTCGTGACTTTGCCGGTAATTTTTTTG
>JASFHH010000092.1:0-3663 GCA_050123335.1 Gammaproteobacteria bacterium
TTTGCTCGGCAATAAATTCGTAAAATCATTTGCAGGAGCAACTACATTTGCAGTTAAATTGCAGCATATAGTTGCTAACCCAAGCGCAAACATTGAAACCATAACTACAATTGGTGATTTAAACTGCCCCAACAAAATCACCGGATCCCACATTGCTTTACCAAACAATAATACCGTTGCACTGGTTACAATAATGCCAATAAATGCATACAAAGTCATCGTAGAAGGTAAACCAATAAATTGACCAATCGCCTGATCGCGTTGTGAACGTGCAAATCTAGTAAAATCAGGAATATTTAATGCTAAAGTTGACCAAAAACCAACAATACTGGTCAACCCCGGCCAAAAAATTTTCCAAATCGATGTATGTACCGTACCACTCAATGAATAAGATGCTTGTAAAATTTTAGTAAATGACCCAACTGATACCCAAGCCCATACAATTAAAGCAATACCAAATAAAATTAATAATGGAGCAGCAAAAACCGCTAATTTTCTGATAATTTCAATGCCATGATGAATAATCATCATTTGCACTATCCAAAACAATAAAAAACAACTGAGCTGCGCAACATTCAAACCAATCAAACTGCCCAAATAAAAACTATGCGCAAAATACGGAAATATAAGCACCGCTAATTGATAAATCGCATTACCACCAATCCAAGTTTGAATTCCAAACCATCCACAAGCAACCGCCGCACGTAACAACGAAGCAAACCGCGCTCCTTGTGTACCAAAACAAGGCCGCAAAAATACCGGAAAAGGAATGCCATATTTAGTGCCTGCATGACCAATCAAAATCAGCGGGATCAACACCACTAAATTGCCTAATAAAACCGTAATCACGGCCTGCCACCAATTCATACCATTGCCAATCAAACTAGAACCAAGCATATAAGTAGGAATACATACCGATAATCCAACCCACAAAGCGATAATATTCCACTTATGCCAATTCCTGCGATCAATGGTAGTCGGATCTAAATCTTTGTTCCACAAGGAGCTATCAACCGGCTTTTCAATCAACTCATACATACCTTTGCGAATTGTAACTTTACTCATAAAAGATGATGCCTTTTGCTATTTATGTTAATATTAAATTTATGGTAGCAAAACTTTACACCAAAACCGGCGATGATGGAACAACTTCATCACATCCAAATGCCAGAGCGGCTAAAGATGATCCATACATCGAAGCTTATGGCTGCATTGATGAACTGAGTTGTGTAATTGGGATGGTTTTGGCAAACAAAAACATCACCCAAAATTTACAAAAAATCTTGCAGCGAACACAACAAGAATTAAGTGATTTAGCTAAAGAATTATACGATCCTACACAAAATTTAATTACTGAAAAAAAAGTCGCCCAAATAGAACAAAATATCGATCAACTGAATGCGAACTTGCCAGAACTTACAGACTTCATTCTGCCAGTTGGTAATTTATCAGCCGCAACCTGTCATTTAGCTCGCGCCATCTGCCGCCGCACCGAAAGAAGACTGGTAAGTTTAAATAAAGAAAAAAAAATTAACCCTGTGATATTAAAATACATCAACCGGCTGTCCGATTTATTATTTGTAATTGCCCGCAGCCTTTAAAACTCTCGATTTAAATACACACACCGCAGGGGAGCTTGTTTGCAAACTCTTGAGCGCATGGACGCGCGAACGAAGCCTACATGGATGTACTCGCAGCGTGTTTGCAAACAAGCTCGCCGAAAGGTGTGTGTATTTCACTATTGTAGCAACCAAATCGATTGCAGATTCGACTCAAAAATATCATGCTCCGAAATAATGCCCACTACATTTTCGCCCTTTTCTGACATAAATGGCGAAGTAACAATTGCATAAGTTGCACCTTTTGTTTTCATCATACGCAACACATTTGCAAACGGCGCGTGTGGCGCAACAATCAAAAAATTTGGATTAACATAAGTGCGCGCGTCATCTTTTTCACCATTATTCTGTATAAATGGAAATGTAAACACCCCTTCGATTTTCCCTTCTTCATCAACTATGATCGTAGGTTCCTTTTTATCTAACTCAGTAAAATATTCTTCCGGAGTAACATGAATTTCTGCACACATAGCAATTCGAAAATCGTGATTCATTACGTCGCGTGCACGTTTAGATAACATCACCGCCGATTGCAATCCTTCTGGAACAATAGTTCCTCGGCGCGCTAATTTCAAAGTAAAAATACTTTCGTGCGACATCAATTTTCTAATCGCATATGCAGTTGTTACTGTGATAATAATTGGTAAGACAAAATTATTATCACTTGTCATTTCAATAACCATAATCGCACCAGTCATCACTGCGCCAGTAGTACTTCCAACCATGCCCGCCATACCAGCTAATGCAAAAACTATTGGATCGATTTGTAATCCGGGAAACCAATGCTGCATCAACAAACCAAATGCTGCACCTAAAGCCGCTCCCAAAAACAATGATGGAGAAAAAATTCCACCAGCAGCGCCAGAACCTAAAGTCACACAAGTCGACAATAACTTAGCCACCAACAACAATAATAAAAACCAGGGATTGGTCAAAACCCCTTTTAAAATATCAGTAATCGTTGCATAACCCACCCCTTCCACATAATAATGCCCTGTAAAATAAAAAATAAAATACATTATTATGCCCATCAACAACATACCAAACATATGCCGCGTATAATAATTACCAGGTATTTTTTGAAACGCATCCTCACATAAATAAAGACCACGAATAAATAAAACCGAACAAACTCCTAATAACACTCCAAAAGGAATAAAAACTGCCAACTCACTCAAAGGTAACAAATGAAAATGCGGGATAACAATTGCCGGAATATAAAACGAAGGAGCAGAACCTAAAAAAGTACGCCCAATATAAGTTGCAGTAACTGTAGCCACAGCTACCGGAAACAAACTAGCAGCAGTAACTGAAGCCAACATCAACTCAATTCCAAACGCTAAAGCTCCTATTGGCGTATTAAAAGTTGCTGCGATTCCGCCAGCCGCACCGGCTGCAATTAAAATATTACGCTGCCGTACCGGCATTCTAATTATTTGACCTAAAACCGAACCAAAAGTCGAACCAATTTGCACAATTGGACCTTCACGGCCAACTGATCCACCGCTACCAATTGAAATTGCTGCAGCAAAAGATTTTACTACAATCACAATCGGACGAAGAATTCCCCCTTTAAAATAAACCGCTTCCATAACTTCCGGAATACCAGAACCACGTGTCTCAGGAGCAAGACGTGTAATTAAAAAAGAAACAAATACCGCACCAATCACTGGAACAAAAATAATTAACCAACCCCAGGAACTAGGAGGAGTATGAAGATTAGCATTATAAATAATACTAAACCGACCAAAAAATAAAAAATTATGGACCAGCGCAATCATATAACGAAAAACAATTGCACCAAACCCCGCAATAATTCCAACCGCTAAAGCAAAAACCCCCATACCAAACTGAGGTATCTCCGGATACTGTTTAATTTCGTAGGACATAAATCTCCTAAATCAGCTAATTTTAGTAATTTGGGGAAGATAATTTTTGTTCCTTAAAGCTTGCCGAGTATCGCAGCGAGATAGAGTAAAATTTGCTGGATGCAAATTTTAGCGCTGCTGAGGCATGGATGCCGAATCAGCGCGACTCGTATATC
>JASFHH010000093.1:0-3285 GCA_050123335.1 Gammaproteobacteria bacterium
TATTGCGTGGCACAATTTTTGTTGCATTAGGTGGTGCAATTGGTGCAACGGCTAGATATTGGACGGCTGAATTTATTCACACATTTTTTGAACGCGGATTTCCACTAGGTACTCTTATAGTTAATGGTGTTGGGTCATATCTGATGGGTTTTTTAGTTATTGTTTTGTTACAAAAATTTTCACATGATTTGGAGTTGCGTGGTTTTTTCTTGATTGGTATGTTAGGAGCGTATACAACTTTTTCTACTTTTGCATTAGATTCTTTTAATCTTTTTACGGGTGGAAAACTTGGATTTGCATTGCTAAATATCATGTTAAGCGTAATTTTATGTATCATTGCTGCTGGTTTAGGAGTATATTTAGGGCTTCGATGTTGATGATTTATGTTTTAAAAGTTGTATGAAGGAACGGAAGGTATGTTGGATACAAAGTTATTACGATCGAATATTCAGGCGGTTGCAGATAGCTTGCAAAAACGCGGCTTTGGATTGGATATAGATTTGTTTCAATCGTTAGAAGAACAGCGAAAAGTTTTACAAACTAAGGTCGAAAAATTACAAGCGAAAAAAAATGCTAGTGCAAAACAAATTGGTCAAGCTAAAGCAGCAGGAGAAGATGTTACACAATTATTGCAAGAAGTTAATTCATTTAGTGATGAGTTAGAAACTACAATGGATGCTTTGCAGGCAGTGCAGCAGAAATTGCAGGATATTTATTTTTCAATTCCTAATATTCCGCATGAATCTGTTCCAGACGGTTTAAAAGAAGAAGATAATCAGGAAGTACGTCGGTGGGGTGAGCCGACTAAGTTTGATTTTGCGCCTCTTGATCATGTTACGTTGGGTGAACAGAATGGTTTGATGGATTTTGAGACAGCTGCTAAAATATCTGGTTCAAGGTTCGTGGTATTATATGGCGCATTAGCACATTTGCATCGTGCGTTAATTCAATTTATGTTAGATTTACATACACACGAGCATGGTTATACTGAGGTTTACGTTCCTTATTTGGTTAATCGGGAAAGTATGATTGGTACTGGACAATTGCCGAAATTTGCTGAGGATCATTTTTTTACTAAGGGTGAACCTGAATACTCATTAATTCCAACAGCAGAAGTTCCAGTGACTAATATTGTACGAGGAGAAATTTTAGCAGAAAAGGAATTGCCAAAGAAATTTGTTTGTCATACTCCATGTTTTCGGAGCGAAGCAGGATCATATGGAAAGGATACTCGTGGGATGATTAGACATCATCAGTTTGAAAAAGTTGAATTAGTACAAATTGTAAAACCACAAGATTCATATGAAGTGTTGGAAAAATTAACTAAAGATGCTGAAAGTGTACTACAAAAGTTAGAATTACCTTATCGTGTTGTTACTCTTTGTGGCGGTGATCTTGGTTTTTCTGCAGCGAAAACTTATGATTTGGAAGTTTGGTTGCCGAGTTATAATAAATATAAGGAAATTTCTTCGTGTAGTAATTTTGAAGCTTTTCAGGCGCGACGGATGAAAGCTCGTTGGCGTGATACAAAAAGTAGCAAAACAGAATTAGTGCATACATTAAATGGTTCAGGTTTGGCAATAGGACGTACTTTGGTCGCAATTTTAGAAAATTTTCAAAATGCAGACGGCAAGGTTCGTATTCCTACAGTATTGCAACCATATATGGATGGACAGGCTGTATTGTAGTTGTTTATGGAGGTTTTAGCTATGAAAACCAGTAAACCAAGAGTCTTATTAATTGAAGATGAATTGATTAGCCAAAGCAGTGAAAAAGCTTTGCTTGAAGATTATGGCTTTATTGTAGATGTTGCATCTAGTGCAACAGAAGGGTTAGATTTGCTACATGAAAGATCATTTAGTCCTTTTGAGCAAGGATATAGTGCGATTTTTGTGGATATTTTATTGCCGGATATTAATGGAGATGTTTTAACTGAAGTAATGCGGCAAACTGAAGAACACGTAAAATCTATACCAATTATTGCTGTTACTGGTCGAGAATTATCTTCTGCAGATCGGGAATTATTTGCGCGTGTGGGAATCACAGATATTATTATCAAGCCAATGACCAAAGAAGTTTTGAATCCTATATTAAAAAAATATAAGATAGCAAAGGTGTCAGACACTTCTTGCGGAGGTGTCTGACACCAACATGTCTAAAATTGAAAAAAAATTATTGCATTATACTGGTAAAGCTATTGCAGATTATAATTTAATTCAAACGGGTGATAGAATTTTGGTTTGCTTGTCTGGCGGCAAAGATTCTTTTACTATGTTAAATTTATTGCGCTTGTTGCGATTGCGTACTAATAACAAATTTGATCTTTTTGTTTTTGTTTTGGATCAGATGCAACCGGGTTGGGATGATGGTGGTTTGCGTGCGTGGTTACAACAGTGTGAAATACCTTTTGAGATTCTTAGGCGCGATACTTATTCGGTGGTAAAGGAGAAAATTTCACCAGAAAAAAGTTATTGTTCTTTCTGTGCACGCTTGCGGCGTGGTGTAATTTATCGTTATGCGAAAGAGAATGGTTTTACTAAAATTGCTTTAGGTCATCATCGTGATGACTTAATCGAAACGATGTTGATGTCGATAATGTATAGTGGTGTCACCAGATCGATGCCGCCAAAATTGCTTACTGATGATAAGCGACATATTGTGATTCGGCCATTGGTGTATTGTCAGGAGAAAGATATTATCGCTTATGCTAAAGAGCAACAATTCCCGGTTGTATCATGTGGTTTGTGTGGTAACCAAAAAATTTTAACGCGAAATAAAATAAAAGAATTAATTGCGAATTTGTCCAAGAAAAACCCAAAAGTACCAAGCAATATTTTACACGCAATTGGCAATATTAAGCCTAGTCAGTTAATGGATCATAGCCTTTGGGATTTTAAACTGTTAGAATTGAAGACGCAGGAGTAAGGTTATTGGCGGGTCGGGTCTTTAATTTTTTGGATATCGGGGTACGTAATAATGGGGTCAGGTCTTGAGTTTTAAGCTTTAGCTTAGTGGGTAAAAATAACAGATTCAAGTTTATGAGTCTTAGAACAAAGTGTAAAACTCAAGACCTGACCCCGCTAAGTGGTACCCTTGGCATTGTTACGGAGACATATATGGACGACATTAAACAATCCTTAAAAGTTGTGCGATTAGGAATTGATACCTATAAAGAAGCAGTGATTTTTATTCGTGAAGATTCTGCTGTTTGTCAATCAGAAGGTTTTGAAGCGCAGGCACGTATTCAGGTGCGTTTTGAAGATACGCATATTATTGCAACATTAA
>JASFHH010000094.1:0-3269 GCA_050123335.1 Gammaproteobacteria bacterium
TGCTCTTTTGCAATCGCAGGAGTTTTTGCGGCTTTAATTAATGCAATGATTTCATCAATATTTGCAAGCGCGATGCTTAAGCCTTCCAAAATATGCGAACGCGCTTGAGCTTTTTCTAATTCAAAAATCGTACGTCTAGTTACAACATCACGCCGATGTTCAACGAACGCTTCCAAAGTTTGTTTTAAATTGAATACTTGTGGTTGGCCGTCTTTAAGCGCAACGATATTAATACCAAATACGCTTTGCAAAGCTGTATGCGCATATAAATTATTTAATACAACTTCAGGCATTTCCCCGCGGCGTAATTCAATTACCATGCGCATGCCGTCTTTATCTGATTCGTCGCGTAAAGCACTAATGCCTTCGATTTTTTTATCTTTAACCAGTTCAGCAATTTTCTCTAACAATCGTGCTTTGTTAATTTGATAAGGTAATTCAGTTACGATAATGGATTTTTTACCGGATTTTTCTTTTTCTTCTACGTGAGTTTTAGCGCGCACATAAATGCGTCCACGGCCAGTACGATAAGCGCGTACGATGCCAGCACGTCCATTAATAATTCCAGCGGTTGGAAAATCCGGGCCAGTGATATGCTGCATCAGCTCATCAAGCGTAATTTCTGGATTATCAATTAATGCAGTACACGCATCGATTACTTCTGATAAATTATGCGGCGGAATGTTGGTAGCCATACCAACTGCAATACCAGCGGTGCCGTTTACTAATAAATTTGGAATTTGTGACGGCAGAACACTTGGCATCATTTCTGTGCCGTCATAGTTTGGATAAAAATCAACGGTGTTTTTTTCCAGATCGGCCAGCAAAAAATGTGCCATGCGGCTCATACGCACTTCGGTATAACGCATTGCTGCAGGAGAATCGCCGTCAATTGAGCCGAAGTTTCCCTGGCCGTCAACCAGCATATATCGCATCGAAAAAGGCTGCGCCATACGGACAATAGTATGATAAACCGCCGCATCGCCATGGGGGTGATATTTACCAATGATATCACCGACGATACGGGCAGATTTTTTGTAAGCCTTGTTCCAATCGTTGTTTAACTCATGCATGGCATATAGAGCGCGCCGGTGAACGGGTTTTAAACCATCGCGGATGTCAGGCAGCGCACGGCTTACGATCACACTCATAGCGTAATCTAGGTAAGAATGCTTGAGTTCGTCTTCGATATTGACCGGTAAAATTTCTTTAGCAAATTCGTTCATAAGTAGTTCTTTTTAATGTGGTTTTTTAGTAGTTTTTAATCTTGAAATTGTACCATATTTTGACTAAAAAATGCATGCATTTATGAGTTTATGCTCGCGAAAATGAGAACAGTAGCGACAAATAGCTAACCACTTAATTTTACTAAGAAATTATGCTAAGGATAAGGACAAAATTTTTGCCCTTAAAAGAGCAAATTTTATTCAATTTTTTTGGGTTTCTTAAGCTTTTCTTAAGTTTTATCTACTAAACTAATTATAACGATTGTTAATTAAAATTCACAGATTGATTTTGAGAATAACAACATAGTTAACATAGTTAAAGAACAAGAACAAAGAAGAATAAGAATAAAAACAAAGAAGAAGAAAAATAAGATGCTTAAACCACAAGAAAAAATTTTTGGAAATTTGCCAAATGATATATTATTCATTATTGCTGGGTTTTTAACTAATAAAGATCTTTATAGTTTTATGCTCTTAGCTAAAGAATATTCCGGGCTTCTTCAAAAAAAAGAAAATGATTGGTTCTGGCAGCAAAAACTTAAAGACGATCTCAAGATCGTCATTAAAAAAAATAAGCACAGGAAAGGTTATTTTCGCGAATTATATAAAAACACACGCAGGAGAGAAAAAATAATAAGAGAAAAAATAGAAGAAATCGGAAAAACTATAGTCTGGAAAAATGGTTATTATATATCTGACCTTTATATAGCAGACGAAGTTATTCCTGAAATAGTAAAGATGCCATTACTTCCCGTTCATCGTAATGAAATATTTCGGAGTATTTTAACGAATCAAGAAATTCTACATTATCTAAGAAACATCTCTTGTTTTTCGTGTATCTTAAATAGTTTACGTAAACACGGATATAGTGAGCTTGCTAAAAAATTGGTAAATACATTAATAGTAGAAAAACTCACAAAAGAATGTTCAATAAAGGGGTTAGGATTTAAGAAAAATTCAGGTGGTGATTTTGCTGATTTAATAAAAGAGTTGCGCATAGTAGAACGTTACGATCTTATTGAGAAATTAGTGAATCGATATTTTTTTAGACAAGACAGACCATATCATGATTCTATCTCTTGCTTAATTGTAAATGATATTGAATTCATAGAGAAAGAGTTAAGCGAGGCAGAGCTCAATCAACTTGCTGAGAAGTTTAAGAATTACTATTTTATAGATGAAAATACTATATTGGACAATTTGATATGGCGCGTGCAACATGCATGGAATTTAAGATATTTTAAGCTCGCGCGGGGGATGGTAAATAAATATTTTAATATAAATGAATCTGGGGAACGTGAAAAGCTTGTTGTTGCAATAGAAAAAGTATCCAAATCTAATTGTAACGAGTGTATTATGCAGTTGATAAATGGAAAATTGACAAAAAAACTCGAGTCTTTAAAACCATGTAACGATAAGCCAAATAAAAAAAGAAAGAAAAGGAAAACTAAAAAAACTAAAAACATTGTTAAGAAGCTTAAAAAAACACCATCTCCTGAAGCTTTGTCGACACGCAAAGCAAAACCCAAAATAAAACAAAAAAAACAATCTCCACGGGCGTTGCTCATATTAGGTTATTTGTGGAAAGGGTTTTGTAGGGATATTGCATTTCCTTTGCTTCATAGTCTTACGGGTGTGTATTTTGTACATGCAGCAAAAATAACATATGACAAAAATTATAAGGAAAATTTCAATAACACTACCCTTTTCTCTCATGTCATCAGGAAAAATTCTAACCCGGATGAAAATAGAAAGCAGCATGAAGAACAAACAAGCGATGAAAATAATAAAGAGAAACAGATAATTATATCGATTTCGTAGTTATGCATGGTTAAGTCTTAATTAATTGTCAGTCTGTAATTAAATCATCGATTTTAGAGGCTAAATATAAAGGTAATTTTTGTATTTTATTATCTTTGTCGATATGTAGATTTTGACCGCTTAGAATAATATTTTTGGTTGAGTGATATTTTGTAATAAATTTGTTTAAGCTTTGGGATTTGGTGATATTGCCCGCTTTTACTTCTATGGGAACAACATCAC
>JASFHH010000095.1:0-3249 GCA_050123335.1 Gammaproteobacteria bacterium
TGTTTTCATTTCGTAGGTTTAAGTTTAGATATTAATCATGACAAGCCGGGCAAACTGCTCGGCTTTTTTAATATATATCAGGCACTAGCAATTTATCGTAGCTTTCGTTAAATACACCGCCGCAGTTTTAATATTTTATGGAGGCGAAAGAAAAAAATACAATTATTTTTAAAATAATTGCATTTTTATTTGGTAAACACAAATATAGGTCGTATAATTACATTGTAATTAAAAATAAACGATATGAAAACAATGTATTATAAAAACGGAAAATTTAACAGAAGCGAAATAATGAAGGATGCTTGGCAAATGGCAAAAAAAGAATCTTTAGAAATGTCTTTATCAACTGCTTTAAAAGTTGTTTGGAGTATTGCAAAAAACCAACAAAAAGAAGAATTAGCAAAAATAGAACTTGAAAAAAAAGAGGCTAAAATGTCTCCTGCTGAATTAGCTGAAAGTATGGGTTTAATTTTTTAATAATTTAAATATACGGCTATGAAAAATTTGAAAAAATTATCAAAAAAAGCATGCGAATGGTGTGAATTTATGAGTTATGATATTGAAAAAGTAAAAGAGAATATGAAAAGTGATTCTTTTGCTGTTGAAGTATTAGATAAAGAAGAAGCCGAAGATGAAGGTTGTGATATGAATTACCCTTACAGACTTTATAACCCTTTTAATTTTGATGTTACATAATGAAACGCAAAAACGTAATAATTTACATGACCCCAGTACCAGAGTGCTGGGGTAACTTAAAACATTTCTGCGAAGATAAAGGCATTTCTTACAATACATTTAATAGAAAGCCGATGCCGTTCGAAGTGAATGGCTACGAAGTACACAAAGTCCCTTTCCTAACTGGTTTGATAAAACCAGAAGCGGGCGGGCAAGAAAAAACAACTTGTGTTAAGTGAATATACGCACAAACCATAAAAAGAGCCTATATAGCTAGCTTACAGTGCTTTAGGTTTTCTCGATAATATTTTGTAGTTTTGTTGGGTAGTCTGAATTGAGCAAGTCTCAGTAGTAGGATTAACCCGAAACATGGGTGAAATGGCGATAAAGCTTTATCGCTCCCCCCGTCTCCGCCTCACAGGTCAAGAGCAATAAACGGATCATGGGTAGCTCATGTTTCTTTAACGATCTTTGAAAATATCCCCTATAGAAGAAGCTTTTAAGGTTTATATGAGTGGTTAGGGCTGGGCTTTTCAGGAGTGCGTACCTCTGCCTGATTAGACGAAATGTGAGCCATACGCCGGATGCTACATCGGGTACACATCCGTAATACTGACAAAGTGCGATACTTGTATAAATACGGCTTCGCCAAGTAGACAGGAAAGCCCCCGAAGGGCATCGGGGCATTTTTTATTGTCGTGTTTAATGTGGATTAATAATTGATTAATATTATAAACTTTAAGCGGCTAAAATCCAAGTAATTATCAAACGGGACAGCGTGAGGGTTGGTAGCACTGACATATTGCAATGTTGAATGTGCCCTTGTTGTTCGCCAAAAAATCAAAAGCCGAAAGGATATGAGCGTTAGGAGCCAACGATAAACCCTTTGATTGAGGAACTACCAGCCGTTTTATTGTTGTGTTTAATGTGGTTTATTAACAATGAATTTGGAGAGTAGTAATAATTAAATATTTTTTAGGGATGGCAAATTTTAATTTTGAAAAAGCTGAACAGGCTTTATTATACAAAGTGATTGCAGGGAGTAAGGCTTATGGACTTGACCTGCCGACATCAGATACAGATATAAGGGGTATTTACCTACAGCCAAACGAGTTTAGGCTTGGTAATGGATATAAAGAGCAGGTTAATGACCAGAAGAATGATATTGTATTTTATGAAGTAAACCGTTTTGTTAACTTGCTGGCAAATAATAACCCGAATATTATTGAAAACTTATTTGTGCCAGAAAATAAGATATTGATATTTGACGAAAAAATTAAACCACTTTATGATAACCGCCATAAGTTTTTAAGTAAGAAAATAAGATTTACTTTTGGTGGTTATGCAATTTCTCAAATAAAAAAGGCACGAGGCTTAAACAAAAAAATAGTAAACCCAGTCGAAAGAAAAAGAAAAACTCCTTTAGATTTCTGCTATATTTTCGAAAAAGAAAATGGGTATATGATGACAGCTAAACAATGGTTGAAGAAACACAATAAAAAACAAGAATTTATTGGTCTTGCTGAAATGCCAAATGGAACGCAATTGTATAAGGTTTATTATGATTGGTTGGCAGAAACAAAGAATGACAACCCAAGATATGCAGATATTGCACCACATGGGTTTAAGGGTATTATTACAGAAAACGGCAATGAAGTTTTGCATAGCGAAATACCTAAAAACTTTCAGCTCGAAGCATTTTTGTATTACAATAAGGATGGTTATTCAGCGTATTGCAAGGAATACAAGGAATATTGGGAATGGGTAGAAAAGAGAAACCCGCACAGGTATAATGACAATGTTAGCCATAATCAGAATTATGATGGTAAAAACATGATGCATTGCCTTAGAATGCTTGATATGGCAATTGAAGTAGCGGAAGGTAAGGGAGTAAATTTAGTGCGACCAAATAGAGAATGGTTACTTTCAGTTAGAAAAGGTATGGTTACTTATAAGGAAATTATAAGCCTTATTGAAGAAAAGAAAAATAGAATGGATGAAGCGTTTGAAAAAAGTGATTTACCTGAAGAAGTTGACATGAATATAGCACATGGCATTATTATGCAGATACGCCAATCTTAATGGCTGCGATAGCAGACAAAGCGGGCTGGCAAAAATATTTTAAAATTATGGTCAAATTAGCACAAACGATGAAACGAGCTACAAACGCAAGCATGGATTTATGTTGCCGATAACGTTTAACAGTAAACTCTCGTTTCCGTTTTAAATACGAGAGATAAATTTTCAATAAAGTAGAAACTATGAACGAAGATACTAGGAAACAAGAACAGAAAGGCAATGGAGTTTCACCGTATGTTAGCGATAGTATTATTAATGACCTTGAAGCGAGATTGTATAGCTTATCGCTTAAACATAAAGAAATAAAAGTAGGTGATTTTAAAAATCTGACAGAAGTTAAAGATATAATAACAACTATTTCGGTGCTTGAAAAATATTACCGATAACAAACAGATAAAAACCGCTAATAGCTAAAATCTAACATCATAATATGCGAATTATGTAATTAAATCGAGTAACTATGTATAAAAAATTCAAGACAAAAGAAGTGGGCGA
>JASFHH010000096.1:0-3135 GCA_050123335.1 Gammaproteobacteria bacterium
TGCTCTTCTAGTACTTGAGCCTACTCGCATATAGATGCCCTTTGGTATGCCCTCACTTTTTAGAAAGTATGGCTTCTTAATAGTAGGAGGAACTTTTATTATGAATACAGATGAACCATCAAAGTTTTGCTCATAGATTTGCGCAAATAAATTAGGGCTGGTTGAGTCATATAAGCTGTTTGGAAAATCATCATAGATTTTATCGCGAATCTCATCATTCACCCCAACTATCTCTCTAGTTTTATCTTTAATACCAATAATAATACTTCCCCCCGCGCCATTGGCAAAGGCTATACACGTTTTGATTAATGACTGAAATTTAGGTAAAGCTGATTTAAATTCAAGCAACTTTGATTCTCGCGCAGGATAAATAGGGATATCTGTCATATAACGCTCCAATTTCTAAATTTTTAATTCAAATTTATTTGAATTGCACCATATTAACATAATTGCACCAAATTGCACCAAAAAATTAAAATTGCACCAGAGGCAATTATTTGTTATCTGTTGAGAAAATATGATTAACTAAGTTCTCATATTCATGGTTCTTGGGATGAACCACATTATATTTATTAAAATCAATCAGTTATCACCATAACGAGGCGCCGATATGTCCTTTATGTTCTTATCTTAATTATTGCATGATTGCACCAACAACATTTAAAACTCGGCTTAATCGGAAACTTTGAATTGCACCATGCTGAGAAAAAACATTTAAAACCGCGAACCCTATATTTTTTAAATTTTCGACGCACTGCAGCGATAATTTACTCCTAGCTAGTGTATTTATGCTGATTTGATATATCACTTTTAAATTTTCCATGCGCTGAGTGGAGAATTATTTTGTTTCAGTTTTAGTGGTTAACAAGCGCACTCATGGGATATAATAAACAATCTATTAGTAGCAGTAATCATTATCAAATTCCTTCATTGATAAAACTTACTATACCCACTCTATAGATAGCTAAACGAGGGCCGCATATGAAAGTTGTTGGCAAAATAACTGACCTTATTTTTCAAATTGCCATTGGTAATTTTAGAATAAAACTATTACTAACCCCTGTTGTGGCATTACTATATTTAAGCTTGATTGCGGCATTTATTTTTATTTCATTTATTACTTGAGAGTACCGTTTTCTTGGTGCATTAGTTGGCTATTTTTTTGCCACTTTTTTATTTTTTTTTGCCAAATCAATTCTTAATTTTGCGAGTTCAGTTGCCAATAATTTCCAATTTTCTGTAAGGGTTTTAAATTTTTTATAATTAGCTAATTGCCGTTTTATTTCTGGCACGAATTCAGGCTTAATAAAACGAGAAGTGCTTTTGCCTTTGATGATAAAACTTAATTGATAATATGGGCCGTGTTTTTTTGGGTTGTCTGGATCTTTACACTTACATTTTGGATTGCCACAAATATTGAATTGTTTTGATAAACTGCCAGGATGCATATCTCCTATTGCGAGCAACTGCTTTTTAATGCTTTTAATTCTGTTTTCATAATATTTAGCCGTTTTCATTTTTTTATTATATCAATTTAGTTTATACTTGTCACGTCTTCACCGACAGCCTTATCAAGCTGTCGGAAATAATATTAATAAAGGAGAAGAATATGGGGTTGTGGCAACAATGGTAAGGTTGCGTTAAAGAACTCAGAATTGGATGCAGCAGGCACAGAACATTCTTATGGATGGTGGTTTTTCTCATGGCTATTTCAATGAGGTGTGGAGATATGGCAGGAGTAACCAGCGTTGTAAGAATATTAGGCTTAATGCCATGTTGTTACGACAGGCTGCTTGATTTTTTGCATAGTCCTGGCTTAAATATACAAATACTTACTCAAGCATGGGCTAGTTTGGTTCTAAAAATTTTTCCAAACATTGTGGTTGTAAACAAAAGATTATGTTGATACGTATTTTTTTGCTGTTCAAAAGCCGCACACTGGGATTATTAATTTTTATTATAATCATATTGATCTTTTGCAAAAATTTATTGATTATTTTGAATGCAAATCGGAAAAATTATTTAAAAAAGCTGATTATAATAGAATAATCAAACCAAGTTTTTTATTAGATACATACAGTGTTAATCCGATGCTTTTTCAAATTAATGATCAAAAGAAAAAGAGCTTTTTAAAACTAATTGGTAGTTGCGATAATTCTGTTTACCAAAAGCTTACTTTAAGAGAAAAGGAATGTATCGAAAACATTGCGCATGGGAAAACTGCTAAAGATATTGCAAGAATTATTAATATTTCATATCGTACCGTAGAAAAGCATTTGGAAAATGCTAAAATCAAACTAGGGCTTTTTAGTAAAAATCAGCTTATAGATTTATATTATAAGGAAACATAATGTAAGGAGGTATTATGGCTATTTGTGCTTATAAAAATAAGTTTCCTAAAATAGCGGAAAGAGTATTTATCGATGAATCTGCTAAGGTTATTGGGGATGTAATTATAGGCAAAGATTCTTCAGTATGGCCTATGGCTACTATTAGAGGGGATGTTAATAGAATAGAGATCGGAGAACGTACCAATATTCAAGATGGGTGTGTTTTGCATGGTAGCCCTAGCTGTGATTTTTATGCTGAAGGCTACACTTTGGTTTTGGGGAACGATATTACCATTGGGCATAATGTGACGTTGCATGGTTGTACTATTAGAGATAATTGTTTGATAGGGATGGGAGCTATTGTATTAGATGGTGCGGAAATTGCAGAAGGAGTTATAATTGCTGCTGGAAGTCTTGTGCCACATAATAAAAAATTAGAATCAGGATATGTATATGTTGGATCTCCTGTAAAAAAAGCAAGAGAATTAAATAAAGTGGAAAAAAAACTGTTTAGTTATAGTTCTGCTTGTTATGTCAAGCTGAAAGATGATTTTATGCAAAAATAATTGTATTTATACCGCAGCAGTTTCTAAGTTATTCACTTTATATTGAAGACATCCTCCGTGGCATAATGTTTCTTTTTCCAAATGGCATTCTTTACATTCTTCAAAAGAAGGTATTTTTACAACTTGATCTCTTTTGTGTTTTAACTCTAAAATTCTTTTTTTGAAATCGTTTGCAGAATTAATTATGCAACTATCTCCAAGCGTTCTTGCTGGAGGACAAAAATTTAATATTCCGCCTG
>JASFHH010000097.1:0-3040 GCA_050123335.1 Gammaproteobacteria bacterium
CAAATCTTGCGTGGTTTCTACACCAACATCCGCGGTTAACAAACAAGTTTCAAGCTCCTCAATAATATGACGATCAATTTCTTTTTTTCCTAATAAAGCACTAGCAACGCCTTCACCTAAAGCATGTCGCGTTTTAGCCAAACCATGTTTTAAACGGCCAAATACTCCTGGTTGATTTTTTTTCTGTTTACGCTTTAATATTTTTAACATTATGTCTCCAGACAACACCAGCACCTGTACATCTGCCAGCACATATATTATCATATAAATATAATATCTCCATAAGGATTGCAGATATGTTAAAAAAAATTGGTTATTTGACCATTATATTATTCTTAACTTTTCATACACAAACAGCTCTTGCCAATAAAATACATCATTATAAACTAAAAAACGGTTTACAATTATTTGTCAAAGTTGATCACACCGCCCCTGTCGTGGTTTCGCAAATATGGTACAAAGTTGGCTCAAGCTATGAACCATTGGGTATTACCGGTATTTCACATGCCTTAGAACACATGATGTTTCAAGGAAGTAAAAACTACCAACCAAAAAAACTAATGCAAATTGTCGCTGCTCACGGCGGCGAACAAAATGCCGCCACTTCATATGATTTCACTTTTTATTACCAAAAATTACCGGCTAAATACTTAGAATTAAGTTTCGAACTGGAAGCAGACCGAATGCACAATCTCATTTTATCAAAACAACGATTTGCTAAAGAAATCCAAGTAGTACGCGAAGAACGAAGATTACGCACCGACAATGATCCACAAGCACTAACTCTCGAACGCTTTTTAGCCGCTGCTAATATAGCAACTGCATATCATCACCCAATCATTGGCTGGATGAATGACATTCAACACTTAACTATTGAAGATCTGCGCCACTGGTATCATCAATATTATAGTCCGAATAATGCAATTTTGGTGGTAGTTGGTGATGTAAATCCCAATACAGTTTATGCTTTAGCAAAAAAACATTTTGCTAAAATCAAACCAAAAACTTTACCAATAATTAAACCGCAACATAATTTGTCTTCATTAGGCAAACGCACTGTAATAATTAATGCGCCAGCAAAATTACCCATGCTCTTTCTGGGGTTTAATGTACCCGTAATAAAAACTGCACAAAAACCCTGGCAACCTTACGCCTTATCTGTAATCGCTGGTATTTTAGACATGGGTCATAGCTCAAGACTTAAAAAAGAATTAATCCGCAAACAAAAAATAGCTGCTGCTGCGCAAGCACACTATGATCCTTTTGACCGTTTATCCAACATATTTATTTTAGCCGGTATACCAACACCAAAACACAATATTAAAGAACTCGAACAAGCATTTTTATCACAAATAAAAAAATTACAAACCACTCTGATTTCAACCAAAGAACTACAAAAAATTAAAACTCAAATAATCGCACAAAATGTATTTATGCGAGACTCATTAACTATGCAAGCCGAAGAAATAGGTAGATTGGAAAGCGTGGGGCTATCATGGAAAATTGGAAAAAATTTTATTGACGAAATCAATAAAATAACTCCTCAACAAGTGCAAATGGCTGCAAAAGAATTTTTAACTGAAAAAAGACTCACGGTAGCAATTTTACAACCACTGGAAGCAAAAAAATGAAATACACATTAATTGCGTATCAAAACACGAAATTTAAAAATCGGTGTCATCCCGCGGCCCAGCCTGTTGACCGCGGGATCCAGCAAAAACCAAATCACTTCTGGATCCCGCGATCAAGTCGCGGGATGACAACACACAATTATATATGCTGTTTAATTTTCATTACACTTACCTTCATAGCAAATATTGCCTTTGCCAAACCAATAATAAACATTCATCATTGGCAAACCAATAACAAAGTGCCTGTATATTTCGTGCAGACAACCAGATCACCAATACTTGATGTCAGAGTATTATTTAATGCAGGCTCTGCAAAAGACAATAATCTGTATGGTATTGCCAATTTAACCGGAACCATGCTAAACGAAGGCACCAACCAATTAAACAACAACCAAATTGCAGAAAAATTCGACGAGATCGGCACACAATTTAATATCAGTATAAATCGTGATATAAGTATTTTAAGCTTGCGTTGTTTAACCAAAAATAATCTACTCATTCCATCTATTGAACTATTAAATAGCATCATTACTAATCCAAGTTTTCCAGCAAAAGAATTAAAGCGCCTCAAGCAACAAATCACAACAGAAATCGCCGCCGATCAACAGCTGCCGGCAATTGTTGCTACGCAAACTTTTTATCAAACATTATACGGCAACTCACCTTACGCACATACAATTATGGGCACCAAAAAAACCGTCCAAATGATTCGCAGATCCGACATAGTAAAATTTTATCAACAATACTACTCCACTAAAAACATGATGATAATTTTGGTTGGTAATATTTCTAAAAACACCGCGAGCTTACTAGCTAATAAAATTACCGCTAATTTACCAGCCGGCATCAAACACATTCCAGCGCCACAAGCACAACCAATCACAAAAAATTTAATCAAAAGCATTGCGTTCCCAGGCACACAATCCTATATCCGCATTGGATGTTTAGGAATCAATTATAACGATCCAAATTTATTCCCCGTGCTTATAGGTAACTACATTTTAGGCAGCGGGGTATTCGTTTCACGTCTATTCAGCGAAGTGCGGCAGAAACATGGCTTAAGCTATTCGGTTAAAAGCGAACTTATATTTTTAAAAAATCGCGGTCCGTTTTATATTTTATTACAAACCAAAAATCAATCCAAAAATAAAGCGCTGCAAATTGCAAAACTTGTACTAAATAACTTTATTCAATCAGGACCAACTCAACAAGAACTAAAGGATGCAAAAAAATTTCTACTTGGTAATTTTGCTTTACAATTATCTAATAATGATAAAATTGCTAACATAATCAGCACTATCGCATTTTACAATCTACCAATAGATTACTTAGATACTTATGCACAAAAAGTGCAAACCATAACTACTCAAGATGTCAAAAAATCTTTCCAATCAATAATTGGCACTCAA